>JBGPXY010000010.1:0-29754 GCA_041492985.1 Candidatus Eiseniibacteriota bacterium
CAGCGCGGCGACACCCGGCGCGCGGGCGACGGCCTCACCCGGGATCGCGAGCGTGAGCTGTTGGGAGACGCCGGAATCGGGCGCCACGAACGCGGTGGCGCGGGACAGCTCGAAGACGATGCGGGTGTTCTCGGGACCGGAGAAGGAACGCGCCCCGGTCAGGACCAACGATTCGGGGCCGGCCGCGGGCTGGGCCGACGCCTGAGGCGTCCACGCCGCGAGCACCCCGGCGCACGACAGGGCGATCCGGAAGGACCGAAGCATCGGAGCGCCCGCCGCCGGCCGGCGCCAGGAGAGTCGCATCAGCGGTTCACACCTTCCCTGGTGCGGTGAAGCGGCGCGACGCGCCGCACCGCCTCTCCCGCCACCATCCCGGACTTCAGTTCGCGATCGGCAGGGCGATGAACTGGGTGTTGCCGTTCCGGTTAACCAGCAGCACCGCCGTCTTGCCCTTCCCGACGCTCCTGGCGGCGCGCAATAGCCGGCCGAACTCGCGCACACTCGTGACCGGCTTGCCGCCGACCTCTTCGATGATGTCGTTGGCCTGGATATTGGCGTCATCGGCCGCGCTGCCGGGCTTGACCTCGGTGACCATCACGCCACTCTTGACCTGCGCGTCGGCAATCTCCTCTTCGGTGAGCTCACGGACCGCGATGCCCGCCTGGACCTCGGCGACCGGCGCGGTCGGCCGCTGCGCCGCGGCCGCCACCGCCTCGGGGGTGCGCTCGGCGAGCGTCACCGTGATCGGCAACCGCTTGCCGTCGCGAAGCACCACGAGCGAGGCGTGCTTCCCAGGAGGGGTATCGGCCACGCGGATGCGGAACTTAGCCATGTCGGTGACCGGCTCGCCATCGTACTCGACGATCACGTCGTTGCGCCGCAGCCCCGCCTGTTCGGCCGGGAATCCCTTGTGCACCTGACCGATCAGCACACCCTCCTGGCCGCTGATGCCGAGTCCCTCGGCGACCTCGGGGGTGAGTTCGGCGAGCGAGACGCCCATCCAGGCGCGCTGCACCTTGCCGTGCGCGAGCAGCTGGTCAGCGACGTGCTTCGCCAGGTTGATCGGGATCGCGAAGCCGATGCCCTGCCCGCTCGGGTTGATGGCGGTGTTGATCCCGATGACCTCGCCGCGGATGTTGCACAGGGGGCCACCCGAGTTGCCGAAGTTGATCGAAGCGTCGGTCTGGATGAAGTCCTGGTACTGGAGGTCCTGACTGCCGAAGATGTTCAGGTTGGCGCGCCCCTGCGCGCTGATGATGCCGACCGTGACCGAGCCCCGCAGCATGCCGAGAGGATTGCCGATCGCGATCGCCCAGTCCCCGACGCGGATCCGGTCGGAATCGCCAAGCTGGAGATACGGGAGGTGCTCGCCTTCGATCTGGATCACCGCGACGTCGCTCTCGGGGTCGGTGCCGACCACCTTCGCCTTGAAGGTGCGCTTGTCGTTGAGCGTCACGTTGATGTCGTCGGCGTTGCTGACCACGTGGTTGTTGGTGAGGATGTGCCCCTCGGCGTCGACGATGAAGCCCGAGCCGGAGCTGGGGACGTTCTGCGGACGACGCTGTTGCTGGTCGTTGAAGAAGCGGCGGAACAATTCCATCTGCGGGTCGCTGGACTCGTTCTCGGCCGCCGCCTTCTTGCGCACGTCGATGAACACTACGGCGGGCAGGCACTTCTCCACCACCGGAACGAACGGGCTCTCGGAAGGGGACAGCGTAGACGAGACCGTGCCGAGGGCGGACTTCTGGGCGTTCGAGGCGCGCTGCAGCCCGAGGCCGGCGCTCAGGCCGAGCCCGATGACGAGGCCGGCGAGCACCATCGCCAGCGCACCCAGGTAGTAACGCCGTGGAGGGATCGTTCCCATGGGGTTGCGGATCATCGCTTTCCTCCCTGCATTGGCGAATCCGGCTGATCCGCGCACGGACGGCGCGGCAGCTCGCATCCTGTTCAGGTTAACCGGGAGCGCTGCTGGTCTGTCACAACCCCGTCAAATGTCGACCGGCCTGGCGCCCCGCGCACGTGGTGGATTGGACGCGCGAATCGTGCCCGGGGTTGCGCGACGTTCGACGAGTGCCCCCAGCCGACGCCCGGGCGCGGCGCGGACAGTCGGGAGGGCGCTCGCTCGATCGTGCCGCCCGGCACCGCCGGCCGCGGATGCCCCTGCCTTGTCGGGCGTTCCGCGCGGTTGCTATCCTGCCGCGCATGTCCGAACCGGTGACCGCCTACTTCCTCTCCGACGCCCATCTCGGCGCGGACCCGAGGGAGGAGGAAGCCGCGCGGGAAGCGCGCCTTCACCATTTTCTGACGTCCCTGCGCGGCACGGCCGCTTCCCTCTTCATCGTCGGCGACCTGTTCGACTTCTGGTTCGAATACCGCACGGCCATCCCCCGCCGTCACTTCGCCACGCTCGCGGTGCTCCGCGATCTGCGCGCCTCGGGCGTGGCGATCACCTACCTCAACGGCAACCATGATTTCTGGCTGGGTCCATTCTTGAGGGATGAGCTCGGCTTGCGCACCCATCGCGACGCGCTGGCGTTGGATCTCCAGGGGCATCGCATCTGGCTCCACCACGGCGACGGCCTGGTGGGCGGAGACCTGGGCTACCGCATGCTCAAGAAGGTCGTTCGCGATCCCACCAGCGTGGCCCTGTATCAGCTCCTCCATCCGGACATCGGTATCCCGCTCGCGCACCTGGTGTCGAACTGGTCCCGCCGCGCGCGGGCCGACCGGCCACTCGCGGGCGACCGCCTGTGGAACGAGATCGCGATCCCGCGCTTCCAGGAAGGGTTCGACACCGTCATGGTGGGCCACTTCCATCATCCCTGGGAACGCCGCGAGGACGGGCGCACGTTCTTCGTGCTCGGCGATTGGATGGAGACCTTCACCTACGTGGTCCTGCGCGACGGGGCCTTCACCCTCGAGACCTGGCCTCCGGGCTGAAGCCGGGACCGGCGCGCGCGATCCGCGCCAACGGCTGCCCTCAGAAGCGCGCGGTGAACGAGACGCGGTGCGAGTCGCCGAGATCGAGGCGGTAGGGCACGAACGCGTAGTCGAGCCGCAGCGCCGTCAGCGCGTAGCCCGCACCCATGCTGAAGCTCGAGGTATCGTCGTTGATCCGGACCCCGAGCCGCAGCGCCGCACCGCTGGGATGCGTGAGCTCCCCACCGATCGCGGCGACCGTGGGCCGCCCGCGCGCGATCCGGGTCTCGATGCCGGTGCCCAGGCGCAAGGCGCCGCGAAGCCCCCAGCGGTAGGAAGCACCCGCCTGCACCGCGGTCGGGAGCGGCATCGGCTGTCCGGGCCCATCCTCGAACGTGTAGCTCGCGGCGGGACCCAGGTGGTCCAACGCGAGCCCGAGGCGCAACGCGGGTACGCCGGCCGGCTCCCAGCTGGCACCCGCCCCGAAGGCGAAGGTGCCGGTCGAGAGGTCCGCGAGCCGTTCGCGAAGCAGTTGGGCGGAGACGCCGGCCCGGACGCCGTTGGCGAGCGTGCGGCCATAGGCGAGACCGAACTCGAGATCGTCACCGCCGAAGGTGCCCGTCACGTTCCCCAGCTCGTCGCGCGCTTCGACCGGCTCGGAGTAGAGCGCGCGGACCGATCCGGCGAGTCCCCCTCCCAGCCAACGTCCGGCGAGCGCGAACTGATCGTGGCGGAGGTGCTGGAAGTACTCGTAGTGCGAGCCGGTGATCTGGACGCGCTCGACGACGGCGAGGCCGGCGGGATTCCAGAAGGCCGACTCGACCCCCTCGCCCATGGACACGAACGCGCCGCCCATCGACGACGCCCGCGCGCCGGCCGGGACCTCGAGGAACGCGAAGCCCGAGGGGTCGGCGGACGCCGGGTCCCACGCCAGCGCAGGGAGCGCGGCGATCAGGACGAACATCCACGCGCGGGCCAGAGAGCGGCGAGAGGTCATCGGCTTCCCCGGGGACGCACGACGGGGCCTGCGTTCCAGGCCCCGTCGTACGGAGATGAGGGCAGCGAGTCTAGCAGGTCACACCGCCGCGGTCAGGCACTGTCAGCCGGGGCCGCGATCAACCCTTGGTCCGCTGGCCGCTGCGCGGCGGGTCCTGCGACTTCCCCGGATCGCCGCGTCGTTCCTCGCGCGGCTTGTCCGCGGGACGTTGTTCGCGTGGCTTCTCGGCCGGACGCTCGTTTCTCGGCTTCTCGTAGCGCGGCTGCTCGTTGCGTGGCTGCTCCCGAGGTCTCTCCTCGCGGGGCCGATCGTAGCGTGGCGTCTCGCCGTTGGGCGGAAGTGAACGTCTGCCGCGTTCGCGGAAATCGCCGCCACGCTCACGATCGCGTCCCTGCTCGGGATCGCCGATCACCTCGCGCGCTGGCCTCCGCTCGACGGGCGGCCGTGACGCGCCGGCGCCGACGCGCCGACCCAGAGACGTCTCCTCTCGCGGCTCGTTCTCGCGTGGCCGGGTCTGGAAGCCGCGCCCGATCGGCAGGGGACGCACGCCGTCACGGCGCGGACGGGCGTCGTTGGCGACGAACCCGGGAGGCGTCGGCTTGGTGCGATCCGTCCATCCGGCACGGTCCGGGAACTTGGGCGGCGGGATGTAGCCCACGGGCGGATTGGACTTGTAGCGGACGAGATGGTTCCCCCACATCGAATTCCATCGCCGCCATCCATCCCACGACGAGAAGCGGCTGTGGTCCTGGTAGTACGGCAGGTAGCGCGGCGGGCAGTTTTGGCGCACCACGTAGTAGTAGTACGGCACCGAGCCGAACCAGTAGCTCGGCCCCCAACCCCAGCCCCAGTTGATCCGGAAGTCGATGACGCTGCAGCTGGAGTAGTAGGGGTCGAATCCCGACCACCACGCCCAGCGTCCGGGCCGATGGCAGTCGTAGCAGAGGTAGCGCGGGTAGCGGACCTCGTTGTGCACGTAGTAGGTGGCGTAGCTCGTGCCGAAGGCGTCCGGATCCTCGGCATCGCTCACGACGCGGCGGCGGATGCGCTCCATCGCCACGAACGGATCGCCGACGATGCGACCCTCGGCGGTGATCCCCTCCTCGTCATCGCGCCCACCCTCGTAGCCCACCTGCTCGGCCTGCAGATCGTAGGGACGGAGATACCAGGGCAGCTCCTGAAACCGGTCCCGTGCGGCGATGGCGACGACGTAGCACTGGCCCACCGGACCCTGCACCACCAGGTCGACGTTCGAGCGCTCCGGCGGCACCCGGTAGGTGCGCCGACCCTCGACGAACCCGGAGCTCCCGCGATAGGGATACAGCAGGCGCACGTAACCTTCGGCGTCGATCTCGTAGACCAGCAGATAGGCGTCGTCCGCGGCCCGCGCCTTGATCTCCAGGGCATCCCCGGGCTGATAGACCGCGTCGTCGCCGCGGTCGGTCCACACCTCGACCCCCAGTCCTCGCGCCGCGTGGGCCGGCGTCGACAGCGCGAGCACTCCCAGAGCGGCCACACCTGCCAACCAACGCGCGTTCATGACATGCCTCCCGTCAAGGTAGGCCGCGACCCGGAGTCGCGGGTGCCCTTGCGCTCGTCGCCCTTTCGTTCCTTCTTACTACCCGGCTCCTCCCGGTCCTTCTCCCGGTCCTTCCGCTTCCGGTCGGGAATCGGGCGCGACCGGGGCTGTTCCTTCACGCCACTGCGCCAGTCCTGATAGTCGCGTGGCTCACGATAGCGGGGCGCGGCGCGATAGCCCTCGCGGTAACGGTAGCGGCCGTAATCCGGATGGTTCTCCTTGATCCGCACATATCGGTCCCTATAGATGGCGATGGCTTGCGGATGGTTCTCCCACCGGTACTGGAAGCCACGGCCCACGCAGTAGTCGTAGTACGGGTCGAAGTAGCGATACCCATGACAGTCGTAGCAGAAGTAGGACGCGTCGGGACGCGAATCGGCGCTGTAGCCCGCCTGGATCCCCGCCGTCCGGTATCGGTACGCGTAGCCGCAGCCGGTGAGGGTCAGCAGCCCCGCGGCGATTCCCGTCCACCTCGTCCAGCGCATCATCCCACCCTATCGGATCCATGCGATCGGCCGGCGGCCCGCGCCTTCCTCGCGCGCCGGACGCGCCCGGAGCTCGGGATTGCCGGCGGCCACCTGGTACGCCCAGTCGAACTCCACGCGCGGCGGGCCGCTGCCCCCGGGAACGAACTGGGTCAACCGGAACTTGGCGAAATGGTTGTCCCGGGTCCAAACCACGTAGCAGTGTCCCGTGATCAGCTCCACCGAGCCGGTCGGCGACCAGCCGCCATTCGGCGCGAAGTCTACGGCATCCAGCGTGCTGGCGTACCCGGCGTCCTGGATGTCGGTCTGAAAGTCGGGGACGAACATCTGGAAGATCGAGCCGTTGTAGCCGAAGAAGACGTCGGTCTCGGCATCGTCCCAGGGACGCACCACCTCCGACGAGAAATCCCAGCCGGCCAGCGCCGGGCTGGTCAGGTAGTCGGAGAGCCTGGCCGCCAATCCCTCGGGCCGTGGGGTGTCGAAGACCGTCTGGTAGCTCAGGTCGCTCTCGTTGCCCGCGCGATCGTAGGCGGCCACGGCGTAGTACGCGGTGACGCCATTGGACAGACCGGAGATCGTGAACGTCGTGCCGCTGGTGCTGCCGATGCGCGTGTACGGGCAGGCCGAGCCGCTGGCGCACGGCGCCTGGTAGATGCGGTAGCCGGCCACGTCGGACTCGGTGTTACCCAGCCAGTTCAGGTAGACCGTCTGGTCGCCGGTGACGCTGTAGAACCCGCGGGGCGCCGCCGGCGGGCTCAGATCCCGCGGGGCGGTCTCGTCATCGCAGCCGCTGAGTCCGGCGACCGCGGCGATCAGTAGTAGCCATGAACCTCGCATGGGATTGCCTCCGATCGATGTCCTTGAACGTGCGACGGGTCAATGGACCGAAGGGCAAGCGACATGCCAGACGTGCGACGACCTCCGCTGCGCGGAAGGGAGCGGCCATCCGGCTGCGGGCGAATGGGTTCGGCGCTCGGGTCAGCACGCCCTCCGGGCGCCTGGATGGGCCGTGAGCGTGCGCGCGGGACGCAGGTGTGGGGGCGGCGCGACACCGCGGGGGGAAAAATGAGGACACCGGCCAAAAGACCCGCGGCCAAAGCCGGAACATCCCCCAGTGCTTGGCTGAGCCGCGATTGACCGGTGTCCTGAATCCCTGCGTGGCAGGAAAGGTCTTTCGGTGAAATCTCCAGGCTAGCCGGTCGTTCAGGCAGGTGCGTAGTCGAGATGTTCGGGGCTCGTACCCTCGTCCTGTGCCCGAACGTTACCGGCTAGCCCAGATGCTGCGATTGGCTTCGTGTTGCTCTGCTGGAGGTCCCCCCCTCCGGCCAGACGCTAGTGCACCCGATGTGCCACGGAATGGCGGGTGATGAAGAATCACCCGAGTACGTTGAACGCCATCGCCTTGCGGGGCGTCGCGCCATCGATCCGCGCGGGGCGGAAAGGGTCCCTGCGGGCGGTGAATAGGAAACAAAAATGCGAACCCCACGCCCGGTCACGTAAGTGGCGGAGGAGCGTGGGGTTCGCTATCAAGGTTCTTTATGATCGACGTGACAAGATAATGACGGATTTCAAGGCCCGGGGAGGGCTTCAGGCGCCGCGGCGGCGCTCGATCTTCAGCGTGCGGACCTTGGCGAGCAGCGTCGGGTAGCTGAGGCCCAGCTCGCGCGCCGCCCGTGCCTTGTTCCATCGCACGCGCTCCAGCGCCTCGGCGATCATCCGGCGCTCGAGCAACGCCACGTTCGAACGCAGCGCCCGACCCACGGTCCGCTCGGGATCGGCGGTCGCACCGGAACGCAGCTCCTCGGGCAGCAGCGCCAGGCCGAGCGTGTCGCCCTCGTCGGCGAGCACGACCATCCGCTTGACCGCCTTCTCCAGCTCCCGCACGTTGCCGCGCCATTCGTGGTTGAGGAAGACGCGCAGCACCTCGGGGGCAAATCCCTTGAGCGACTTCTCCATCTGGCGAGAGAAGACGGTCAGGAAGTGCTGGGCCAGGACCGGGATGTCCTCGCGCCGCTCGCGCAGGGCCGGCACGCGCACGGTGATGTCGTTGAGGCGGTAGAAGAGATCCTCGAGGAACCGTCCGTCCTTGATGCGCTCGCGCAGATCGCAGCCGGTCGCGCAGATCACGCGCGCGTTCACGCTGCGGTTGCGGGTGGCGCCGACTGGCCGGATCTCGCCGCGGTCGAGCACGTGCAGGAGCTTCGCCTGCACCGACTCGGGCACCTTCTCGATCTCGTCCAGGAAGATCGTGCCGCCGTCGGCCTCCTCGAACAATCCGGTCTTGTCGCGCATGGCGCCGGTGAAGGCGCCGTGCACGTAGCCGAACAGCTCGCTCTCCAGCAGCTGCTCGGGCAGCGCCGCGCAGTTCACCTGCACGAACGGGTGGTCGCGACGGTTCGACATCTCGTGCACGACCTGCGCCAGCAAGCCCTTGCCGGTGCCGGTCTCGCCCATGAACAGCACGGTCGCCGAGCTGTCGCCCACCTTGGACAGCAGGGTCAGGATCTCCGACATCTCGCGCGAGTGGTTGATGACGCGTTCCATGCCCGGCGTCGGCTTGAGCTGCTGCCGCAGCACCTGGTTCTCCTGCAGCAGCAAGGAGCGCTGGGCTTCGACGATCGCCACCGCGGCGCTGTTGGCCAGCACCGCGAGCAGGTTCAGATCGCGCTGCTTGAAGGCGCCCAGGAGGCTGTCGCTGAAGCGGTCGACGTACACCAGGCCGACCGCCTGCGACGGGAAGTTGAGGGGCACGCACACGAGCGAGCCCACACCCTCGAGCACATCGTGCATCGCCGCGCTGAAGCGCGGGTCGGCGGCGACACGGCTCGAGAACAGCGGCCCGGTCTCCGCCACGCGGTGGCCGACCATGCTCTCGATGGTCTGGAGGATGCGACGCGCGCGGTCGCGGCCCAGCCCGTGCTGAGCCACCACCTCGAGCCGGCCTCCGCCGGTACTGAACGCCACGAATCCGCGGTCGCCCCCCGAGTGCTCGACCGCCAGCTTCACCGCCTGTGCCAGCAGTCCGTCCATGTCGGACGTGTCCCGGAAGAGGCGGTTGGCCTCCTCGAGCGCCCGGAATTCGTTACAGGTGGAGAGCGAGACGGCCACGTACTGCTGTTCGAGCTCGCGACGCAGCATCCCCGCGCGTTCCTCCGCCGTGGGGTCGCTCGACTCGCGCAGCCACTGCTCCGCCTGCTCGAGCAGCGAGATGGCCTGATCGAAGTGCTCACGCTCGGCTTCGAGTCGCGCGAGCGTCAGCATCGTGTCGGCCGCCTGCGGCAGCACGCCCAGATCACGGAAGATGGCGGCGGCGCGGCGGGCGGCGTCGGCCACCGGCTCGAGCGGCACGCGCATCCGCTGGCCCGAGGGCAGCAGCAGGAGCAGTTCGCCCCAGTTGGCCAGGGTGCTCGCCAGCTCGTAGTTCTCGTTGAGCTCCTCGAAGCACTGCGCGGCGGAGCGGATCTTCAGCTCGAGCCCCGTGCTGTTGCCGCGCATCGCGTCGAGCCTCGCCAGCGAGCGCTCGCCGATGGCCTGCTCCAGGCGGTCACCCAAGCGCTCGGACAGAGCGATCCCGCACAACAGGTGGCCCAGGGCGTCGTCCACGCGCCCGAGATGCAGCAGCGTGAGGCCCACGCGGTTCTCCAGCTCCATGACCAGGTCGCCCTGGGGGGCAGCGTTCCGAGCATCTTCCAGCGTGGGCTCGAGCAACGCCAGCGCGTCGGTGGGATGCCCACGATCCAGCTCCACCTCGGCCATGAACTCGTGCGCCAGCGCGATCTCGCGCTGGGCGCCGACCTGGACCGCCAGTTCGAGAGCCCGGCGGAAATGCTCGCCGGCGCGATCGAACTGGCGGCGACGACGCGCGAGACGTCCCAGCGCCAGCAACGCCACCGACTCGCCCTGGGGATGTCCGGTGTCGCGGAAGATCTGGAGCGTGCGCCGGAAGTTCTCCTCGGCGAGATCCCACTGGCCCAGGTAGTAGCGAATGAGGCCGAGGTTCTGGTTGTGCGCGCCCATGCGAGCGTAGAGGCCCGCGCGCTCGTCGATCCTGAGGGCCTGCTCCAGGAATCGGGTCGCCTCGCGCCACTCGCGCAGATTCTTGTAGACCAGTCCGAGATTGTTGAGGGCCGTCACGAGGCCATCGTCGTCGTCGATGCGGCGGAAGGTCGCCGCGGCGTTCTGCAGCCATTCGAGCGCTTCGGAGGAGGCGCCGAGCCGCGCGCAACAGAGGCCGATCGAGACGCCGGCCTGCGCGACCGTGCGGTGGTCATCCGTGTTGCGCAGCACCCGATACGTGTAGAGCGCATAGCGTCGTGCCCGCCGGTACTGCCCGATCGCGGTCAACGCGTGCGCCATCTCGCCGGCGACGCGCGCGTTCATGCTGGGTTCGCGCAGGCGTCGCGCCGCGACCCGGGCGTCGGTGAGGCAGCGCAGGGAGGCGGTGAAATCGCCGCGTTGGAAGTGGGCGATCGCGAGGCGCAGGTGGAGCCGACCGCGCTGGGCGGGCGACTCGCCGTCGATCATGGCCAGAGCGGCCGTGTACTCCTCGACGGCACCCGCGAAATTGTCGGCCGCAAAGTGAAGGTCGCCGACCGCCTCACGCTGCTGCACACCCTCCTGGGTCTGGAGGGGAGCATGAGCCGAATCGGGGGGGATCGCTCGATGCACTTTTCGAACCCTCGGTAGCTGACACCCGGCTCGGTGTCCTGGAGGTTCGTTCCCGGGACACCCGTCCGCGCCGAATGAGAACCGCGACGCGAGTCTGAAACCGAACTTAGCGCGCGGCTCTCATGTACAGCGACGCCCAGATCCTACCGGTCCACAGAACCCACTCACCAAAGGTCCGGCCCTTCGCGATCCCCTCTCCCGGGTGAAGACGAACATTCTTCATTCCAGGAGGTGGGGGCGTGATGCCCTGACCGATGTCGGGGTCCCCGCTGGCGGGGGTCGCGTCCGGCCTCGTCCATCCAATACCGCTCGATCCGCCCGGGCCCGAAAGCCCGCGCGCTGCGGCTTGAGACGACGTCCAGACGGCGGCCATAGCCACCGTGAACAGGACCAGTGTGATCAGGAGCTTGATGCGATGGCGATTCATGCTTTGCACGCTCCCTCCACCACTGGCGAATAAAACGGTTCAGCCCCATCTCGGATCTGCGTTCGAACCAGATGAGGCTCTGCTCTGTGAGTAGGGGACCTGCATCAGCGCCAAGGAAAGTATCCGCCCGGGTCCAGAAGGCGTCAATCGGGAAGTGCGCCCGTGGCCGGGTCGCGGCTGGGGCTCTGGCCCGCCTCGGAGGCGGCCAGCCGCGCGAGGCCGTACCGCAGGCCCTGGGTGGAGCAGACCAGGCCGCGCGAGCGGAACCGCTCCGCGAGCAGTCCCACCACGAGCGCTCCCGCCACGACGATGTCCGAGCGTCCCCTCCCCAGGACCGGCCAGCCACTCCGCCCCTCCTCCGTGGACCCCACCACCTTCCGACTCAGTTCCCCCAGACGGCCCGTTTCGATCACCCACCCCTCGATCAGCGCGGGCTCGTACACCGAGAGGTCCCGGTCCAGGCATGCGAGCACGGTGACCGTGCCCCCGACGCCGGCGAACATCGGAGTTAGCTCGGGCATTAATGCACATTCATGCATAAGATGGCCTTGGACCTCGTCGACCAAGGCGGCTATCTCCTGTTCCGTCGCCGGATTGGAGTGGATGAACTTCTCTGTCAGGCTGACCGCGCCGAACGGGAGACTGACCCAGCGACCCGCCTCCGGGCCCAGCCCGCTCACGATCTCGGTGCTCCCACCCCCGAGGTCGAAAACCACGCACGGGCTGCGGCGAGCGACGGACCGGAGGCCTAGGACGACCGCCTGGTAGACCAGGCGGGCCTCGTCATCCCCGGAGAGGATCCTCACTTGAAGCCCGGTGCGCGCGCCGATGACGGCGGCCACCGCGGCGCCGTTGTCCGCACGGCGCAAGGCCGCGGTGGCGCCGACCAGCGTATGGGTCGCTCCGAGTGAGCGGGCTCTCCGCGCGAACTCCGCGGCGACGATGGCGGCGCGCTCGGCCATCTCGCCGTCGACAGTGCCGGACTTCTCCAGCCCGCGACCGAGCCGGCACGGCTCGCCCGCGCGAGCGACGGTGATCAGCTCACCGGGTTCGCCGCCCATCGGGATGTCGGCCACCAACAGTCGGATGGAGTTGCTTCCGACATCTATTGCACCGACGCGCATATGTCCGCTCGGCACCCTCATAGCAGGTAGTCCTCGATCTCGGAGCGGTGCCGTGGCCGCGGGGCATCGGGCCGGGGTTCGCGAGCCTGAGCCCCCTCGGCGGTCGGAGTCACCTGGGTGGCATCCACACCGCCCCTCGTACCCGAACGCTGCGGGACCGGGGCGGGCACCACTCCTCTGCTCGAGGGCGCTGGCGCCGGTGCCACAGCTTTCGACGGCTTCGCCGATGTCACGGCGCTCGTCGCTCGGGTCAACGTTCGACGGGCTGACTTCCGAACTGCCGCCCCTCCGTCGCGCTCCGAAGTAGCTCGCGCTTGACGGACCCGGCCGGGCTGGGCGGCACGCCTCGGCGCGCGAGCCGTCGGGACGTCCTTCGGGGCGGGAATGAGAGCCCCTTCCGGGGTCAGAGCCCACGCCAGCAGTGAACCCAGGGCGGGCTGATCGTGGCACAGGCGATAGAGCACGCGCTTCCCATCACGGGCTCCGCACACCACGCGGCGCCGCTCGAGCGCCTGGAGGTGTCGCGTGGTGCAGGACTGGGAGAGTCCGACCTCGCTGGCCAGATCCGTCACACAGCGTGCGCCGCCCAGGAGAGCCTGCACGAGCCTGAAGCGTGAGGCATCCCCGATGCATGCCATCAGGATCCGCGGAGAGGGGTCAGAAGTATTCATTGCATGGCGGTGCATACCATCTCGCGCCGTTGACCGCAACTCGCGCGCTCTGTTAGCTTCCCTGCCCGCATCATCCACCGGTGGACCATGCCATGGACCAGACCTCCGCAGCCAGCCCGTCGAAGCCCGCTCCCAACTTCTATGGCCTGAGCAGGGCGTTCCTGGCCGACCGGCTCACGGGGCAGGGCCTGCCCCCCTACCGCGCCGACCAGATCTACACATGGGTCTACCAGAAGCACCATCGCAGTCCCGGCGGCATGACCAACCTCCCGGCACCACTGCGGGAGCGGTTCGAGTCGATGTGCGATCTCGCGCTGCCCGAGGTGGCATCGGTGCACGGGACGCGCGACGAGCTCACTCACAAGTTCGTGATCGCGCTCGCCGACGGGGCCCGGGTGGAGAGCGTCTCCATGCGCACCGAGAAACGGCTCACCTTCTGCGTCTCGAGCCAGGTCGGTTGCGCGCTCAAGTGCACCTTCTGCGCGACCGGGCTCATGGGACTCCAGCGCAACCTCACCGCGGCCGAGATCGTCGCCCAGGTGGTCGCGATGGGCGACTTCCATCACTGGCGCGACGACCGGTTCAACCTGGTGTTCATGGGCATGGGAGAACCCCTCGCGAACTACGAGCCGGTGATGGAGGCGATCCGAATCCTCCACGACCCGCGCGGTATCCATCTGGGCGCGCGCCGGATCACGGTCTCGACCAGCGGCGTGGTCCCGCAGATCCGCCGGCTCGCCGAGGAAGGTTTGCCGCTGGGGCTCGCGATCTCGCTGCATGGCACGACCGACGAGCTCCGCGAGCGCCTGGTCCCGCTCAATCGCCGCTGGCCGCTCGCCGAGCTGCTCCCGTCCGCGCGTGACTACGGTCGCCGCACCGGCCGTCGTGTGACCCTGGAGTACACGCTGCTCGCGGGCGTCAACGACCGCGACGAGGATGCGGTGCGCCTCGGCGCCATCGCCAGCGACCTGCCGAGCAAGATCAACCTCATCCCCTACAACCCGGTCCCGGGACTCGAGTGGAAGCGCCCGAGCCCCGAGTCGGTCGATGCCTTCGCCCGCCGGTTGTGGCCGATCGCCCCGGCGGTCACGGTGCGCCACACGCAGGGAGGCGAGATCTGGGCCGCGTGCGGCCAGCTCGGGGGACTGACCCCGGCGGCGTGACCCCGACCCGGTCGGCCCTGCCGTGACCCTTCGCGCCCGCCTGTTCCTGGCGTTCCTTGCCCTGGCGCTGGTCCCGACCGCCATCCTGACCGCCTTCACCCTCGACCGGCTGGGACGCTCGCTCGAGCTGTGGAACACCCCGGGCGTCGATCAATCGCTGGAGGCGGCGCTCGAGGTGAGCAAGACCGCCCTCACGCGTCTCGAGGCCACCGCACACGCTCAGGCCGCGGACTGGGCACTGGCGATGCCGGGCGAGCCGTTGACCACCGCACGCCGCAGCGCCGTGCGCGCGGGATTGCGGGCGGCCGGGCTCGATTTCGTGCAGCTCTATCGACGGGACCGCGGGCGCTGGGAGATTCAGGAGGAGGTGTTGCCGGAGGGCGTGCTGGCCCCGGCCCCGCTCGACCTCGGCGCCGAGCTGGACTCGGCCCTCGCGGCCGGGCGACCGATCCACTCGCCCCTGGGAGCGCTCGCGGCGGCCGCGCGGATGGACGACGAGGGCAGCGGGACGGAATGGGCCGTGACCGCCGGCATGAGGGTTCCCCCCGACTTCTTCGCGCGGGTCGAGCGGGTGGGGAAGGGCGTCGCCTTCTATCACCGGTTCGGCGTGCTCCGGGATTTCTCTCGCACCTACTGGCTGCTGCTGGTCGCGGCGCTGGTGATCGCGGTGACGGGTGTGGCGTTGGTGGTGGCGACGGGCCTGGCGCGTACCATGACGCACCCCTTGAGAGAGCTCGAGCGGGCGCTCGAGCGGGTCGCCGCAGGTGATCTCGAGACGCGCGTGGCCCCCATCGGGGCGCGCGAGCTGCGCACGCTCGGCGAGCGATTCAACGCCATGACCGCGCGGCTCTCGGCCGCGCGCACCGCCCTCGCCGAGGCGGAGCGCGAGGCGGCATGGCGCGATGTCGCGCGACGTCTCGCCCACGAGTTCAAGAACATCCTCACGCCCATGTCGCTCTCGCTCCATCGACTGCGCCGGCGCGCCGACCAGGTGCCGGACCAGCACCGCGCGGCGGTCACCGAGAGCCTCGCGGCGATGGAGCAGTCGCTCGGCGACCTCACCCGTCTGGCCGAGCAGTTCTCCCAGTACGCGCGCCTGCCGGAACCGAACTTCGAACGGCTCGATCTGGGGCAGGTGGTGCGCGACGCGGCGAGACTGCACGAGCCCGAGCGCGTGACGCTGGCACTGGCCCCCGCGGACAGCCCGCTCCCCGTCCTGGGCGACCGCCTGCTATTGTCGCGAGCCGTGCACAACCTGCTGCTCAATGCGTGCGAGGCGAGCCCGGACGGCGCGACCGTCGAGGTGCGGACCACGGCCGAGGGCCGCGAGGCGGTGGCCGAGATCCTCGATCGCGGGCCCGGCCTGGCGCCCGAGGTGCGGAAACGATTGTTCGAGCCCTACGTGAGCACCAAGTCGCGTGGCAGCGGTCTCGGGCTCTCGCTGGTGCGCGACATCGCCGTGCGGCACGGCGGCCGCGTGACGCTGACCGACCGCGACGGCGGCGGCGCGCGCGCCTGCCTGACCCTGCCGCTGGTCGAAGGGGACGGCCCGACGGCCGGGATCGCATGAGCGCACGACACAAGCTCAACGTGCTGCTGGTCGACGACGACGCCCGCATCCGCAGCACGCTGCGCGGCGTGCTCGAGGACGAAGGGCACGCGGTGGCGGAGGCTCCGGGCGCCGCCCAGGCGCTCGAGGCCCTCGAGGGTCGTTCGTTCGACGCGGTGCTGCTCGACGTGAACATGCCGGGCATGGGCGGGCTCGACGCCCTGGTGACGATCCGCGAGATGGCCCCCAGCACCGGCGTCATCATGGTCTCGGGCGAGGGCACCATCGCCACCGCCGTCCAGGCGCTCAAGCGTGGGGCGTTCGACTTCATCGAGAAGCCGGTCGACCCCGAGCACCTGCTCCACGTCCTGGCGCAGGCCGCGCAGCTGACCGAGATGCGTCGCAGCAGCCCGCCCGGCGGCGACGAGGACTTCGGCATCCTCGGCGAGAGTGCGGCGATCGCGGCGCTCCTCGCCGACATCCGGCGGGTCGCTCCCGCGCAGGCCAAGGTGCTCATCACCGGCGAGAACGGTTCCGGCAAGGACCTGGTCGCCGAGGCGATCCATCGGCTCTCGAGGCGCGCGGACAAGCCGTTCGTGAAGCTCAACTGCGCCGCGATCCCCAAGGATCTGGTGGAGAGCGAGCTGTTCGGCCACGAGAAGGGCGCTTTCACCGGTGCCCTGCAGCGCAAGGTGGGCCGGCTGGAACGCGCCGACCACGGGACGCTGTTCCTGGACGAGATCGGCGACCTGTCGGCGGAATCGCAGGCCAAGCTCCTGCGCGCGCTCGAGACCGGCGAGGTGGACCGGATCGGCGCCACCGACACCATCACGGTGGACGTGCGGATCCTCTCCGCCACCAACAAGGATCTCGGCGAGGCGATGGAGAGCGGCGAGTTCCGGCGCGACCTCTTCTACCGCCTGAACGGCGTGCCGCTCCACGTGCCGCCGCTGCGCGAGCGCCGCAGCGATGTGCCGCTGCTCGCCAACCACTTCCTCGCCCGGGCCTGCGCCGCCGAGGGACGGCCCTCCAAGGGGTTGACGCCCGAGGCGCTGGCGGTCCTCGAGGAATATCGCTGGCCGGGCAACGTACGTGAGTTGAGGAATCTCATGGAGCGGGCGGCCATCCTGGTCGAGGGCCCGGAGGTCCGCGCCGAGGACCTCGCCGCGTGGCTCGAGGCCGGGCCGACCACCGAAGAATCCTCGGGGCTGCGCGGCGAGATCGAGCGGCGCGAGGGCGAAGCGATCCGTCGTGCTCTCGAGCAGGCGGGATGGAACGTGACCCAGGCCGCCGCCGGGCTCGGCATCGACCGCACCAATCTGCACCGCAAGATGCGCAAGTACGGGATCGCGCGCCGCTGACCCACGGCGTGACTCCGCCACAGGCCGTGGCGTTCGCTCCACAGCGCACCGTCCACGGAGGGCATCTCGTGCCGCTAACCCACGAACACAGACGCGGCCGCTGCGATCGGAGGCTGGAATGAGCCCTGCCATTCTCGAGCGACGCCCCCCGGGCCCCCTGTACTGGAGATGACGGTGAAAACCCCCTCGATCCTGGTCTGCCTGCTGGCGTTCCTGATGCTGCCGCCGGCCGTGCGCGCCGACGACCCGCCGACCGAGCCACCGGCCTCCGTCGATGGGACACCCGACTCGCTCGAGTTCGCTCCCGCCCTGCCGGAGGATGACCTCGACCTCCCCGAGGACGAACCCGATCGCGCGTCCGAGGCCGACACGTGGGTCCGCGCTCCGTTCGGCGAGGGGCTGATCACCGATCGCGAGCTGTGGCGCGCGCGCGGCGCGCACTTCTACACCGGACAGCTGATGCTCGACTACAACCGGGTGGACCGGGCCCGGCTCGGGATCGGCCACCAGTTCCAGGTCCGCGAGCCGATGGCGCCGCGGCTCGGGGCCCGCCTCGAATACAGCTTCGGCCGCGAGCGCTGGCTCTACGGCTTTCAGATCGAGCAACCGCTCGCCCGCCCGGGACGCCTCGCGCTCGGCGCCTCGCTCGTGCGCCGCACCGATCACAACGAGCTCCAGCAGGTGGACGACGTCGAGAACACGCTGGCGATGCTGTTGTGGCGCTACGACTATCGCGACTACTTCGAGCGCGACGGCCTCGGCGCCTACCTCTCCTGGTCCGTGCCGGACTTCTCGACCGTGAGCGTCCATCTGCGTCGCGACGCCTACCGCTCGCTGCCCCTGGATTCCAGCGCGACCTCGTGGTTCAGCCGCTCCCGCCCGCTGCGCGACAACCCGGCCGTGGACGACGGGGAGAGCCACAGCGTCGTCGTCCGGTTCCAGCGCGTCGCGCACGCCACGCGTCATGCTCATGCCGGCCTCTATCACTGGCTCGAGGTGGAGCGGGCCGGGCGCGGGCTGGGTGGCGATTTCGACTACACGCGCATCTTCGGCGACCTGCGCAGCGTCATCCGGCTCTCCCCGGCGGGAACGCTCATGCTCCGGGTCGCGGGCGGTCGCACCGCGAGCGGCACGCTCCCGGCCCAGAAGGAGTTCCCGATCGGCGGCACGGACGTGCTGCGGGCGCACGCGTTCGGCGCGTTCCGCGGTGACCAGCTGGCGTTGGCGCAGGCCGAGTACACGATCGGCCTCTGGCGACTGCGCACCCGGGGGTTCGAGGGCGGGCTGCACGCGATCACCTTCGTCGACGCGGGGTCCGCCTGGTTCGACCCGCACCACCGTTGGGACCTGAGCCGACAGCACGTCGCGGTCGACGGGGGCTTCGGTCTCGCCACCGGCGAGGAGGGCCTGCGCCTCTATGTCGCGAAGAATCTGCAGGACACCAAGTCCGACCTGGTCATGAGCCTGAGACTGCACCGTCCCTTCTAGGGCCACCGTGCCGACCGCGCTCCCCACTCCCGACCGCAGGCCGGGCCTCGCCGTGCCCTGGATCGTCACACTCCTCGTGGCCGGTGCGCTCGCCGCCGCCGGGGCTGCGTCCGCGCTGGGGGTGGCGACCGGGCCACCGCGCGAGCGCGGGGGCCTGTTGATCGTCGACGCCCGGCTCTCCGATGTCTTCGCGCCGCGGGTGGCCGAGAGTCTCGCGCGTGGGATGCCCGCCACGCTCCAGCTGCACGTCGAGCTGTGGCGGCGGCGCAGCGCGTGGTTCGACCGGCTCGAATCCAGCGTCGACGCCTCGGTCCGGATCCGCTACGACGTGTGGACCGACAGCTACCTGCTCGAACGGTTCGGGAGTCCCCCGATCGTCGTCGGCTCCATCGATTCGGCGGCCGTGGTGCTCTCACGCCCCTGGGTGGTGACGGCGGGGCGCGTCGGTCAGCTGTCCACGACCGGGCGCTACTACATGGCGCTCTCGGCCACGCTGCGGCCGCTGACGGTCGAGGACCTGGCCGAGGTGGAGGGCTGGCTCTCGGGCGAGGTGAAGGACAAGCGTCGAGCGGGCTTCGGGGTGATCGCCGAGATCCCGCGCGCGCTGTTCGACGCGGTCCGCAACGTGGCGGGTTTCGGCGACGCGCACGCCCGCACGGCCTCGGACGACTTCCAGCTCAAGGACCTGTTTCCGGCGAGGTGATGAGGCGGCTCAGCGCACCCGCGTCAGCCGGAGCGCGCCGTTGCCGTCCCGCGTCCGGGCGAAGAACACGCCCGCGTCCGCCCGGGCGCCGGTGAGGTCGCGGCCGTCCCAGCGCCAGGTGACCGCACCGGCTACGGCGACCGGCTGGAGAGTCGCGACGCGCCGGCCGGCGAGGTCGTAGAGGTCCAGTGCCGCGGCGGCGGCGCCGCCCCGCGCGAAGCTCACCGCTTCCGACGAGGGGTTGGGGAAGCAGGCGAGCGCGCGGCCTGCCCGGGGGTCGGGGGCCCCCGCGAGGTCACGGATGAAGTCCGAGAGGCCGGTGATGTTCGACGGCGCGGCCAGGGTCGCGTTCTCGATGGAGCCGGAGTAGTTCGCGAGCGCCCCGCCGAACAACGCACGGAAGTCTTCGGCGAAGATCTCGTGCGGGCGGTCGGCGTGCGGGGCCGACGCATGATAGACCGACGCGTCGGCGATCCCGCGCAGCTCCCGGTAGCGCGTCCAGGCGTCCGCGGCGGCGTCCGGCATGCGGGCGTACTGGACCACGTGGCCCAGCTCGTGGATGAACTCGGCATGTTGATGCTCGACGGTGAGCGGCCGCACGCCCGGCGAGAGCAGGATGAGCCTGGGCCCGGCCGCCGAATCCAGTCCGAGGCGGCGCGGGTAGGGAAGCAGGAACACGTCGGCGCTCACACCGGTCATCGGATAGCTCGCGACCGCGAGCGCGGCACGCACCTGGGTCTCGTCGAACGGAAGGAAGTCCCCGTCGCCCGCGTTGGCGATCGCGGGGTCCGAGGTCGATGTGACGAGCTCGTAGCGCGCGCCGCCCGGGAGCACCAGCCAGAGTCGGCCTTCCTCCGCGACGCAGTAGTCGCGGAGCGTCTCCTGTGGTCCGTGGATGTTGAACCCGGAGGCATCGCCACAGGCGGGAAGCTCCGAACCATGCGCGGCGACCACCAGCAGAGCGGTGCCGATCGCGGTGCCCAGCAATCCCAGGGCGGTGCGACGCAGGAAGGCGACGGGCTCCATGCCCACCATGGAAACGCCACAAACGTGCCACCCATGCGCTCCGCACGCGTCCCGGCGCGATTCCGCGGCACGTTCCCGAACCCGTTGCCCATCAGCGGATTCGTCGCGAGGGACGTGGCCACTCCGGGGCGTTTCCCGAGCGCGTGGAGAGCACCGTCAGCCTTGCGATGGGTGAGTTCCCCCATGCGCTCGTGGCGGCTGGGAGAGGACCCGCAGCGCTCCCCCGTGCGACGCACGGAGCGTGGGTTCCCCTCGCACGCGGAGGTCGGCTCGGCCGGGGTACGGCGTGCGTCAGGCTAGAGGGTCGCCTGCGAGGGGTTGGGACCGGGAGCGGCGCCGGGCGCGGTGGCCGTATGGCCGTGCCAGACGACCTCGTGCGGCCGGGTGCCGAAGCGCGAGAGCAGGAAGGCGCCGGTCCCGAGCGTGCCCAGACCGAGCAGCAGGAGCACGCCCGAGAGCGTGAGGAACAGCGAGGCCGGATGCGCCCCGCTCCCGCCCGCCATCAGCGCCGAACCGATGCCGAGCAGTAGCGCCACGAACAGCGTCCCGACGAGCAGCGGGATCATGAGCCCGTCGGCCAGCGAACGGCGCGTCAGGCGCGCCCCCAGCACGCAGGTCGCGGCGATCTGTCCCGCGTAGCCCATGAGCACGTAGACCATCGGCAGCAGCACCCCGATCGGGATCCCGATCACCGTGATGCACAGCAGCACCATCGCGACGATGAACCCCGGCACCGAGAGCACACCGAGGAAGAACGACGCGGCGGGCCGCCGCTCCACCACCGTGGCCACCCGCAGCATGCCGGTCGGGAACAGCAGCGCGAAGATCCAGCCCATGAACATCGAGACCAGCCAGCCGGCGACGACCGCGAACAGAAGAACCGAGACCCCCGGGAGTCCCCAGGTGAACGGGGAGAACCCGAGCTGGACGCTCTCGCCGTGGACGGTCACGCCCTCGGCCGTTTCCAGCCCGCCGCCGATGCTGACCACATCCCCCTCGACCTTGGCGCCGCTCTTCAGATGGACCGAGCCGAGCACGGCGACCACGTCGCCCGTGACCTCGCCTTCCACCGTCACCGAGCCGAACACCGCCACCACGTCTCCGTCCACGACTTTGCCGGGCTCGACGTGGGCGTCGGACCAGATGCGCACGATGCCGGTGCCGTTGTCGTCGATCTCGATCCCACCACCTCCGGACTCGATCCCCCTGCGGATCCCGGTGCGGATCCGGTGCCGCAGGCGCTCGCGCCTCGAGCCGTCGGACAGGCTCCCGCCCCACTCGAGCGTGGTGTCCTGGGACCCGCTGCGTTCCACGACGATGCCGCGATCGCTGATGCTGATCCGGCGAACGCTGCCGGTGTCGACGACCGTGGACCTGTGCACGCGTGCGGACGCGACCGTGGTGCGACGGCGAGACCGGCGAGCGTCACCAGCGCGGTCAACGCGCCGAGCGTCACGGTCCGGGCGCGCCGGGCCGGCTCAGAACGCCAGGATGCCGACATGGCGACCCCCTCTCGAGATATGGATCGGACGCGGCCGCATCCACCACAGGAGCAGCGCGCAGGTGGCGACCGCCGCCCACAACGAGGCGGCCACCATGGGATCGGTCGCGAGCAGGCCGAGGGCGCGGGCGACCGGCACCAGCCATCCGCCGATGACCTCGAGCAGGCCGAGACCGTGTTGCACGCGCAGGGTGGCTGCGGTGAGCGCATCGACGGCGAACAGGCCGGTCTGGATCAGGCGCCCGTAGGCGGCCGAGACGAGCTGTCCGATCCAGACCTGCGTCTCGGGTCGCACGATCCAGGAGATGAAGGCGAAGGTGGTGACCGCCGAGACCCCCGTGTAGCACCAGCCGAGTGCCGTGACCAGCCGGCGGCGGACGCGCGAGGGCACCACTCGGTCGAGGATGCGCTCGGTGAGCCCGGGCCCCGGATCCGCCACGCGGGCGACGCGCAGCGAGGCGAACAGGGACTCGAGCGCGGCTCGCTCGATCACACAGCGCGCGCAGCCGGCCAGGTGGCGCTCGAAGGCGTGTCGCGCCTCGACGCTCAACTCCCCGTCCAGCCAGGGCTCGATGTGTTCGCTCTCGGGACAACGGTTCATGATGTCTCGCCTTCGATACGGGCCCTGAGCAACCCGCGCGCCCGATGGATCCGGGCCTTCACGGTGCCCAACGGCAGGTGCAGTGCTTCGGCGATCTCCTCGTACGACAGGTCCTGCTGGTGTCGCAGGATCACGACAATGCGGTAGTGCGGCGGCAGCGAATCGATGAGGTCCGTGGTTCGCCGCTCCTCTTCCGCGTGGGTGGCGACCTCGTCGGGCTTGAGCCCCGGGTCCTCCACCTCGATCTGGTATTCCTCCTCCGAGTCCCGCTCGCGCTGGGTCAGCGAGATGGGGCTGACCTTGCGCCGGCGGATGTGGTCGATGCACAGGCGCGACGCGATCGTGAAGAGCCAGGCGGCGAATGAGCGATCGGTGTCGTACCGGGAGAGCGCCCGGAACATCCGGACGAAGGTCTCCTGGGTCAGATCCTCCGCGTCTTCGGCCCGCCGCACCATCCGCAGGGCCAGGGAGTAGACCTGCGCCTGGTATTGCTCGACCAGCTCCCGGTACGCCTTCTCGTCTCCGGCCAGACACCGCCGGACGATCCCCGCCTCTTCCCCGCTCACGGGGTCGTGGCCTTCAGGTCCGCTTACGCGCGGCGGCGCCGCCGGGTTTCATGACGCGGCACCTTACGCAGGGGTCGAGGGGGGGGTCAAGGCAACCACCGCGACGTTTTTTGCACGGTCGGGACGCCTTGACGCGGTCGGGGCCTCACCTTAGGTTCCGCCTCCATGACCGCGATCGAGAGCCTGCACGCACGCGAGATCCTCGACTCCCGGGGCAATCCGACGCTCGAAGTCGACTGTCGGCTCGCGGGTGGGACGATGGGCCGCGCGGCGGTCCCCTCGGGGGCTTCGACCGGCGAGCACGAGGCCGTCGAGCTGCGCGACGGCGATCCCGCCCGCTACGGCGGCAAGGGCGAGTTGAAGGCCGTCCGCCACGTGAACGAGACCATCAGCGCGGCCCTCAAGGGGGTGGACGCGAGCGACCAGAGGCGCGTCGATGCGCTGCTGATCGAGCTCGACGGCACGCCCAACAAGAGTCGACTCGGCGCCAATGCGACGCTGGGCGTCTCGCTGGCTGCCGCGCGGGCCACCGCCAACGCGCTCGGGCTCCCGCTCTACCGCCATCTCGGAGGGAGCGGCGCGTGCACGCTTCCGGTGCCGCTCATGAACGTGCTGAACGGCGGCAAGCACGCGGACAACAACGTCGATCTGCAGGAGTTCATGATCGCCCCGCTCGGGGCGCCCTCCTTCCGGGAGGGCCTGCGCTGGGGAGCCGAGATCTTCCACAGTCTCGCGAAGGTGCTCAAGAAGCAGGGGCTCTCCACCGCGGTGGGTGACGAAGGCGGATTCGCGCCGAACCTCGGCTCCAACGAAGACGCGCTCAAGGTGCTGGTCGAGGCGATCGACAAGGCGGGCTACAAGCCGGGCGAGCAGGTGGCACTGGCCCTCGACCCCGCGGCGAGCGAATTCTGCGACGGAGGCACGTACATCCTCGCGGGCGATGGCGGGCGGCGGCTCTCCGGCTCCGACATGGTGGACTACTACACCGACCTGTGCTCGCGCTATCCGATCGTCAGCATCGAGGACGGGCTGGCCGAGGACGACTGGGGCGGCTGGAAGGCCATCTCGTCGCGGCTCGGCGACCGCGTCCAGCTGGTGGGCGACGACCTGTTCGTGACCAACGTGGCGCGGCTGGAGCGCGGGATCCGCGAAGGCGTCGGCAATTCGATCCTCATCAAACTGAACCAGATCGGCACGCTCACCGAGACCATGGCCGCGATCGACATGGCCCACGGCGCCGACTACACCGTGGTCATCTCCCACCGCTCGGGAGAGACCGAGGACGTCACCATCGCCGACCTGGCGGTGGCGACCAATGCCGGGCAGATCAAGACCGGCTCGCTCAGTCGCACCGACCGGGTCGCCAAGTACAATCAGCTGCTGCGCATCGAAGAGGAACTGGGGGACACCGCGCGCTATCCGGGGCGCGCGGCGTTCCGTGCGATGCGCTGATCGTCGGGTGCCGCACGACGCGGCCGGGACGACAGGCGAACCTCCGGGGATCGGGCCTTAGGATCGGCTCGAGGACAGGGAAGTCATGCGCGACATCGGACGTCGCATCCAGCGCTATCGCCTCTCACGATACGGCACGCCCCGGGGCACGCTGGCCCGCCCGCCCCGCTGGGTGTGGATCGCGGCCGTCCTGTGGCTCGGCTGGGTGGGATTCGTGAGCGAGCACAGCCTCTACCGCATCTGGCGCATGAGCGCGGAGAATGCCCGGGCGCAGCGCCAGCTGGAAGAGGCGCGGCGCGAGGTCGCACGGTTCGATCAGGAGGCGCGCGATCCGAAGACGAAGTTGCGGGATGCCGAGCGGGCGCTGCGTCACGAGGGCTTCGCGCGGCACGGGGAGATCATCTACCGCATCGAGGGCGGCCGGGCCGACACCCTCGCGCGCTGACTGAGCCCCGGGCCTCCCCCGTCTTCCCGGGCATCACCGCATGAGCGGGTCCAGGAACGCAAACACGTCCGGCTCCCAGGTCGCCACACGGAGGTGGACGAAACCGTGCCCCTCCTGGGCCGTCTTGCCGACGGGAGGGTAGATCTTCAATCGGTGAGGCTTTCCGAGCCGCGCCATCTCGGTCGCCAGCGCCTTCCCGGGCACCACGGAGTAGTCATTGGCGGCAAAGATGAAGAAGACGGGGACCACCGTGCGGTCCACGGCGCCCAGGAGCCGCTCGCGCAGCGGCGGCGAGCGCGGCCAGCTCCGAGCGGAGCCCGAGAACACGACCGCCGCCCGCAGTGTGCTGTCGCGCTCGATCACGAGCAGCGTGAGCGACCCGCCGAACGAGTGCCCGACCACGGCGATGCGGCGGGCATCCACCTCGGGCAGGGCGCGGAGGAAGCTGAGTCCGGCACGGGCGTCGTCGAGCTCGCCTGTCTCGAGCAGCTGCACCTGCAGTCGATTCCGCGCCTCCTCCCCGCTCGCCGCCAGTACGCTGTCCCAGCGGTCGCTGCTGTTGGCACCCTGGTCAGCGGAGAGCCCGGTGCCACGCCGGAGCGGGTAGAGGAAGACGTACCCGTGATGAGCGAAGACCGGCCCGAGGACCCCGGCCTGCCACTCCATGGTGTGCTCGTCATGGTCGCCGGACGGGGCACGTACTCCGTGCCCGCTCCCGTGGTTGAATAGCACGGCGGGGAACGGCCCATGGCCGCGCGGGCGCCAGAGCAGGGCGCCGAGCTTCAGCGGACCGCTTTGCACCACGACGGTGTCAGGTCCACCCAGCGACTGACCTTCGGCCCGAACCGCGAGCGCGCACGCGACAGCGGTCGCCAGCAGGAGCATGCGAGTGTTCGCCCTAGAAGCCGATCCCCACTCCCATGCGGAAGCCGAAGCCCCCCACGTCGAGGTTGATCGGCCGGCCCTGCGCATCGAGCCACCGCGCACCGGTCCGCTCATCGATCAGGTCGAGCACCCGGTTGCTGCGATAGATCCCGCTCAGCAGGATCGAATAGCGGCTGGCGAAGAACATGTGGGATCCCCCCTCGATGTAGTAGCCGGGGGCGTCGTTGGTGCCGGTCTGGATGAACACCGGTACACCCGGGATCCCCGCGGCTTCCTGCTCCAGGGAAGCCCGGTTGTAGACCACGCTCATGAAACCGGCCCCGACGTACGCGCGCGCCTGGAAGTCGCCCTGATTGTAGGGCTTGAGGTAGTAGGCGGCGCCGACGTGGAGCGGCACCGAGGTGATGTGAGCGCTCAGGGTGACGCTCAGCCCGATGCCCGGCAGATAGCTCTGCGAGCTGCTCTTTCTGATCTGGCTCACCCCCGCGCTCACCGCGAGGTTCTGGCGCACGAAATAGCGCGCCTCGAGATCGAACATCCACGTGAACTTGAGCTTCTCCAGCCCCTGGAGGCCGCGAGGCACGAGCACGCTCTGGTTGATGTTCTCGATCAGCGAATTGAAGCTGGTCGCGCGCAGCTCGGTCGGGATGCTCGAGACCACGAAGCTGAAGCGGTGGACTTCCGCCGACGCCGTAGCGGCTGGGACGCGCCACACGAAGGCCAGGAGCACGAGCGCAGGCAGCAGGGCGAGCCGGACGCGCATGGACGTGAGACCTCCCCGCGAATGGGTCGAATACGTTGGAAACAGGTCACCTGGCCCGGTCGAGGCCGCGCAGCATAGCCAGCGCACCCGCGCCGCGCAACCCGCGAGATGATCGCGCGCGCGTCCCCGGCGGCTTGACACATGGCGTCGGACGAGGCTACTGTGCTGCCCTCGATGCGGGGTGGAGCAGCCTGGTAGCTCGTCGGGCTCATAACCCGAAGGTCGCTGGTTCAAATCCAGCCCCCGCTACCAAAGTCGCCCCGGCAGGCCCGCCTGCCGGGGCGCGACCATTTCCCCCGCCGGCCCTCCTCCGCACCGGCCCGCACGGCGCGCCGTTGCGGTGCTCGAGGTACCGGACCTGAGGATCAGCGCGTGCCGGCCCCCCGGCTGGCGCCCGCCGTGCGCTCGCGCGCCGCGGCCTCGGCGACGTCGGTGCGCCGCTCGCTCCTCACCCACGCGAAGAACACGAAGGTCATCACCACCCAGTAGAAGAGGCCGCCGGGCACCCACATGGTGATGCCGCCCAGCCGCTGGTCGTCGAGCGGGGTGATGCCCCACACGCGCGGGGACGCGCTGTACCAGGGGTAGAGCACCACCTCGGCCAAGGTGATGAGGGCCGCCACGACCATCATCGGGATGCCGATCAGGAACAGGTAGATCATCTGCCCGCCGTAGGACATGCGCGGCACCTCGGGCAGTGGGCTCAGGACCGGCCACCACATGATCACCGCGGTCACCATGAACTGCAGGTGGGTGACGATGTGCACGTTGTGGTTGCGCATCATCAGGTCGTACGCCGGCTGCAGGTGCCAGCCGGTGAACGAGAGCGTGTAGAGGCTGAACGCCACCGCCGGACGGGTCAGCACCCGTGCCGTGGCAAGCACCCAGCGCGGCCGCACCAGCGGCCGCAACACGAACGCGGGCAGGCCGAGCAGCAGCAGCGGCGGCATGAGCTGCGTGAGTATCAGGTGCTGCACCATGTGCACGCTGAACAGGTAGTAGTCGCTCAGGTCGTGCACGGGCCCGTTGAGCGCGAAGAACGTGACGACCAGCCCGGTGAAGAACGAGGTCACCTGCCAGCCGCTGGCGCGCTCGGTCAGCCCCGCGCGACGGCGCATCGGCCCGATCGCCCACAGGTAGAGCACGGCCAGGATGGAGAGGCCGATGATGGTGCTGACGTGATTCTCCCAGCGGTGCCAGTCGAAGGGCGGGATCGGGCGCCCGAACCGGTCGAGAGCGCGCCGGACCAGGAGAGAATCGGGGATGTGGAGGATCAACGAGGGCTCTTAGAAGACCCCGAACAGTTTCATCAGCGCGAGAATGACGAAGGCCGCGAGCGCCATGGGCGTCACGAACAGCCACGAGAACAGGCGGTGGTCGAACTTGAGGTGCATGTAGAACATCGCCACCATCGTGAACTTGAGCGCCGACAGCGTGAGGAGACTGGGGACGAGGACCGGATGCATCTGCGGGATGTAGAAGATCGCCACCTCGACCGCGGTGATCACCGTGAGCACGACCGCGATCGCCAGGTACTCCTTGGCGCCGGGGTGCGCGTGCTCGGGCTGTCCGGGAGGGTGCCCCTGATCTGTCATGTGACCTCCGCTACTGGATCAGATACACCAGGGTGAAGATCGCGATCCACACGACGTCGACGAAGTGCCAGTAGAGGCCGGCGATCTCGACGTCCAGCGACTTCTCCTTCGGGAGCTTGCCGCGCACCGCGAGCGTGAACAGCGTCCAGAGCCAGATGACCCCGACCGTCACGTGCGTCCCGTGGAAACCGGTCAGCACGAAGAAGGTGCAGCCGAACAGGTTGGTCTGGAGGGTGAGGCCCTTGTAGAAGAACTCGGTGAACTCGTAGCACTGGCCGCCCACGAACGTCATGCCGAGCAGCGCCGTGGCCGCGAGCCAGATGGCGCCGCTGCGCTGGTTCCCGCGCTGGATCGCGGCGAGCGCCAGCACCATCGTCAAGCTGCTCATGAGCAGCACGAAGGCGCTGAACGAGGTGAACGGGATCGCGAAGATGTCGTGCGGGTGCGGCCCCACCTGGTCGCGCCCCCGATAGACGAGGTAGGTCGCGATCAGCGATCCGAAGAACATGCACTCCGAGCCGAGGAACGCCCAGAACACCAGCTTGCGGCTGTTCAGCCCCGTGCTGGTCGGGTGCTCGTCGTGGGGGGCGGCGTGGGCCGCGATGTCGGCGACAGCCAAGTCAGGCTCCTTCCAGTCCGGTGACGGCGGCTAGTGACAGGGCTCGAATGCCCACGAATAGAATCCGATCAGCATGAGGACCAGGCCCGGGATGCCGACCCACCATCCGAAGATCATCCCGGACATCATCAGGGTCATGCCCAGCGCGCCCACCAGCGGCCAGATGGAACTCGGCGGCATGTGGATGTGACCGCGGACCTGGTTCGTGGTGCGGGCGAGATCGGCGCCGTCCTTCGCCCATAGCGGGTCGAGGCTGTGCACCGTCGGCACCGTGCCGAAGTTGTAGGGCGGTGGCGGCGAGGGGATCGCCCACTCGAGGGTCGCCCCACCCCAGGGGTTCGGCCCCGCGGGGGCGCCGCCGCGGCTGCTGCTCAGGAAGTTCCACATGAAGACCAGCAGCGACAGCGCGATCCCGAACACGCCGATCGTCGACCACATGTTCATCGTGTCGAAGCCCATGTGGGGCGCGTAGGTGTAGACCCGGCGGGGCATCCCCAGCAGCCCGACGAAGTGCATCGGGAAGAACGTCACGTTCATCGCGATGATCGTCAGCCAGAAGTGGACCTTGCCGAGGCCCTCGTTCATCAGGCGTCCGGTCATCTTCGGAAACCAGTAGTAGAGACCGGCGAAGATCCCCAGCATCGAGCCGCCGAACAGCACGTAGTGGATGTGGGCGACCACGAAATAGGTGTCCGTCTGCTGAAGATCGGCGGGCGGCGAGGCGTGCATGAAGCCTGACAGCCCGCCCATGATGAACATCGAGATGAATCCGATCGCGAACAGCATCGCCGTCTTCAGCTCGAGCCGTCCGCCCCACATGGTCGCGATCCAGTTGAAGATCTTCACGCCGGTGGGAATGGCGATCAGCATGGTGGTGAGCGCGAAGAACGAATCGGCGATCGGCCCCAGGCCCACCGAGAACATGTGGTGACTCCAGACCCCCCAGCCCATGAAGCCGATGAAGATGCCCGAGTAGACGACCACTGGGTACCCGAACAGCGGCTTGCGCGAGAAGGTGGGCAGGACCTCCGAGATGATCCCCATCGCGGGCAGGATGAGGATGTAGACCTCGGGATGGCCGAACAGCCAGAACAGGTGCTGCCACAGCAGGGGATCGGCGCCCGCGCTCGGAACGAAGAAGTGGGTCCCGACCAGCCGGTAGAACAG
>JBGPXY010000215.1:0-3018 GCA_041492985.1 Candidatus Eiseniibacteriota bacterium
CGCCTCCCGTTTCGATGGAGTTGGCGGCCCCGGTCCCCAATCCGGCGCAGAACGACACCCACATCTCGTGGGCGGTGCCGGCCGAGCGCGCGGGGGAGGCCCTCGATCTCTCGGTCTACGATCTCACCGGGCGCCACATCGCCACGCTCGTCTCGGGCAAGGCCGAGCCGGGCCACTTCTCGGTGACGTGGGATCTGCGCTCCGATGGCGGCGGCCACGCCGGGAGCGGCATCTACTTCCTGCGGATCCGCATCGGACCCATCACGCGGTCACGTAAGCTGGTGGTGATGCCGTAGCGCGGCAGATCCGCGCGCATCGCCGGCGCATCGTTCCATCCACGGGCCGCCTTGACCCACGTCGAGGGCGGCCCGTAGTGTCGCCGCGCGTCCGATGTTCCGCCCTCCACCCGGCTCGAGGATCCGCACCCCGATGAGTGTTCGCGTCCGCTTCGCCCCCAGCCCGACCGGATTCCTCCACGTCGGTGGCGCGCGCACGGCGCTCTACAACTATCTCCACGCGCGCCGGCTCGGCGGCACTTTCATCTTGAGGATCGAGGACACCGACACGGCGCGTTCCACGCCCGAATCGCTGGCCGCCATACTCGACGGGATGCGCTGGCTGGGACTCGCGTGGGACGAAGGCCCCGCGGCCGGCGGTACCCACGGACCCTACTTCCAATCCCAACGCGGTGAGCACTACCACGCCCACGCGGAGACGCTGCGGGCCGCGGGTCGCGCCTACCCGTGCTACTGCACCGCCGCCGAGCTGGAAGCGCGGCGCGAGGCCCAGACAGCGCGCGGTGAGCCGCCCCGCTACGACGGACGCTGCCGCGGGCTCGACGAGGCGTCCCGCGCCCGGCTCGCCGCCGAAGGACGGACCGCGGCGCTGCGATTCGCGCTCCCCGGGCCCGGCGAGACGGCGTGGGAGGACGTCATCCGCGCGCGGGTCTCGTTCCGCAACGAGGTGCTCGACGATTTCGTCGTCATGCGCTCGGACGGCCTGCCGACCTACAACTACGCCTGCGTCGTCGACGACCACACGATGGAGATCAGCGACGTCATCCGGGGCGACGACCACATCTCGAACACGCCGCGCCAGCTGCTGATCTACCAGGCGCTGGGCTGGACTCCGCCTCGCTTCGCCCACGTGCCGATGATCCTGGGCGACGACGGCTCGCGGCTGTCGAAGCGCCATGGCGCGACCGCGGTCGCCGCGTATCGCGACCTCGGCTTCCTGCCCGAGGCGCTCGTCAACTTCCTCGCCCTGTTGGGCTGGTCGTTCGATGGTCAGCGCGAGATGTTCACGCTTGCCGAGCTGGAGCAGGCGTTCCGGCTTGAGCGAGTGGGCTCGAACCCGGCGGTGTTCAACCTCGAGAAGCTCGAGTGGATGAACGGGCAGCACCTGAAACGGCTGCCCGAGGACGAGCGTGTGCGCCGCGTCGAGGCGTTCCTCGCCGGGCGCGGCTACGACCTGTCGGGCCGCTCGCCGGAGTGGCGCGCCCTGCTGGTGCGCGCGATCGGTGACCGGCTGAAGACGCTCGCGGACGCCGAGCGCTACGGCGTGTTCGCGCTGCGTGATCGACTCGAGGTGGACCCCGAGGCTTGGGCCGATGTGCGGGCGAAGGCCGACGTGGGACCGCGCCTGGTGATGCTCGCCGAGCGGCTGGCGGCCGATCCCGAGTTCAGCCTGGTGAGCCTCGAGCGTGTCACGCGACGGCTGGCCCAGGAGCTGGAGATCAAGGCCGGCGAGCTGATGTCGGCCGCGCGGGTCGCGCTGACCGGTCGCAAGGTGGCGCCCGGTTTGTTCGAGGTGATGGCGCTGCTGGGGCGGGAGCGGGCGGTGTCGCGCCTGCGTGGCGCCGCGGCGCGCTGGGCCGGAGAGTCACCTCACGCACGGGTCTGACGGCCCGCGAGAGTAACGCAGCGCGGCGGCTCGGCTTGCCCGGTTCCGGACGCTTTGTTAGATTGCCGCGCCACATGCTGCCCGGTGGTGTAACGGTAGCACGACTGGCTCTGGACCAGTTAGTCGAGGTTCGAATCCTTGCCGGGCAGCCATTTCGCCGCGCCAGCACGCGCGCCTCGCCCCTCCACGCAGCCGCTTCTGACCATGCGCGTCGCTGACCTCAATTGGATGCAGCTCGCGTCCTGCCTCGAGCGCGACGATCGGGCCGTGCTCCCGGTGGGGAGCACCGAGCAGCACGCCTACCTGAGTCTCTGCACCGACAATCTGCTCGCCGAACGGGTGGCAGTGGAGGCGGCGGAGCCGCTCGGCGTGCCGGTGTTCCCCGTGATGCCCTACGGCATCACACCTTCCTTTCGGGCCTATCCAGGCTCGGTGACGCTCTCGGTCGATGGGTTCGTGCGCGTGATCGGTGAGATCCTCGGTGGCCTGCACGACAGCGGCGCCCGCCGCATGCTGATCGTGAACGGTCACGGCGGGAACGCGGCGCTCCGCGGGCTGGCGACGGAGTGGGGGAGCGCACATCCAGGCACGCGCGTGAAGGTGCACGAATGGTGGAAGGCGCCGCGCACCTGGGCGAAAGTCCAGGCGATCGATCCCGTCGCCTCGCACGCGTCGTGGATGGAGAACTTCCCCTGGACCCGGCTCGCCGGCGTGATCGCACCCAGCGCGCGCAAGCCGATGACCGACCTCGCGCGACTCAAGGTCATCGGGCCGGTCGAGGTGCGCGAGATGCTCGGAGACGGGAATTTCGGCGGACTCTACCAGCGCGACGACGCGGAGATGGCGGCGCTGTGGGCGGTCGCGGTCGAGGAGACACGCGCGCAGATGGAAGGGGAGTGGGAGTGAATTCGGTCGCGGACCGTTGCGCGCTTCGGGCAATCGCGGGGTGACGCTCGATCCGGGTCGCATCCTTGACGGCCCGGAAAGGTGCTGGCTATAGTGCCGGCCGCCTTTCCGCGTCCACTGTGACGCGAATGGGGCGCTATCGTCTAGGGGTCTAGGACAGGTGGTTCTCAGCCATCAGACCGGGGTTCGAATCCCCGTAGCGCTACCAGC
>JBGPXY010000042.1:0-16605 GCA_041492985.1 Candidatus Eiseniibacteriota bacterium
GGCAAGAGCAACCTCGCCGCCAACCTCGCGGTGGCGCTCGGCGAGCTGGGTGCGCGCGTGCTGCTGGTGGACGCCGACCTTGCCCAGGCCAACCTCGACCTGCTGCTCGGGCTCAACCCGCGCTTCGACCTTCAGCACGTGCTGTCCGGGGAGAAGACGCTCGAGGAGATCGTGGTCGAGGGTCCGCGCGGCGTCTCGCTGGTCCCGGCGGCTTCGGGTGTGCCGGCGCTGGCCGACCTGGACGACTACCGGCTCGAATGTCTGCTGCGCGGACTCGGCAACCTCGAGGCCGGGACCGACCTCATCCTGATCGACGTCGCCTCCGGCAGCTCGCGCCAGGTGCTCTCGTTCTGCCTCGCCGCCGACGAGGTGGTGGTGGTGACGACCCCCGAGATGCCGGCGTTCTCGGACGCCTACGCGATGATCAAGCTCCTCCAGCAGCGCGGGCTCACGCGCCCACCGCACCTGGTCGTGAACGCCGCGGCCAGCCCGGAGGAGGCCGAAGAGGTCGCCCACCGTCTGCGACTGGTCGCCCGTCGATTCCTCAAGCTCGAGCCCGAGAACTGGGGCTTCGTGCCCTTCGACGCCGCCATCCCGCGCGCCGTGCGCCGCCAGGAACCGGTCGTCACCGCGTTCCCGCGTTCACCGGCCGCCATCGCCTACCGCGCGCTCGCCACCCGCCTCTGGGGGACGCCGGTCGGTCCGCAAGCCACACCGCATCCGCTGGTCGAGAAGCTCGAAGCCTAGGAGGTTCCATGCCCCGCGCAGCGATCGCGACCCCTGCCCGCAGACGGACGACCCCTCCGCCCGCCCCGATCCGCAAGACGGCGGCGGCGCCCGCACCCAAGCTCGCCGTCGTGCGCTCGCGCGACGACCTGCGACGGCGCGCGACCCCGGCCGGCAAGACCGCAGCGGCGCCCGCTCCCGAGCTCACCGTCCTGCGCTCGCGGGACGACCTGCTCCGCCGGTTCGCGCCGCTGGTGCGCCACGTGGTCGAGCGCGTCGCCACCACGCTGCCGCGCACGGTGGATCACGAGGACCTCTACTCGGCCGGCGTCCTGGGCCTGCTCGACGCGCACGCGAAATTCGACGCCGGCAAGGGCGTCAAGTTCGAGACCTACGCGGTGTGGCGGATCCGCGGCGCGGTCCTCGACCAGCTGCGGGCGCTGGACTGGGTGTCGCGCTCGATGCGACGCAAGGCGCGCAATCTCGACGGCGTCACGCGCAAGCTCGACCAGAAGCTCGGGCGCGCCGCCTCCGAGGTGGAACTGGCGCGCGAGATGAACCTGTCGCGCGGCGACTTCTACCGTCTGCTCGATCAGGTCCGCGGCGCGGTGCTGGTGTCGCTCGACGAGAACCGTTCCGGTGAGGACCAGGAGCCGAGCACCCTGGCCGATCACCTCGCGGACCCCACGGCCGTGAACCTCGAGGAGCGCCTGGAAGAGGAGGAGCGCAAGGTCGTGCTGCTGCGCACCCTCAACCACCTGCCCGAGCAGGAGCGTCTGGTGGTCGCCCTCTACTATTACGAGCACCTGACGCTCAAGGAGATCGGCCGCGCCCTCGGCATCTCCGAGTCACGTGTCTCGCAGGTCCACACCCGGGCCATGTCACGTCTCCGCCTGCGCCTTCAGCACGCCCTCGACGCCGACGCCGCCTGAGCGCCCGGTGACGCCGATGACCGCACACCTCACGCCGACCCCCATGCCGAGCCCGCCGTGGGACCGGCTGCGCTCGCGGCTGCTGGCGCGTGCCGACGAGCTGAACGCCGCCGGTCACGGGGCGGAGGGCGCCGCGCTGCGCGCCACCGTCGAGGCGTGGTGGGAGGAACAGCAACAGTGGAACGGTGCGATGGCCGGCCTGCTCGCCGTGCACCACGAGATCAACAACGCGCTGGTCGGCGTGAGCGGCAACGCCCAGCTCCTGCTCATGGGCCCGGCCGGGCAGCTCGCCGGCGTCCGCGAGCGCCTCGAAGTGGTGATGCGGGAATCGCAGCGCATCCGCGATGCCGCCGTCCAGCTGCGCCAGCTGCGCGCGGCCCTGGGCGCCGGGCATGGGACGACCGCGGAGCCCACGCAGGGTCCGATGAGGGGAGCGGCGTGATGGGCCGCCCGCGTCCGGTCGCATCGCCGCGCCCGTCGCGTCGCTCCGCCGACGAGCCGGACGAGCGGGGAGCGCGCCGACGCGCCTCGCGCTCGCTGTGGTCCGCGTGCGAGGCGCTGCTGGCCGCCGCCGAACCGCGCGCGTTCACCCGCGCGCTCGACCGGCTGTCGGAGGCCTTCGATTGCGAAGGCGTGGCGCTGCACGTGCTCGGCCCCGCCGGCGAGCTCGAACCCTGGTGCGCCCGCGGCGCCTGGCGAACCGCCGCCGGCGATCTGCGCGGGTGCGTGAGCGTCCCGCTCTGGCGCGGGCAGGAGCGCGTCGGCACCCTCGACCTGCTCGGTCGCGCGAGTCGCCCTTTCCGGGCGTCGCAGATGAGCCTGATCCGTACCGCCTCCGGAGCCCTCGGGGCGGCGCTCGGCGCCCGACTCGAGCTGCAGCGCCTGCGCACGATGCCGGGCCGCGACCCGGTCACCGGACTGCCGGACGCGCAGGCGTTCCAGGCCGGGCTGGAGAGCGAGCTGTCGCGCGCGCGGCGCCATGGCGTGCCGCTCGGTGTCGCGTTCGTGGACCTCGACCATTTCGCCGCGCTCAACACGCGCTACGGGCGTGAGACCGGAGACGCCGTGCTCGCCGAGGTCGCGCTCGTCATGCGGGTGGCGCTCCGCGAGTCCGACGTGCTCGCCCGCCTCGGCGGTGACCAGTTCGGCGCCCTGCTGCCCGAGACCGACGTGGCCCAGGCGCGCCGTTGCGGCGAGCGGTTGCGGCACGCGCTCGAGGAGCATCGCTTCGCGCGGGTGGGGCGCATCAGCGCCTCGATCGGAGTCACGGCGAGCCCGCGCGGTGGTGTCCAGGGCGTCGAGCTGCTCGCCAGCGCCGATCAAGCCCTGGCCCTCGCCAAGAAGTCCGGTCGCCGGCGTGTCGCCGCGGTCGACCCCACGCCGGTCCACTGATCCCATGACCGATCCACTGCGCGACGATGCGGGCGCCATCGGCCCGGCGCCTCCGGACGCGCGGGCCGCGCGCGTGCTGGTGGTGGACGACGAGCCGGCGGTCGTCGAGGTCTTCAAGGAGTTCCTCGCCGGCCAGGGCTACCTGCTGACCCTGGCCGCGAGCGGCGAGGACGCGGTCCGCCGGCTGCCGGACTGTCGACCGGACATCATCCTCACCGATCTCAATCTGCCGGGGCTCTCGGGCCTCGAGGTGATGCGCGCGGCCAAGTCGTTCGACCCCGAGGTGTGCGTGGTCGTGGTGACGGGGTACGCCTCGGCCTCGACGGCCATCGACGCGTTGCGTCAGGGCGCCTACGACTACGTGACCAAGCCGTTCGATCTCGACGACGTGCTGCAGATCGTCGAACGCGGCCTGGCGAACCGGCGGCTCAAGGTGATCAACCGCGAGCTGCTCGAGGAGCTGCGTCAGAAGAACGAGATCCTGCGCGAGCACGAGCACGAGCTGCGCGAACGCGTGCGGGTCGCCACCCTGCAGATGACGAGCCTCTACGAGGTCGGCAAGGAGATCAGCGCCAACCTGGAGCTGGAACCCCGGCTGGCGGTCATCTGCGACCGTGCGGCGACCATGAGCGCCGCTCGAGGCGCGATGGTCTACCTGCGGCACGAGCCGACCGATGACTTCCACCCGAGCTGGGCGCACGGCGTGCCGCTCGGCGCGGGCGAGGAGGCGGAAGGCCGTTTCGTCTCGGGGCAGGGGTTCCTCGGCGGGAGTGTGCAGGATGAGCTCCCGGCCCAGATGGATACGGGTGATGCCGGCGAGCCGCTCACGCTGCCCGGCGTGCGCGGCGGATTCCGGAACGCCCTCGCGGTGCCGCTGGTGGCCGAGAACCAGGTCATCGGCGTGCTGTGCGTGGTCGACAAGAGCGGCGGCTTCACCCGGGAGGACGAGAGCTTCCTGGTGTTGTTCGCCTCGCAGGCGGCGATCGCTGTGCGCAACTCCCAGCTGTTCGAGCACACCAAGGGCCTCGATCGGCTGAAATCGGAGTTCGTGGCCGTGGTCTCGCACGAGATCCGCACGCCCCTCACTTCGGTCAAGGGCGCGGTCGAATTGCTGGCTGACGACCACTATTTCAAGAACTCGGAGCAGCAGGTCAAGCTGCTCACCATCGCGCACGCCAACGCGGAGCGCCTGCTGGTGCTGATCAACGACATCCTCGATTTCTCGAAGCTCGAGTCGGCGTCGCTCCCCATGAACGTCGAGCGTCAGCGTCTGGAGCCGGTGATGACCCAGGCGATCCAGAACCTTCGCACGCAGCTCGACCAGCACCACATCCAGCTCGAGACGGTGATCTCGCCCGAGCTGCCCGACCTCACGATCGACGCCCAGCGCATCGCGCAGGTGTTCACCAATCTCCTCTCGAACGCCATCAAGTTCTCACCGCCGGGAGGCCGCATCGAGGTGAGTGCGGAACCGCTGGACGGAGTCGTGCGCGTGGGGGTGCGGGACGAGGGCGAGGGGATCGCCGCCGAGGATCTGCCGAAACTGTTCCGGAAATTCTCCCAGATCGACTCCTCGGCGACGCGCAAGGCCGGAGGGACGGGACTCGGACTGGTCATCTGCAAGGGGATCGTCGAGCAACACGGCGGCGAGCTCACCGTCGAGAGCACTCCCGGGCAAGGCAGCACCTTCTACTTCACCCTGCCCACCGCGGGCGCCGGGACCACGGCCCGCGTCGGGTCACCACTCTCCGCTTGACCGTGCGCGCACGGCGCCGATAGGGTGCGCGCGAGCCTCCCTTCGAGGCCGATCCGCCACGCGGCAGGATGCCGCGACTCCACGAGTGCCATGGACGACACCAGCCATCCCGACCCGACGACGACCGATCACCCGAGCGACCCGCACGCGGCGCCCGCCTCGGCGCGCCGGGCGCGCTCCGGGTGGCCGTGGCGGGGGGCGGGTCGCGCACGTCACGACCGGCTCACGTTCGACGCACCGCGACCCCCCGAGTCGACCGGCGCCTGGCTCCACGTGGTCAGCGGACCGTCGGGGTCCAGCGTCGCCCGCGGCGCGTCGGAGCTGGCCGCGCGCTTCCTGTCGGTCGGCCATCGCGTCCTGATCGTCGATGGCAGCCCGCGATTGCGACTCCACGATCGCTTCGACCGCGAGGTGCGCTGGGGCGTGGTCGAGTGTCTGGCCGGCGAGATGCCGCTGCTCGGGCTGGTACAGGACGCCGGCCGGCTCGGCCTCTACCTGCTCGCGCACGGCATGCCCGCGAGGCGCACGCACTGGGCGCAGCTGGGTCGCATGCTGGACGAGGCCCGTCCGCATTTCGGCCGCCTGGTGCTGGCGCTGGATCCCGATGCCCCCGCGGCGATCGGTGAGGCGCTGGCCGGTTGGCATCTCGAAGGCTGGTGGTCCGAACAAGGCCACCGCAAGGGCCCGGCGTCCCGCCTGGCCGACCGCCTCGGCATCCATCTCTCCGGTCTGGATCTCGAGGCGTTGCCCGAGCCCACACTGGAGTCGCTCGACGCGCGCCTCTGGGCGCTGAGCACGCTTCGAGTCGAGGCCGCCGCGCAATCCTCGCGGGCAGTCGCCAGCGCGCCCGTCACCTCGTCGATACGCTCCGCGACGGCGACCACCCTGGAGTGTGACGCCCGGGTGCGTGAGCGGCTCCGCTTCCTGCTCTGGATGCGACGCATCCAGACCGAGGACCAGCGACCCGACGCGGCCCGGGTGCCGGCCGACGCGAGCGTCACCCCGGCATGAGCACGCGGCCCGCATGAGGCGAGCTCGCCCGGACGCGCGAGATGCCGGGGGTGGAACCGCGGTCGGACCTCGTCCTGGCGGGACCCCGAGCCCGCCGCACGTCCTGTTGGTCGAAGCCCTGGATGCCATCGGCAGCGATGCGCTGGACGCCCGCGAACACGAGGCGGTGTTCCGCGCGACGGGGGCACGGATCCAGACCGCGATCCTGACGTCGTGCCGCCGCGAGGGCGGTGCGGCGATCGATGGGGAAGTCACCCCGACGTCCGCCGTGCCCGAGTTCGACGACGGCCGCGCCGGCCTCGCGGCGCTCCGTGCCTTCGCCGTCCGCGGACGCTTCGACCTCGCGGTGGTCGCGGCGGCAAGCACCGGGGGTGGTGTCGCGGCACGCGCGCTCGCGCCGGTGGTGCCGACGCGCTGGTGGCCGACCGGGCTCGCGCCCGCGCTCGACTGGCGCGCCCGGCTGGGATGGCAGGGCGCCGGCGCCGGTCGGGCGCTGGCCGCCGAAGGCTCCGAGGCGGGCGCTCCGGCCGGACTCTCCTGGTCGTCGGTCCGGAACGGACGGGTCGCGCACGGACGGCTCGCGCTCTGGGACGGAGAGTACGTCCTGGCGCCGCTCCCACCCGCCGGCGACGACGGGGCACGGCTGCTCGCGGCGTTCGCCGAGGTCGCCCCGCGATGGACCGGGCACGACCTGGTCGTCCTCGCCGATCCGCAGCCGGCATTCGAGCGACGGGCACGCGCGCTGGGGATCGGCGTCCGGGTCCACTGCGTCGGCGCGGCGCCGCGCGAGGCGGAATGGGCGTGGTGGTCGCATGCTTCGGCCGCCCTGCTCGCGGGGCCCGGTCCGATCTCGGGAGGGCTCGTGCTGCGCGGCCTCCTGTCCGGCTGCCCGCTGGTCGTCGCCTCCGCCGCGGCGCCATGCGCCGTGATCGGCCAGTGGCTCGCCGGGCATGGTTGCTCTTCCGGAACGCCCGGCGGCGACGCCGCGCCGGGTGCCGCGCTCGCGCGCACGCTGGAGCGTGGCCCGCGGGTCGACGAGGCGACGGCGCGCGGTCGTTCGCTGGCGGCACGTCACGAACCGACGCGGCTCGCCTCCCGGCTCGCCGCGGCACTAGACGGACTCCTCGTCCCACCGGCCGAGGCGCCTCCCGCCGCAGCGGCCTGACCGACGCCGCGGGGACCGCCTTGCGCGGCATGACGACGGCGGCTACCTTGCGATGTCCTCCATGCGCGGGTGTTCGCGCGCCTGTGCACGGACGCCGGCGCAGCCCGATCGAACGGCGCGCGGCACAGATCTGATCTGGAGGGTCCCGGCGTGCGCATCCTCGTCACCGGTGGAGCGGGGTTCATCGGCTCGCAGGTGGCCGACCGCTTCGTCTCGCTCGGCCACGAGGTGGCGGTGCTCGACAATCTGTCGAGCGGCTTCCGGAAGTTCGTCCCCGAGGCGGCTCGCTTCTATCACGCCGATCTCACGGATGCGCCGGCGGTCGAGCGCTGCCTCGCCGAATTCCGCCCGGAGGTCGTCGACCATCACGCGGCGCAGATCGACGTGCGCCGCTCGGTGACCGATCCGGTGTTCGACGCGCGCGTGAACATCCTGGGCGGCATCGAGCTGCTGCTCGCGTGCACGCGGCACGGGGTGCGGAAGTTCGTCTACGCCTCGACCGGCGGCGCTCTCTATGGCGAGGGCCGCTCACTGCCCGCGACCGAGGAGCACCCGATCAATCCCGAGGCGCCCTACGGCGCCAGCAAGCACACGCTCGAGCACTACCTCTACCTGTGGAAGCCCCTCCACGGGCTGGACTACACCGTGCTCCGCTACCCCAATGTCTACGGCCCGCGCCAGAACCCGCACGGCGAGGCGGGGGTGAACGCGATCTTCATCGGCCTGATGCTGCAGGGGAAGCGCCCCAGCATCTTCGGCACCGGGGAACAGGTGCGGGACTACCTCTACGTGGGGGACGTGGTCGACGCCAACGAGCTCGCGCTGACGACGGGAGGCGGCGAGATGATGAACCTCGGGACCGGCGTCGGGACGTCGGTCAACCAGATCTTCCGCGAACTCCAGAGCATCCTCGGCTTCGCCGGTGAGCCCATCTACGAGCCGGCGCGGCCGGGGGAGGTCCAGCGCATCTACCTCGATGCGACCCGCGCCGGGAGGCTCCTCGGCTGGAAGCCGCGCGTCTCGTTCCGGGATGGACTGCAGCGGACCGTGGACTGGTCCCGACAGCAGGCTTGAACCGTTGATTCCCGCCGCTTGCGCGAGTCCCGCAGGAGAGTTTAGCGAGAGAAATCACGCGACCGGTTTCCCATGCGCGGCCCAAGCGACCCGCATCGCTGGCGGGCGACTCCGCGGTGGGAACGGTTTCACGTTCCGCACGGATTCTGGCGTGGATTGGGCGGACAGGACCCTGTAAATTGATTGCGGCTCAATGCGTCCCCCTGTCTCGACGTGCGGCATGTGTGGGGCGCTCTCTCGATCACCACACCATGGAGGTGCCGCATGACCCGCTGGTTACTTCGATCCTTCATCGCCACGGCGCTTCTGCTGTTCACCATCGCGACCGCCTTCGCGGACTTCAGCAAGCTGGATGCGACAGCCCGCATCGCGCTCGCCCGGCTCCGTTCCGGCGAGACCGCACAAGCACTCGGGGAAGAGGGGCGACTGTCCGTGAACAGCGCGGGCGACCTGGACGTCTGGGTCGTCGGTGATGTCTCCCGCGCCCAGTTGGAAGCGGCCGGAGCGCGCGTGCGCACCGAGCTGCCCGGGCTGTTCACTGCCTGGATCCCGCAGGACGCCGTCGAAGCCGTTGCCGCGCTCGCGGGTGTGCAGCGCATCGAGGGCGCGCAGATCGAGGAGATCAACAACGACCTCGGCTCGACCTCGACCGGGGCGCCGCTCTTCCGCGGCCCCGGCCCGACCTTCACCGGCCTCAACGGCGCCGGCGTCATCGTCGGCAACGTTGATACCGGGGTCGACTACGACCACGACAACTTCAAGGACGCGTTGGGCAACACGCGCATCCTCAAGATCTGGGATCAGACGAACATCGCGGGTCCCCCGCCGGCAGGATTCCTCTACGGGACCGAGTGGAACCAGGCGTCGATCAACTCGCTCGCGTCGACCGCCAAGGACACCAACGGTCATGGCTCGCACACGATGGGCACCGCCGCCGGCGACGGCAGCGCGGTCGGCACCGCGGGTTCGGCGCCCGCATTCACCTACACCGGCATGGCGCCGATGGCGGACATCATCGCCGTCGACGGCTCGACCACCGGCAGCTTCTCGTCCACGCAGATGGCGGACGGGATCAATTACATCTTCGGGCAGGCGACCGCGCTCGGGAAGAACGCCGTCGTCAACTGCTCGATCGGCGGCCAGTTCGGCCCGAAGGACGGGACCGGCACGTTCGAGTCCGCCGTGGATCTCATGTCCGGCCCCGGCAAGAGCGTCGTCATGTCGGCCGGCAATGATCGCGGCGCGGCGCTCCATGCCGAGTGGTTCCCGGGCAACCCGCCGATCACCATGACGGTCACGGGGACCAGCACGCTCGCCCGGTTCGTGGCCATCAACGGCTACTACGAGGCGAGCGAGCAGATGAACGTCCAGATCACCTCCCCGGGCGGGGCGATCATCGGACCGATCACGCTGGGGAATACCAGCGGCGTCTATCCTGGTCCGGCGACGCCTTTGAACGGCAATGTCTACATCGAGAACGGCCTCGCGCTCACCTCGACGCTCGACAAGCAGGTGTACATCGAGCTGAACGGGACCAATGTCCAGTTGACCGGCACGTGGACCATCACGCTCACGCCGGTGATCATCGGCCCCGCCAACTGCGAGCTGGACCTCTGGAGATTCAGCTTCAGCACCACCTCGGCCAATTTCGTCTCCGGCAACCAGCCCTCGGAGGAGCTCGTCAGCGCGCTGGCGACCGGATACAACTCGATCGTGGCCGGCGCCTGGGTGACGCGCCAGTTCTGGACCGACTGCCGGGCCGCGAACTGGAACGACCCGACCAACGTCGGCTTCGGCGGCTCGATCCCCGTCGGCAACCTCGCCAACTTCTCGAGCCCGGGTCCCACGCGGGACGGCCGCATCAAGCCGGACGTGGCGGGACCGGGCACGGCGATCATCTCGGTGCGCTCGACCGACGTCCCGGCCACCTCGTGCGCGGTTGCCACCGTCCAGGTCCCGGGGTTGGCGCATACGGCCAACCAGGGGACGAGCATGTCGGCCCCGCACGTCACCGGCGCCATCGCGCTGCTCTACCAGAAGTACGGCGCGCTGACCCCGGGACAGGTGCAGACCCTTCTGCACAACCGCGCGATCGTGGACGGCTTCGTCACGGCGCTCGGACCGGTGCCCAACAAGGACTTCGGCTGGGGCAAGCTGAATCTGGGCGACATGACCGATCCGCTCTGTGCCGTCATCTCTCCCAACGGCGGCGAAGTGGTGGTGATCGGCGCCTCGACCAACCTCACCTGGTCCGCCAGTGATGCGATCGGCGGCGTGACCGGGGTGGACCTCGAGATCTCGCGCAACAACGGCGGGTCGTGGACCACCATCGCGACCGGGATCGCCAACACGGGCTCGTTCCCGTGGACCGTGACCGGACCCACGACCAATAACGCGCTGCTGCGGGTGACCGCGAAGGACGCCGCCAACAACGCGGGCACGGACGTCAGCAATCTGGTGTGGGCGATCGTCGACCAGCCGGTCGCCGCGGTCGTCGCGCTGTTCCGCGCCGAGCCGGTCGAGGCAGGCGTGCGGATCGTCTGGGAGTTCACCGATCCCTCGATGTTCTCGCGCGTCGCCGTCGAGCGCGCGACCACGGGGACCGGACCCTGGAGCGAAGTGGACGCCGAGATCTCGATGGAAGGCTCGTCCACCGTCGCGCTGGACCGTTCGGTGCAGGCCGGGCACACCTACTACTACCGGCTCGCCACCACGTACCGTGACGGCGGGACCGCCGCGTTCGGTCCGCTGTCCGCCACCGCGGGCCGGCCGATCACCGAGTTCGCGCTGGAAAGCATCTCGCCCAACCCGACCGGGGACCAGGCGGTCATCCAGTACAGCGTGCCGCGCGCTTCGGACGTGAGCGTGGTCATGTTCGACCTGCAGGGCCGCGAGGTCGCGACCCTGGCGAGCGGACGCCATCCGGTGGGCCGTTATCAGGTGACGTGGAGCGGCGAGGTGAAGGGCGGCAAGGCGGCCGCGGGCGTCTACTTCGTGCGCCTCAGGAGCCCCGAGGTGATGAAGACGAGCCGCATCGTCGTCTCGCACTGATCGAGTCGCCGTAACCCACACGGGCCCCGCGGAGCGATCCGCGGGGCCCGTCGCGTTCGGCGCCGCGCCCGGGCGCCGCGCGGTTGAGGGCGTTTCCGTCGCTGTGCTAGGCTCCGTCGCTTTCATCGGCGGCGGGTCCTCCGCGGCCACGCACCCATCCCACGAGGAGGCTCGATGCGTCCCGGCCGGCCCGAGGCGCTCCAGCAGCCGTACGATCCCGCGCGGATCGAGGGGCACTGGTACGCGGCGTGGGAGGGGCAGGGCGTCTTCAAGCCGCGCCAGACCGGCAAGCCGCCGTTCGTCATCATGATCCCGCCGCCCAACGTGACGGGCTCGCTCACCATGGGCCACGTCCTGGGTGAATCGATCCGCGACCTGATCGTGCGCTGGCAGCGCATGGAGGGGCGGGAGACGCTCTGGGTGCCGGGGATGGACCATGCCGGCATCGCCACCCAGAACGTGGTCGAGAAGAACCTGCGCGAGCGCGGGATCTCGCGCCACGATCTCGGCCGCGAGGGCTTCCTGCGCGAGGTGTGGGCCTGGAAGGAGCAGTACGGCGGCCTGATCCTGCAACAGCTCCGCCGGCTCGGGATCTCCGCCGACTGGGAGCGCGAGCGGTTCACGCTCGACGAGGGCTACTCCCGGGCCGTGCTGCTGGTGTTCCAGCGGCTGCACGAGAAGGGCCTCGTCTACCGCGGCCACCGGATCGTGAACTGGTGCCCGAGGTGTCAGACCGCCCTCTCCGACGAGGAGGTCAATCACGTCGAGACCGACGGGAGCCTCTGGTACATCCGCTACCCGATCAAGGGCAGCGAGAAGACCATCACCGTCGCCACCACGCGCCCCGAGACCATGCTCGGCGACACGGGCGTGGCGGTGGCGCCGAAGGACCGGCGCTACGCGCACCTGATCGGCAAGACGGCGGTGCTGCCGTTGCTGCGCCGCGAGATCCCGATCGTCGCCGACGAGCTGGTGGACCCGAAGTTCGGCACCGGCGCGGTGAAGGTCACGCCGGCGCACGACCCGAACGATTTCACGATGGGGGAGCGGCACGACCTCGCGCGCGTGGTCGTGATGGACGAGCGCGGGGTGATGAACGACAACGCCGGGGACTTCCGCGGCCTCGACCGGTTCGCGGCCCGCGAGCGCGTGATCGACGCGCTGCGCGACGCCGGCTACCTCGAGCGCGTCGAGCCGCACCGCCACTCGGTCGGCCACTGCGAGCGCTGCGACACCGTGATCGAGCCGTACCTCTCACTCCAGTGGTTCGTGAGGATGGCCCCGCTCGCCGCGGCCGCCCTCGAGGCGGCGAAGAAGGGCCACGTGAAGTTCTATCCCGCGCGCTGGCGGAAGGTGTACCTGCACTGGATGGAGAACATCCGCGACTGGTGCATCTCCCGGCAGCTGTGGTGGGGACATCGCATCCCGGTCTGGTACCGCGGTGAGGAGATGCGGGTATCGCTCGAGCGCCCGGACGGGGAGGGCTGGACCCAGGACGAGGACGTGCTCGACACCTGGTTCTCCTCGTGGCTCTGGCCGTTCGCGACCCTCGGCTGGCCCGAGAAGACCGACGACCTCGAGCGCTACTACCCCAACACCCTGATGGTCACGGGGAGCGACATCATCTTCTTCTGGGTGGCGCGGATGATCATGGCCGGGTACGAGTTCATGGGGGAGGCCCCGTTCCCGCACGTGTTCTTCACCAGCATCATCCGCGACACCCAGGGTCGCAAGATGTCCAAGTCGCTCGGCAACTCGCCCGACCCGCTGGCGATGATGGACCGATTTGGCGCCGACGCGGTGCGTTTCACCATGATCTACCTCACCCCCACCGGTCAGGATCTCCAGTTCGACGAGAAGCGCGTCGAGACCGGGAAGTTCTTCGCCAACAAGGTGTGGAACGCGGCACGGCTCGTCTCGCTGCGCCTCGGCGACGAGGATCTCGGCAGATTGCGCGAAACCCAGCTCAAGCTCACGCTCGCCGACCGCTGGATCCTCTCGCGGTTCGCGAGCGCGGTGAAGAACACGACGCGGTATCTGAAGACCTACCGCTTCAACGAGGCCGCCAACACCCTCTACCACTTCACCTGGAACGAGTACTGCGACTGGTACCTGGAGATGGCCAAGCCCCGCTGGGGCTACGACGAGGACCACGAGGAGCTGACTCCGGAACGCATCGAGGACCGTCGTGCCGCCCGCTGGGTGGCGTGGAAGGTGCTCGACGGCATCCTCCGGCTGCTGCACCCGTTCATGCCGTTCGTGAGCGAGGAGATCTGGCAGGCGCTCCCGCACGAAGGGGAGCTGCTCGCCACCGCGCCGTGGCCGCGCGCCAAGTCCTCGTGGCTCGACCCCGACGCCGAGCAGCAGGTCGCATTCCTCCAGGAGATGGTGGTGGCCGTGCGCAATCTCCGGGTCGAGAACGGGATCCCTCCCGGGAAGCAGGTGCCGGTGATCGTGCGCGGAAACGCCGAACAGCTGGAGCTGGTCGAGCGCCTCGCCGGCCAGGTCCGTCCGCTGGCAAAGATCGCGACGCTGACCCTGGCGCGCGACGGCTCGCGCCCGGCGGTGGCGGCCTCGGCCGTCGTCCGGGGGGCCGAGGTGTTTCTGCCGCTCGAGGGCCTGGTGGACCTGGACGAGGAGCGCGCACGCCTGGCGCGCGAGGCGGCCAAGCTCATGGGCGACCTCGAGAACGTCAAGAAGAAGCTGCGCAACCAGGACTTCCTCGAAAAGGCGCGCCCCGAGGTGGTCGAGAAAGAGCGGTTGCGGCTGGCGGGGCTCGAGGAGACGCTCGACAAACTCAAGCGCGCTCAGGAGAGCCTGCGGGCGGTGCAGTCATAGCGACGGTCCGCCTCACCCGGCGCCGTGCCGCGACCTCACCGGCGCTCGGCAGTCACCGTCGCATCCACGCGGTGGTGAGGCGCGTCCCGCGCGGCCGCGTGGCGACCTACGGACAGATCGCCGCACTCGCCGGCCTCGGCCGGCAGGCGCGCCTCGCGGGCTACGCGCTGCACGCGCTCCCGGACGGTTCGCCGCTCCCCTGGCACCGCGTGCTCGGCGCCGGCGGCCGCCTGAGCCTGATGCGGACCGATCCGGCCACCGGGCTCACGCAGCGCCTGCGCCTCGAGCGCGAGGGCGTACGCTTCGACGCGCGTGGACGGGTCGATCTGGAGCGGTTCGGGTGGAGGCCGCGGGCGAAGGGCTAGCCGGCCGCCCGTCCCAACAGGATGTCGACGATCCGCGGTCCGCTCCGGCCGTCCCCGAACGGGTTGGGCCAATCGCGGGGCTTCGCGACCATCGCGCGCGCACCCGCCACGATCCGCTCCGGGTCGGCGCCCGCGAGCACGCTGGCACCGACCTCGAGCGACTCCGGCCGTTCGGTGTTGTCCCGCAGCGTCACGCACGGCACACGGAGGCAGCAGGCTTCCTCCTGCAGCCCGCCCGAGTCGGTCAGCATCAGTGCCGCCTCGGCATGCAGACCGAGGAACTCGAGGTAGCCGAGCGGCGGCAGGCGACGCACCGTGCCGTCCAGGGCGAGACCGAGCGCGTTGATCCGGGTCGTGGTGCGCGGATGCAGCGCGGCCAGTACGGGCATCCCCAGCGCCCGGCCTGCCGCGGTCAGCCCGGCGAAGATGCCGCGCAGTCGTTCCTCGCGATCGACGTTCTCGGCGCGGTGCACCGTGGCGAGCGCGTAGGCGCCGCTGTCCACGCCGAAGCGGGCGAGCAGCCCGGGGTCCCGCGCGCGGTCGCGCTGGCGGAGGATCTCGTCCACCACGGTGTTGCCCGTCACGTGGATGCGCCCGTCCGCGACGCCCTCGCCGAGCAGGATCGCTTTCGCGTGCGCGGTCGGGGCGAACAGGTGATCGGCGAGATGGTCGGTGAGGATGCGGTTGATCTCCTCGGGCATGGTGCGGTCGTAGGAGCGCAGGCCCGCCTCGACGTGTCCGACGCGGATGCCCAGCTTGTGCGCGGCGAGCCCGGCCGCGAGCACGGAGTTGGTGTCGCCTTCGACCAGCACGACCTCCGGCCGTTCGCGCGTGAGGATCGGCTCGAGACCGCTGACGATGGCGCCGATCTGGTAGGCCTGCGAACCGGACCCGACCTCGAGGTTGTGATGAGGGGCCGGCAGTTCGAGCTCGCGGAAGAACACGCCATCCATCTCGAACGAGTAGTGCTGTCCGGTGTGGAGCAACATGAACGGGACCGAGCGCTCGACGCACGCGCGCACGATCGGCGCCATCTTGATGATCTCGGGACGCGTCCCGACCACGATCGCGATGGGACGGGTCATCAGGTCGCTCGCCTGCCGGCGCCGGTCGACGGGGTCACGGGCGCGCCGGCGGCGGCCGCGAGTCGGGCCCGCAGCCGCTCCGGGCTGTAGAGCGTGAAGCTCTCGAAGCGGCGCCGCGCGATCAGCACCAGCGTCGAGCGGATGGTGCGCAGCACCCGCATCTTGCTCTGGCCCACGCGATCGCCGTAGTCGAGCACGAACCCGATCTCGGCCACGCGCACGCCGAGCGGTCCGAGCCGCAGCAGCAGGTCCATCACCGCCTCGAACCCGCGGGCGGTGCACAGGGCGTCGCCGTACACGGTGCGCGCGCGCCGCAGCAGCGGGACGCGGTAGGCGCGGAAGCAGCAGGTGTAGTCGCGTACCCCCGGGATGGGATAGAGGATCTGGAACACCAGCCGGCCGACATCCGAGATCGCGCGACGGTATCCGGGCACGCCGTGCACCTCGGAGCCGCCGCGGTAGCGCGAGGCGATCGCCAGGTCGTAGCCCTGGGACAGCCTCGCGACCAGCGCCGGGATGAGCGCCGGCGGGTGCGTGTTGTCGGCATCGAGCGTGACGATCGCGTCGTCGTCTCCCGCGTGGTCGAGGCACCAGTAGATGCCGGTGCGCAGGCCCGCGCCCAGGCCAAGGTTCTGCTCGTGAGCGAGCACCGTGAGCGGGAAGGCTCCACCACTCTCGGCCACGGCGCGTTCGGCCTCGGCGACCGTGCGGTCGGTGCTGCCGTCGTCTACCAGCACGGCGTGACACGCGGCACCCGGTCCGGGGAAGGCGGCGGCCAGTGCGCGGAGCGTGGGGCCGATGACCTTCTCCTCGTTCCAGGCGGGGAGGATGACGAAGATCATCGCGCGCCCCCCGCCGCCTCGGCCAGCGTCGGCGCGGCGGCCCCGGCCGCCAGCGCCGGCAGCATCTCCTCGACCATCTCGCAGCAGGCGTTCCAGGAGTTCACGCGCGGGTAGACCTGCGCCGTGCAGGCGAGGTAGAGCTGCCCCGGCAGCACGGTCGCGGGCGGACGGAGCCGCCGGTAGCCGAGCGGCCAGAGCGGCTCCACGAACGGGGCGCGGAAGAGGAACTGCTCCACCACCGTGGCGGCCGCCTCGGGGAAGAGTGTTCCGAGGTCGCGGCGGTCGCGAGCCATCAGGTCCTCGTCGGGGGTCCGGAAGAGCTCACTGGTGCGGTGGGTGTAGTGGACCATGTAGACGAGGTGGAGCCC
>JBGPXY010000113.1:0-9171 GCA_041492985.1 Candidatus Eiseniibacteriota bacterium
CCCCAGTCGAACTGGATCGAGATGTTGGCCGCGTTGGCCGACGACCACGAGTTGATCCGTCGCACCCGGCTCAACGTGGCGAGCGCCTCCTCGGCGGGGCGCGTGATCTCCTCCTCCACCTGCGCCGGAAGCGCGTTGGGATAGGGGATGGTGATCTCGAGCTCGGGGAAGCTCACCTCGGGCAGGAACGCCAGCGGCAGCTTGGGCACGGCGATGGCACCGACCAGGAGCACGCTCACCAGCGTCATGCTGGCGGTGACCGGATTGCGGAGGCTCCAGCGCGGCAGGCTCATCGGCCTATCCGGGGAGTGCGACGGGCCGCGCGGACGACGGCACGGCGGCGCCTCGCGCGCCGCGCAGGAGCGAGACCACGTAGAGGAGCGCCACCACGGCGGCAAAGCCGAACAGGCACCAGCGCAGCGGAGCGAGCCGCGCCGGCATCGGCATGGGGTTCGTGATCTGATACACGGCGTTGAACAGCCAGTAGCCAGCCATCGAGATCAGCATCCACCGGGTAGCGCGATCCTTCGATGCCGGGCCGAGGGCGATGACGACCGAGACCACGCCCCCGGCCAGGAGCAGATAGCTGAACGACGCGTTGAGCATGAACAGCGCCCAGCGCAGCATCGGGATGTTCTCGAGCGGCTCGCCCCAGCCCCAGGCGAAGGGCAGGAAGAAGTGGTAGAGCGCCATGCCGCACGTGAGGACGCCGGCGAGGGCGAGGCCCAAGTCGAGCGATCGCTTGGGACCCGAAGGCGCACCCACGTGAAGCTCGGTCACTCTGGCCTCCGTCTCGTTCTGCTCAGGGCTTCCGGTCCAGGGTCGCGTACACCGCGGGCAGAACGACCAGGGTGAGGATGGTCGAGCTGATCATGCCGCCGATGAGCGTGATCGCGAGCGGTGCGCGCAGTGCCGCGCCCTCGCCCACGCCGATGGCCATCGGCACCAGACCGAGCACGGTCGTCAGCGTGGTCATGAGGATGGGGCGCATGCGCACCTGGCCCGCCTCGACCAGGGCGTCCACCTTGGACATGCCCCTGGCGCGCAGACGTTTCGTGTAGTCGATGAGCACGATGCCGTTGTTCACGACGATGCCGGCCATCACCACCATGCCGATCAGGACCATCACGCTCACCGTGGTGCCGGTGATGAGCAGCGTGGCCACCACACCCACCAGCGCCATCGGCAGCGTGAACATGATGACGAACGGATGCAGCAGCGATTCGAACTGGCTCGCCATCACCAGGTAGACCAGGAACACCGCGAGCAGGATCGCGAAGCGCAGCGAGCCGAACGACTCTCCCAGCTCGCGATTCTGGCCGGCCAGCGCCACCTTGGAGCCCGGAGGCACCTCGAGTCCGGCCAGCGCGGCCTCGATGTCCCTGGCCACCGAGGAGAGGTCGCGCCCCTTGAGGTTGGCGGAGACCACCGCGGCGCGCTGCTGCGAGATGCGCCGGATCTCCGCGGGTCCGCGCGAGAGCCGCACGTCGGCCACCGCACCCAGCGGCACCGCGTGCCCGCCGTTGCGGCCCACGTCGAGGCTGACCAGCTCGGCGACCACCGAGCGCTGATCCTCGTTGGCGCGCACGCGCACATCGAGCTTGCGATCCAGGTCGCTGAACTGGGTCGCCGCCTCGCCCTGGACGGCGCTGCGCACCAGGCGGGAAGCACTCGCCGGGTCGAGGTTCATCGCCGCCAGCCGGTCGCGGTCGAAGGCGATCTGCACCTCCGGGTCGCCCAGCCGCATCGAGGACTGGACGTCCTCCACGCCGCGAACCCCCTCGACGCGATGCGCCACCGCCTGCGCGAGCGTGCGCAGCGAATCCAGATCGTAGGCATAGATCTCCACCTCGACCGGGTTCTTGAAGCTGAGCAGCGCCGGTCGTTCGAACTCGTAGGCCAGCCCGGGCATCTGGTCCATCGCCGCGCGCAGCTTCGCCGCGACCTGCTCCTCCCCCTTCTTGTCCGAGGGATTCTTGAGCACCACCGCAACCTGGCCCCGATTGGCCTCGCGCGCCGAGCCCGCGAAGGCGGCGAGATCGGTCTGACCGGCGCTGGTGTAGACGAATCGCACCCGTGGATCGTCGGCGATCGTGTGGGCCAGACGGTCGATGACGCCGTCGGTCACCATGAGGGCCGTCCCTTCGGGGAGGCGCACGTTGAAGTGGAACTCGCCCTGGGTGAACGCGGGGAAGAGATTGCGCGGCAGGAAGAACCCGACCACCAGCGTCGCCGCGAACAGCGCCGCCGCGGAGGCCAGCACCCGGCCACGCCGCGCCAGCGCGCGCCGCAGCATGGTCGGATAGACGCGCACCAGGGCCCCGTACCCCAGGTCGAACGGGATGAGCAGCCGGTCCACCCACGGCTTGAGTACCCGCCCCGCCGCGCCGATCCCCCGCGTCGCCAGCCGCGGCAGGGCGAGCACGCCGAAGGTCGACCAGCCGAGGATGCGGCGCCAGCGGCCCGGGGCCGTCGCCGGCGTCGCGGGCTCGGCCGCGGTCGCAGGCGTGCCGGTCTTCGCCCCCAGCGCGTAGAGCGTGGGTACCAGCGTGAGCGCCACCGCCAGCGAGACCAGGTGCGAGAACGAGATGGTGAGCGCCTGGTCGTGGAACAGCTGTCCGGCGAGGCCCTCCACGAACACCAGCGGGAAGAACACCGCGACGCTGGTGAGCGTCGACGCGGTCACCGCCATGGCGACGATCGCCGTGCCCTCGCCGGCCGCGCGGCGCGCGTCCAGCCCCTCCTCGCGTTTCTTGAAGATGCTCTCGAGCACCACGATCGAGCTGTCCACCAGATTCCCGACCGCGAGCGCCAGCCCGCCGAGCGACATGAGGTTCAGCGAGAGACCGAGCCGGTACATGATGACGAAGGTGGCGAGCACCGACACCGGGATGGAGAGCGCGACGATGATGGTGGTGCCGAGCTGGCGCAGGAACGCGAACAGCACCAGCACCGCCAGCAGGCCGCCCAGCCAGGCGGCGTCGGTCACGTCGCGGATGGCGCCGTCGATGTACTTCGACTGGTCCGCCACGGTCGCGATCTTCATCTGCGCCGGCAGCTGGAGGCGGTCGATGCGGTGCTTGACCGCACGCGCCACCGCCACGGTGTTGGCGTCGCCTTCCTTGTAGATCGAGATCTCGACCGCCTCCCGACCGTCCAGGCGCGCGACCACCTCCCGATCCTTGGCGCCGCGTCCCACGGCCGCCACATCCGAGAGCCGGATCACGCCCTCCGGGCGCGAGGCCAGGATGACGTTGCCGATCTCCTCGGGGTTCAGGAACTGGTTGGTGGCGCGGATGAGGTACTCGGACTGGCCCTCGGTGAGCGAGCCTCCCGCCAGGTTGATGTTCTCCTCGGCCAGTCGCCGCGAGACGTCGGTGAGCGTGAGGCCCACGGCCGAGAGACGGTGCGAGTCCACCTCGACGGCGATCTCCTGCTCTTCGCCGCCCACCACCTTGACCGCCGCCACGCCGGGCGCCCCCTCGAGGTCCGCCTTCACGTTGCGCTCGGCGATGCGGCGCAGACGCTGCAGGTTGCCGCCGCCCGACAGACGCAGACGCATGATCGGGTCGAGCGTGGGATCGAATCGCAGCACGGCGGGACGCCGCGCCTCGCGCGGGAGCCCGACCAGGTCGAGCTTCTCGCGCACCGCCAGCGACGCCAGATCCATGCGCGTGCCGGTGCCGAATTCGAGCGTCACCTCGGATTGCCCCGGCCGCGAGATCGAGTGCAGGCGCACGAGGCCGGGCACCACGCCGACGCCCTCTTCGATTGGCCGGGTGACGAACTGTTCGACATCTCCCGGTGCGGCGTCGGGCAGATCGGTTCGCACCGTGAGCGACGGGTAGGAGATGTCGGGCAGCAGGTCCACGGACAGCCGCGAGGCGGCGACCAGCCCGAACAAGACCACGCCGAGCGTGGCCATGAACACGGTGACTGGACGCCGGATGGAGCCGTCGATGAGTTGCACGCGCTCTCCCCCTGAAGCTCGGTGGCGGGGCGGTGGCTAGAGGTGGACTGCTTTGATCCGCGAGCCCTGCTTGAGACCGCCCTGGCCGACGGTGACCACACTGTCGCCGGCGGACAGTCCGCCCAGGACCTGGGCGGCATCCCCCGAAACGGCGCCGAGCTTGACCGTGACGCGCTTGACCGTGTCCCCGCGGGCGACGAACACGAAGTCCTCCCCGTCCTCGTTGAGGGAGGCGCGGCGCGGCAGCAAGAGCGCGTCGGCGAACTCGCCGGTGCGGATGCGGACCTTGGCGAAGCTGCCGGGGCGCAGCAGCCCCTCGCGATAGCGCACCTCGAGCGTCACCTTGAACGTGCCGTTGCTGCGGTCCACGACCGGGTTGACCAGGCTGACGCGCGCCGGGAACTCCTTCCCGGGATGGGCGTCCACCTCGAGGTCCGCGGCCTGCCCCACGCGCACCCGTGTCAGCTCGCGCTCGGGGAAGTAGACGCGCGCCAGCATGGGCTCCACGTCCACCACCCGGAAGCACTCGCGGCCCGGCATGACGGTCTCGCCCAGATTGATCATGCGGTCGGTCACGCGCCCCGAGAACGGAGCGACCAGGCGCATGTCGGCCAGGTCGTGCTTGCGTTGCTCCAGCTCGACATTGGCGCTGCGCAGCTTGAGGTCCAGGTCGTCGGTGTCCTTGGTGCTGAGGTATCCCTGCTGCCCGAGCTGACGGCCGCGTTCGGCGTCGCGTTTGGCGGCCTGGGCCGCCAGGTCGGCCCGCTCGGAGGCGAGCCGCGCATTGGTGTCATCGAGGCGGGCGAGGACGGCGCCGCGCTCCACCCACTGACCCTCCTCGACCAGCACCTGGACGACCTCGCCCTGGCCGCGGGCCACCAGCACGGCGCTGTTCTGCGCCTCGAGCGTGGTGGTGGTCTGGAGCCAGGTGGAGATGCTGCCGCGGTGGACCACGCTCAGCTCGACGGGCGCGGGAGGCGGTCCGGCCTTCTCGTTCTTCTTCTTGCCGTTCCCGCCGGCGTTGCGCGCCACCAGCACCCCGCCGATCGTTCCCGCAACGACGAGGACGCCGAGCGCCGACCAGAGCCACACCCGTCGCGAACGGCGCCGGTTCACCCGCTCTTCCATCGCCCACCTCCAGAGGAGTCTCGTCGCCGGCCTGAGGGGAAACGACCCGCACCCACACGGGCCCTTCTACGGGGCGTCGAGGAGGCGGGTTGCAGGGCGCCAGTTCCCTTCCCCGGCGTCGTCCACCACTTGGGAGAGCCGGGGGCCCTGTGGCATGCTCTCGCCTCGTGAACCGGCCATGATGGCCAGCCGCCGCGCGCCTCGAGCGTCAGGCGGCCCCCTCCCGTCGCCACATCCTCTGACCCGCGCCGGGCCCACCCCGGTTTCAAGGGAGATCCAGATGACACCTCGCTACGCGGCACCGACCGGATCCCACCGCCCCTTCAGCGCCGCGGCACCCCTGTTCGCGTCCGCCCGCGCGGCTTTGGTGCTCGCCCTGGGGCTGACGCTCCCTGCCACCCTCGCCCACGCCCAGCAGGAACCGTCCGTCCTCGAGGGCAGCGTGGCGCTCCGCGGCGCCGGGGCCGTCCGCCTCGCCGGCGCGGACGAGCGCCGCGGACTGGAACGGAGCGCGGCGTGGAGCGGCTTCACCGCCCGGCACGGGGCGTGGAGCGCCCTCTGGAACGCGACCACCGGCACCCCTCATCGCGCCTTCGGCGCCGGCATCCCGCTCGCCGGCTTCGCCGATCGGGCGGACGCGGTCGAGGCCGCGGTGCGGGCGTTCATCGCCGCCGACCCCGGGCTGTTCGGATCGCCGACGCTCGAGGCCACGCGCGTCCAGCGCGTTCGCGAGACGTGGTACGTGAGCTTCCGGCAGATCGTGAGCGGCATGCCGGTGCTGTTCAGCGACTGGGAGTTCCGGGTCGGGGCCAACGGACGGCTGTTCGCCTTCGGCGCCGACGCCCACCACCCCGCCGCCGCGGCGATCTCCGCCGGCCCGCGCCTGCCGGTGGCGGTGGCGCGCGAGGCGGCGCGTGCGGGGTTGCGATTCGACGCGACGCGCGACCGGCTCGAAGGCGGCGCGAACGTCGCCCTGCTCCCGGTCGCGACCGAGGACGGCCTCGCCTACCGGACGGTCGCCGAGGCCCGCGTCGTCACCGTGGATCCGCCCGGGGACTGGTTCACGCTGGTGGACGCGTCGACCGGTGAGGTGCTGTGGCGTCAGAATCGAGTCCGCTACGCCATCGGCGGTCTGGTGACGGGCACCATCCACGCGCTGTTCCCGACCGACCTGCCCGTCGCCCAGCCGTTGCCCCATCTGACCGTCAACGTCGGCGCCTCGCCGGTCGCGACCGATGGGGCCGGGAACTACACGTCCCCAGCCGCCGGCACGGTGACGGTGAGCGCCCAGCTGCGCGGCGCCTTCTGCGACGTCAACCGCCAGGACCTTGTGCTCGACGCGTCGTTCTCGACGTCGGCCAGCGACCCCTCGACCGTGAACATCGCCTTCACGGGGGGCAACTCGCACGACGCCGAGCGTGACGGCTACTACCACCTCAATCGCGTCCACGATTACGTGCGAGCGCTCGACCCGGGGCTCACCAACCTCGACTACGTCGCGCCGTGCAACGTGAACATCGCCAGCACCTGCAACGCCTTCTACGACCCGAGCGACGGCTCGGTGAACTTCTATTCGGCCGGGGGCGGATGTCCGAACACCGCCACCATCCCCGACGTCGTCTACCACGAGTACGGGCATGGCGTGAACGAGCACGTGTACTACATGGCGGGGCAGCCGGGGGGCATGTTCAACGGCGCGCTGCACGAGGGGCTAGCCGACGTGCTCGCGTGCATGATCGAGGACGACCCCAACATCGGTAAGGGGTTCTTCGGCCCGGGGACCATCCTCAGGTCCGCCGACAACACCCAGCGCTGGCCCCAGAACGCGAGCGGCGATCCGCACCTAGCCGGGCTCATCATCAGCGGCGCCTTCTGGGATCTGCGCCAGGCGGCCGGCCTCACGGTCGCCTCGCAGCTCTCGCACTTCGCCAAGTACGGGGTTCCCGACGATCCCGATGACGGGGTGGCGATGCACGAATTCTTCGTCGAGACGCTGGTGGCCGACGACGACGACGCGGACCTGGGAAACGGCACGCCACACGCGGCCGACATCATCGCCGCGTTCAACGCCCACGGCATCGGCACCGACGTGTTCATGCACATCACGCACACGCCGCTCGCGGACCAGCCGGGCGCCGGGCCATACCCGGTCACCGCGACGGTGGCGTACACCGGACCGATCGGCGCGCTCTCGGGGGCGCCGGTCCTCCATTACGCGATCAACAGCGGGGCGTATCAGACCATCGCGATGTCCCCGGCCGGACCGCCCAACCAGTTCACCGCGCCCATCCCCGGATCGAGCGGCGCGGTAGTGCGCTACTACCTATCGGCGGAGGACACGTACGGTCAGCCCACGACCGACCCCCAGTCGGCTCCCGCCCAGGCGGTGCACCGTTTCCTTGCCGGACCGGCCACCACGCTGCTCTCCCATGACATGGAGAGCGAGCAGGGCTGGGTCGCCGGAGCCGTCGGCGACAACGCCACGACCGGGCTCTGGATCCGCACCGATCCCGTCGGGACCGAGGTGACGCCCGGGATCCTGGTGCAGCCGGAGGACGATCACACGCCGTTGGCCGCGATCCTGTGCTGGGTGACGGGGAACGCCCCGCCCCTTGCCGCCGCAGGCACCAACGACGTCGACAACGGTAGGACCACACTCACCAGCCCGATCTTCGACGCCACCGCCGGCGGACTCACGAACCCGGTGATCAGCTACTACCGCTGGTACTCGAACGATCAGGGCGGCAGCCCCGGGCTCGATCTCTGGCGTGCCGACATCTCGAACGACGGTGGCGCCAGCTGGGTGAGCGTCGAGAACACCGCCCAGAGCGACAACAGCTGGCAGCGCATCCTGTTCCGGATCGGCGACTACGTCCCGCCCACGAACCAGATGCGGATGCGCTTCATCGCCGAGGATGCGGGCGCCGGCTCGCTGGTCGAGGCGGGCGTCGACGACTTCTCGTTGCTCGCCTTCGCGCCCTCACTGGTCGCGGTGGAAGGGATCGCCGGTCCGGGCCGGATCGCGCTCGCGGTCGCCTCCTCGAACCCGGGTCAGGGCGCGATGCGGTTGAGCTACGCGCTGCCCGAGGCGGGTGCGGTCTCGCTCAGGGTCTACGATCTGCGCGGGCGCGCGGTGCGCACGCTGGTCTCGGGAGCGCTCGACGCGGGCAGCCACACCGTGGAATGGGACGGACGTGACGATCATGGGACGCTGGTGCCGAGCGGGGCCTACTTCGCGCGGCTGGCCGCCGGCGGTGGGGCGCTGACACGGGCTCTCGTGCGCACGCGCTGACCACGGCGCATCGCCGGATTCCGCGACCGCGGGAGCGGGGATAGAGTCCTGCATCAACGACGACGCCCGGGAGGCGAGGACCTCCCGGGCGTCGCGCTGTCGTCTCCGCTAGGACGAGGTCGCGGGCGCGCGCAGCTTGATGCTGCACCCCAGCGCCTTGGTCTCCTTCAGCGCCACCGACTTGCCGGCCACCGTGGACTCGAGCGCGTCGCGCAGCCAGCGCGCCGTCACCTTCTCCGGCTCCTTCGCGTTGTCGTCGATGCCCCCGTGATACACCAGCTTGCCCTTGCGGTCGAACAGGAACGCTTCGGGCGTGTGTGTGGCGCCGAACGCCCGCGCCACATCCGAGGTCGCGTCCACCACGTACGGGACAGCCATCTTGAGCTCCTTGGCCCGCTCCTGCATCACCGCGAAAGCGTCCTCGGGGAACGCTTCCGGGTCGTTGGGGTTGACCACGATCACGCCGACGCCACGCTTCGCGTAGGTGTTGCCGAGGCCGACGATGCGACCCTGCCATGCCTTCGCCCAAGGACAGTGGTTGCAGGTGAACACGACCAGCGTGCCCTTCTCCCCACGCACGTCGGTGATGGAGAGGTTCCGCCCATCGGTGCTCGCCATCTTGACGTCCGCCTTGGGTGCCGGGGCGCCGATCGCCAGCGATGTCGGAGCGTCCTGCGCCTGCGCCGCGGTGCCGCCTGCCATGAGTGCCGCCATCGTCCATGCGCCGACGTTCCACTTCATGCCGTGTCCTCCTCAGTGAGCCGGTGCGACGGCCGACCCC
>JBGPXY010000179.1:0-5651 GCA_041492985.1 Candidatus Eiseniibacteriota bacterium
CGGGAAGTCCCCGGGCGCGGGCAGTGCGTTGGCCGGGTCGGCGGTCGAGAAGCTCGCCAGCGTCACGGCCCGCCGCGCCAGGTCCGCGAGCGCTTCGGTTCTGAGATCGGTCGAGGAGACGAAGCCCACCGCGTCGCCGACGATCACCCGCAGGCCCAGCCCGCGCGTGCCGCTCTGCTTGAGCGTCTCGATGGCGCCACCGCGCACCCGCACCGAGAAGTCGCGCATGCTCTCGACGCACGCCTCGGCGTGGGCGGCGCCGGCGCGGCGCGCGCACTCCAGCGCCTGGGCCGCGAGCGACTCCAGCGCCGCGGTGGTCGCGGTCGCGGCGGCGGCCGGTCCGCTCATGCGAGCGTGCCGCCGACCGTGATCTCGGTGAAGCGCAGCGTGGGCTGGCCCACGCCGACCGGCTTCCACTGGCCGTCCTTGCCGCACGAGCCGGTGGTGCCGTCGATGCGCAGGTCGTTGCCGACCGCGTCGATCTTGAGCATCGCGTCGTTGCCGTTGCCGGTGAGGGTGGCGTTGCGCACCGGCCAGGTGAGCTTCCCGTTCTCGATCTGATACGCCTCGGTGACCTGGAAGGAGAAGTTGCCGTCCGCCGGGCTCACCGAGCCGCCGCCCAGGTTCTTGCAGTAGAGCCCGCGCGGGATCGAGGCGATGAGCGCCTCCGGCGCCTCCGTGCCCGCTTCGATGTAGGTGTTGGTCATCCGGCAGAGCGGGAAGTCGCGGTACGAGTTCCGCCGCCCGTTGCCGGTCGGCTGATGGCCGCTGAGCGTCGCGTTGAGCCAGTCCCACATGTAGCCGGTGAGGATGCCGTCCTCGACCAGCACCGTGCGCTGGGCCGGCGTGCCCTCATCGTCGACGCGGAACGAGCCGCGGCTGTAGGGCACGATGCCGCTGTCGACGATGGTCACGCCCCGGGCCGCGACCTGCTCGCCCAACTGGGTGGCACGGATCGAGGTGTTCCGGCGGATGCAATCGCCCTCCATGCTGTGGCCGAAGCACTCGTGCACCAGCACGCCGCCCCAGCCCGGCCCGACCACCACCGGGTAGGCGCCCGCTTCGGGCTCGCGCGCGCCGAGCAGCGTCACCGCCATGCCGGCCGCCTCCGCGGCGATGGTCTCGGGGGTCCGCTCGCGTTCGAAGTAGCCCGCCTCGATGGATCCTCCACCCGCCGCGAAACCCTGCTGGCGGTTGTCGCCGTCGAGCGCCAGCGCCACCACCGAGAGGCGCGAGAGATACTGGCGATCCTCGGCCCAGAGGCCGTCGCTGTTGGCGACCACGAACCGCTTGCTCGCGTCGGCCAGCGAAACCGTCACCTCGTGGACGCGAGGGTCGTGAGCGCGGCCGGCCTGATTGGCGCGATGGCAGAGTGCCACCTTGCCGCGCTCATCGAGCGACACCGGCGCGGGATGCTCGAGGTGGAAGGGCGCCGCCGCCTCGACAACACGGAACGCGCGCGGTGCGCCGCCGCCCCGGGAGGCTGCCGCGCCATCGCGGGCGATCCGTGCCGCGACCCGCGCCGCCTCGCGCAGGTCGTCGGCTGCAAAGCCGTCGGCATAGGCGTAGCCGGTCTGATCGCCGCGCACCGCGCGCACGCCCACCCCCTGCAGCACCGCGTACTGCGAGGTGCGCAGGCGGTTCTCCTCGAGCGTGAAGCCGCTTTGCGTCGTGTACTCGCCGTACACCTCGGCGAAATCGGCGCCGCCGCCGCGCCCCAGCGCCAGCAGCTCGGCGACCAGCTCGCGGGGGAGGAGGACGGAGAGGTCGGGTTCGCGGTGCGTGTCGCGGGTCATGGAGGGGTCTCGAGGTGGGGGCGTTCGCGTGCGCGGCGCAGTCTAGGGTCCGTCGGCGGGGGGCGCAACGACGGCCGGGTCGGTTTTGAGGGGTGGGCGGGCTGGGCTATCCTCGCCGACCGGATCCGGCCGACGTGAGGACGCGATGAAGCGAGACTTCCTGAATGTGGTGGCGCTGGTGGCGGGCGTGCTCGTGCTCGCGATCGCCGGGCCGCTGATCGTCCATCAGATGCGGACCCTCCCGCACCGGGCGCTCGCCGCGCGCGGCCAGGAGCGGGCGGTGACGCTCGAGGTCGGCGGGATGACCTGCTCGGGTTGCGCCTCGTCCGTGCAGGCGAGCCTCGCCCAGATCCCGGGCGTCTCCACCGTGTCGGTCCAGCTCCAGCAGCGACGGGCCTACATCCTCTGCGACCGCTCGGTCGCCGACACCGCGCTGGTCGCGGCGGTGCATCGCGCCGGTCCGGGATTCCTCGCCGCCATCGCCACCCGGTGAGTCGTCCGCATCGCCCGCGCCGGTACGCGGCGGCCCCGTTCCTTCTCCTGATCGCGACGCTCGCGTCGCCCGCTTTCGCCCAGGCGCCGTCCTCTCAGCGGCTCACGGTCGAGCCGTCCGCCCGCGCGCTCGCCCGTCTCGACTCGCTCCAGGGGATCGTGCGGGTCGAGGAGGCGCGCGCACGCGACGGCCTCCGCGTCGAGGCCAACTGGGACCGGTTGGCGCGCGCGTGGTTCCAGGTGGGCGATCACGATCGCGCCGCCCGGAGTCTCGAGCACGCTCGCGCGCTCGGGAGCCACGAGTTCGACACGGCGTTGCTCCTGGGCCGGGTGGCGCGCAGCGAAGGCCGCTTCGACGAGGCGGTCGAGTGGCTCACACGCGCGGCGCACATGAGGCCCGACGACTGGGAGGTGCACGAGGACCTGGGGCTGGCGCTCTACCTCGCGGGACACCTTCCCGTGGCCGCGGAACAGTGGGAACGCGCCCATGCCCTGCCGGGGAGCGGCGCGCCCGCGCGGACCGGTCTGCTCGAGACGATGCGCGAGGTCGGAGACCAGCCCTACCATGTGAGCGGTCGCGGTCGGGAGCGGCTGCGATTCGTCCCCGAGATCACGCGCGGCGCGATGGTGGTGCCGGTGCGGGTCGACGGCCGCGGCCCGTTCCTGTTCCGCATCGACACCGGCAGCCCCGAGGTGGTGCTCGGCCGCTCGCTCGCCGAGGAGCTGGGGATCGTCACCCTCGCGGGCGGCGAGACCGGGGCGTTCGTGGGCACACGGCCCGTGCGCTTCGACTATGCGGCCCTCGACTCACTGACCCTGGGCGAAACGACACTCCATCGCCTGCCGGTCGCGGTGAGCGACCATCCGGGCCTGGGAAGCGCGCAGGGCGTTCGCGGCACGCTCGGGTTCGAGGCGCTGCGACGCTTCCGCTTCTGCATCGACTGGCCCGACAGTACCCTGTGGCTCGAGCCGCTCTCGGCCGCGGGAGCGACAGCCGACAGCACGCGCCCGGCGTGGGCGCCGGCCGGAGCGGGCTCACACCGTCTCCCGCTGTTGCTGCGTGGCACACACCTGCTGGTGGTGTACGGGCGGGTGAACGGCGGGCCCGAGCGACCGTTCCTGCTCGACACGGGTGGTCCGGGCATCGGGCTCTCGGCGCCCGCCAGCACCCTCGCCGAAGCGGGGATCACGATCGACACCACGCAGACGCAGACGGGTACGTCGGCGGCCGGCCCGGTCGGCTACTACCGATTCACGGTCGGACGTCTGTGCGTCGATGGGGCCTGCCGCGATTCGCTCGAAGGGACCTACGGCATCTTCCCCGCACGGCTGGAACTCAACCCCAACTTCCGCGTGGCGGGGTTGATCTCGAACGGGTTTCTCTCACGCTACCGGGTGGGAGTCGATCTCGCCCGCCGCGAGGTCTGGCTGATCGAGCCCTGAGAGGGGGGTCGGAGCGGGGGCGGAGCGGCCCGTTTGGCAGGACCAATCTCGGTGGACGGTCCGCAGCCCATCGCATTGCCGCAGCGGACTCTGGCGCCCCCGCGCCGCGTTATCCACGCGAGCGAGGTACCAGCCCTCCCCGTGCCCGATCCCGTCCTGACCCCGCCGAGGATTCCATGTCCACCGGCCGCGTCGGGATGATAGACTTCTTCCCTCAGTTGCCTCGGCGCCCCTCCCCAGTGGGCCCGCTTCCACCGTTGCCGCACAACCCTGCCTGCCGGGAGACTTGCCTCCATAATGCGTCGCATCTCGCTCCTGCTCGCGGTCCTCGTGTTGGCTGCCGGGATCTCCGCCGCACCCCGCCACCTGGAGTCCCGCATCAACACGGGCGAGGACTTCGTCCACTTCGAGAGCGCGCATGTCCACCCCGAGGCGATGACGCCCGACGGCACCCGCCTGCTGGTGGTCAACACGCCGGACAACCGTCTCTCGGTCTTCTCGCTCACCGACCCGGTGCCGACCCGAGTCGCCGAGATCCCGGTGGGGCTGGAGCCGGTCTCGGTCGCGGCACTCGACAACAACACGGCGTGGGTGGTGAACAACCTGTCGGATGACGTGAGCATCGTCGACCTGACCACCATGCACGTGCGCGCGACCCTGCGCGTCGGCGACGAGCCGAACGACGTCGTGTTCGCCGGCACGCCCACCAAGGCCTACGTCAGCGTGTCGACGGAGGACGTGATCAAGGTCTACGACCCCTCGACGCTGGCCCTGGGCGCGACCATCCCGGTCAACGGACGCATGCCCCGCGCGCTCTCGCGCAACGCGGCCGGCACGCTGGTCTTCACCACCATCTTCGAGGGCGGCAATCGTACCTCGGTGCTCTCCGCGGCCGAGGTGAACGGAGCGATCCCCGAGGACCCCGACTTCCCGCGCGAGACGGGCAACAAGAACGGACACCCCGACTATCCCAGCTCGCCGGCGCCTGCGCCGGCGGTCGGCGCCATCATCCAGTACTTCGACAACGGTCCGTCCGGCGCGGGCTGGTACGACGAGTACGGCGGATTCTGGAACGCGACGGTGCCGTACACGATGTACGAGGTGGACGTCGCCGAGATCAACACCGGCACCAACACCGTGAGCCGCAACTTCCGCGGCATCGGCAGCAACGTGTTCAACGTCGCGACCAGCCCGGCGAACGGCAAGCTCGCCGTCATCGGCATGGAGGCGCGCAACAACTTCCGGTACGAGCCCAAGATCCGCGGCTATCTCGTGGAGACCCGACTCGACTTCGTGAGCACCAGCGGCCAGGTCACCAATCGCATCCTCAACCCGCACATCTCCTACTTCGATGGCACCGGGGTGTTCGTGCAGAACCCGGGCACTCAGACCGAGCGCGATTCCGCGATCGCCACGCCCACCGGCGTCGCCTGGTCCGGGGACGGCTCGCGCGTCTATGTCACCGCGCTCGGCACCGACAAGCTGGCGGTCATCAACCCGAACGGCGGAAGCTCGGCCAGCGCGATGCTGGCGCGCGTGCCCACGGTCGCCGGGCCCACCGGGGTGCTGGTCGATGACGCCCGCAGCCGCATCTACCTCGTGGGGCGCAATCGCAATCAGCTCCAGACCCTGAGCACCGCGGATTTCTCGCAGGTGGCGCTCGCCGGGATCGGCTTCGACCCGACGCCGGACGCGATCGTGAACGGACGCAGGTTGTTCTATGCCGGTTCGAAGTCGAGCCATGGCGATCAGTCCTGCGCGACCTGCCATCTCTTCGGCGACACGGACAACCTGCCCTGGGATCTGGGCGATCCGAGCGCCGCGTTCACGCCGCCGCCGGTCCCGAATCTGCTCCAGCTCGAGGGCTTCGACCCCGAGAAGGGCCCGATGACCACGCAGACGTTGCGTGGGTTGATCAGC
>JBGPXY010000152.1:0-6676 GCA_041492985.1 Candidatus Eiseniibacteriota bacterium
CTCGCCGACCGGATGGCGCTACCGGCGCATCGGCTTCTACCACCGCCAGGCGACACCGACGCGCATCCAGCGGTACCGCTGTTCACAGTGCGGGCGTCGCTTCAGCACCCAGACCTTCAGCACCACCTACTGGCTGCGCCGTCCCGAGTTGCTGCTGCCGATCGCCCACCGCCTGCTGGGGTGCTCGGCGTACCGCCAGATCGCCCGCGAGTTCGCGGTCTCGCCGCAGACGGTGCTCGGCCAGGCCGCGCGGCTCGGTCGCCATGGGCTGCTGTTCCAGTACCACCACCGGCCCCGCGGCGTGCTCCACGAGCCCCTGGCCCTCGACGGCTTCGAGAGCTTCGAGTTCAGCCAGTACCACCCGCTTCACTTCCATGTCGTGGTCGGCAGCGAGAGCCACTTCTTCTATGCCTTCACCGACTCCGAGCTCCGCCGCAAGGGACGCATGACGGAGCGCCAGCGCCGTCGCCGCGCTTGGCTCGAGCAGCGGTTCGGACGCCCCGCTCCTGGGCGCTATCCGCAGGAGGTGGCCGCCGCCCTGCGCCTGGCGGTCTCGACCCCGCAGCCGTTCACCCTCCACACCGACGACCACCCCGCCTACCCATCCGCACTCCGTCGGCTCTCCGGCTATGCGATCCGCCACCACATCACGCCGGGGAGTGCCCGCCGCACCACCCGCAACCCGCTGTTCCCGATCAACCTGCTCGACCTGCTGATCCGCCACGGCGGGGCGAACCACAAGCGCGAGACCATCGCCTTCAGCAAGCGCCGCCAGAGTGCGGCCGAGCGGCTCGCACTGCTTCAAGTGTGGCGCAACTTCGTCAAGTCGTTCTCGGAGCGCGCCCGCGATCACACCCCGGCCCAACGTCTGGGGCTGATGGAACGGGCATGGACGATGGCGGAGGTGCTAAAGGAACGGTTGTTCCCGAAGCGGGTGGAACTGCCGGAGCGCCTGGAGACCTACTACCGCCGCGCGGTCGTGACTCGGCGCATCCCGGGTGGGCGGGGGCATCGATTGCGATACGCCGACTGAGGCCGATCAGCGCTCGTGCGGACCGCTAGCGCATCATGCTCGGCCAGATCCAGACCCAATCCTCAGAGCACAACCCTCAAGGTCGGGTCGGATGAGCCGGCCCGGGGGACACTGCCTCGCGGACCGCCGCGATGCGTGCGCGAATCGCCGGATCGTCGGTCGCCAGACGCTCGCCTTCCGCGAGGGCTAGACGCGCGGCCGCCGAGTCTCGCGCCGCGGGGTCGCCCGGGGCGGCCAGCGCGTAAGCCAACTCGATCCAGGCCGGCGCAAGCTCGGGGCGCATTCGTGTCACGTGGCGCAGGGTGTCGGCCGCCTCGTGGTGGCGCCCGAGTTTCTCCAGCGTCATCCCTGTGTAGTAGAGCATGACGTAGTCGGTGCGCGCGGCGCTCGTGGCGGCGAAGTAGTGTCGCCAGCCGCCGAGGGCGTCCTCGGTGCGGCCGAGCCAGTACCACGCGAGCGGTAACAATCGCATGGCTTCGACGTTCAGGGGGTCGCGGCGCACGGCGAGCTCGAGCCAGCGCCCCGCGGAGGAGTCGCGGCGTGCCGCGAGATCCAAACTCCCCAGGAGGTAAGGCCCATAGCCCGCGTCGGGGCGGCGGCGCTCGAGCGTCCAGCCGTCCGAGGTCGCAAGAGCGGTGTCTCCGAGCGCGGCTCGGCACTGGCCCCGGTAGTAGAGGGCCAGGACATCGGTCGAGTCGGCAGCGAGTGCGCGCTCACACGCCGCCAGCGCCTCGGACGCTTGGCCCAGATGGAGGAGCGCGACGGCGTGTGTGACATGCAATTCAGGATCCCGGGGCGCGCTCTTTGCGGCGAGGGCGGCGTTGGCAAGCGCCGAATCGGCCTGGCCGAGTTCCATCTGCACCCGGGCGAGCAGCGACCGGGATTTCACGCTTCCGGGGTCGAGCGCGAGCACCCGGCGGACCTCACGTTCGGCCTCGTCGGGGCGGTTCTCCTGCCACAGGAACCATGCGAGCTGGAAGCCCGCGCGCGTGTTACCGGGCCGCAATCGGGCGGCCTGCCGCCACAGCTCGCTACCCGATCGCCACACCTGCCCGTGTTGCAGGGTGTGCCAGCCTAGCGGGAGCGCAAGCAAGGCGGACAGGGCGAACACGGCTCCCGTACCGGCGGGCTGCCGCGGGGCGCGCACAGCTCGCGCCCCCGCCGCCAGCGCCCAGGCCATCAGGGCGGCGAACGCAGGCGAAGCGAAGGTCAGGTAGCGCTCGCCGGCGAACTCGCGCCCGGGCACCAGCGAGGTGGGTGCCACGGCGAGGAGCCACCAGGCCGCGCAGAAGCCTGGCCATGGCGAGCGTCGGAGCGCCCATACCGTGGTGGCGACCAGCGCGAGCATGGCGGCGAGTGCGAGCCAGACGCGTACCTCACCGGGCTCGGCCAGAGTGAACCCATGGTCGATAGCGAGCCCCGCTGGCCAGAGGAAGAGCCGCAGATAGAAGAGCAGGACCAGCGGCTGCGTGAGGTAGAAGCGGAGGACGTCGACGACCCCGACACCGAAGACGCCCTGGTGCGGGTTGCGCAGCGTGGCGAACAGAATGGGCAGCACAAGCAGTGTCGCCCATTGAGGCAGGTGGAACGCCCATATCCGAGGACGGAGCGCGCGGAGACGCCAGCGCGACAAGATCGAGGCGTCGTAGAGCAGCACCAGCGCCGGCACCACCGCCGCCGACTCCTTGCTGAGCACCGCAAGCAGGGTCCAGAGCGCGGCCAGCGCGCCGGCGCGTCGCGTGGGGCGCGTCGAGCTGGTGTCGGGTCTCGGCGAAACGCCTGCCGCCGTCACGAGCGTGGCGAGTCCAAAGAAGGTCGCGAGCAGTCCCGGTCGCCCCTGGATGTAGATGACGGACTCGCTCTGAGCGGGATGGACCGCGAACAGCATGGCGGCCGAGGCAGCAACCGTGTCCGCGAAAGACGGCCATGGCGGCGGCAGTTTCCAGAGCGTTCGACGCACGAACAAGAACAGCAGCACCACGCATCCCAGGTGGAGCGCGAGGTTCACGGCGTGGTAGCTCCAGGGGTCGGTGCGCGTCCAGGCAAAGTTGAGGGCGAACGTGAGGTTGACGAGTGGGCGGGTCTCCTGATGGTACGAACGGATCCAGCGCTGCGGCGGCCAGAGCGCGCGCAGGGCGGGGTTATCCCGCACGAAGAGGACGTCGTCGAACTGAAATGGAACCGTGAGGCTCGGCGCGTAGGCCGCCGTCCCGAGCAGGAGAGCGGCGGCGAGACCTGCGACGGCCCAGCTCCTGGATTTCATGGCACGCGCCCACCCCGGGGGAGACTCGCGAGCATCGAGTCGTAGCTCTCTCGCAGCGCCCGGGCAGCGGGTGCCTGGCGCCGGGGGTCGATCAGCACGCTCTCGACCACCGCCGCCGCGCGCGGGAGCGGCCGGGTCCGGTACGCGCAGATGACGAACATCCGGAACGAGTCGACGTCGTCGGGCAGGGCGGTGAGGTTGGCCCGCGCGAGACGCTCGGCGAGATCGAAACGGCCGAGGGAGCCGAGATCGCGCGCCAGGGCGCTGGCGAACGGAGCGACGCGCGCCTCATAGAGACCCGACAGGCTGAGCACCCAGGGGGCGAGCCGCCCATCGGGCATGCGCAGGGCGCCGCGACTGGGCTCGGAATCCGCCGTGGTCAACCGGTCGATCGTCTCGCGGTAGCGCATCGGGATGGACTCGGCCCACCAGAGCGGGGACAGCGCGCCGGCGCGGGCGGCCAGCGATGCGCGGAGCGCGGGTCCCAGCCGGTAGATGCGGATCTCGGGGCCGACGACTTCGTCGTGCGAGTAGAAGCCGGCGACGCGCTCCGCGTCGTGGTCGAGGAACCGGTAGAACTCCGCCTGGGTGGCGAACCGCTCGGGCTCGGCCTCGTAGCGTCCGCGCACCGCGCCGCTGGTGAGCACGTAGTCCGTGCCCGCGAACAGACCCGGGTCATAGAACACCCGGCTCAAGTCCGCGGCGGAGGGGACGACCTCGACCTCGACGATCTCGCCCGAGACCGCGCGCACCGGGACCGTGGGTCGGCCCGCCACCGTGAACGGCACCGTGACGGCGTGATACGTCGCGCGGGCGAGATAGCGCCGCTGCAACTCGGGACGCGCCGCCTTGAAGTAGGCGCTCTGCGTGATGTCCTCGCGCGCATCCCGCGTGAGCAGGGGAGCGCCGTAGCCCTCCTGCATCAGGAGGTCGCGCGGGCCGACGTGCGACTCGCACCACAACCGCGCCTCTGCCTGCGTGCTCCCGCCACCGCTCCTGGCCACGCGCACGCCCTCGATCGCCACCGGCACGACCATGCCGGCGAGTGCCAGTCCGGCCGCCCAGCCCCCGCGACGTCCGAGGCGGGTCGCCAGGGCGAAGGCGGCCGCCACGGCGAGTGCCGCGCCCACGGCGATCACCGGCGCGAGGTAGCGCTCCATGGGCGCTCGCGCGGCGCCGACCGTGATGCCCAGAGGGAGCACGAACGCCCAGAGGACCCGCGCCGAGGCACCCGCGAACACCTCGCGCGGGATCCGGCGCGCGATGGCCAGCGCCAGCGATGCCACTACGGCGATGACGCCGAGCCACCCCAGGTTGCCCGCCAGCGTGCGCAGCGCGGGCCCGAAGCTGGCGCCCCCGATGTGGCCGAGGTGGCCCTGCGCCATGTGCGAAGCCTCGAATCCGAAATGCCGACGGAAGGTGGCGAAGTCGAGCGCGACGTAGGGCGAGCTGAGCAGGAACACCGCGAAGGCGGCGGCCCACGCGCCCGGGATGAGCCACAGTCCCTGCCGGCCTCGCCGCTGGACGATCGCGATCGCGAGCGGGATCACCAGCAACCCGCCCGGATACTTGGCGCCGGCGGCGAGCCCGACCAGCGCCACCGCCGACGCGAATCGCACGCGGCCGCCGCGCTCGTGCCACGCCACCATCCGCTCGAGCGCCCAGACCGAGAGCGCGGTGAGCTGCGTGTCGCAGTAGACCGCGCGCGAGGTGACGATGAGCACCGGTGAGACGGCGACGAGCAGTGCCGCGAACGGGCCGGTGCCCGGCCGCAGCCGCCCGGCCAGGCGCGCGACGCCGAGGAGGGTGAGGAGGTCGCACGCCACGTCGAAGGCGCGCGCCGTCATCACCATGGGCGTGGGGTCGAGGTCGAACGTCAGGCGGTAGTCCGCGGCACCGTGATACCACCCCGCCCAGGTGCCCAGCGTCACCGCCACCTTCTGGACCAGGAAGTGAAGATAGAAGGAGAGCGACGGGTAGATGAAGAAATGGGGATTCCAGTCGGTCCTTCCGCGCTCCCAGCCCCACATCGCCAGCGCGCGACGGAGCGGATAGTCCTCGTCGAGCAGATCGGGGAGACCGTGGTCCAGGCGCCAGACGCGCAGTGCCGCGGCGACCAGCAGCACCACGGCCAGGGCGAGCAGCGGCGCGCGCCGACGCGCGGCGGCAGCGTCGGTCGTACGCGGGCCCGGGATTCGCGGTGGGTGGGAGTCTGGATGTCCGGCGGGCGCCATGCTCGAACCGTGGTCTTCGGGGAGCTGCCTTACATCGACCGCGATCGGGCGGACACGGGAGTCTAGCGAACGACTCCGGGCCTGACAACGCTCGCCGGGTCCGGCACGAACTCGATCAGCGCGCCGCCCGCATCACGCGGGTCGACGATGAGCACCGTTCCTGCGGCCGTCCCGGGTGGCCCCAATGTCGCACGCACACCCGCGTGCTCGAGCCGGCGCGCCGCGACCGTCACGTCCCCGACTCCGATCATCACGCCCACCCAGCGCGAGCCACCCTTCGACAGCAGACGCGCGGCGAGCCCGTTGGGGTCGGTCGGCTCGATCACCCGCACGCGCACCCGCGCGCCTTGGGGACCCTCGACGAAGCAGGAACGGGATCGGGCCCCGAGTCGCGGTTCGGCTTCCGTCCGTCCGAAGGGCGAGGGACCGCCATCCTGCCGCTTCCACCATCGCTTGCACGTGCGGTCGAGATGAGCGGTGACGGCGATGATGCCGACGAGCAGGCTCGCCCCGTTGGGGTGCGGCATCTGCGCAGCGGGCACGTCCTCCCAGAACGCGACCGGGAGCACCGGCGGATGCTCCGGCGCCCGATGCCCCACGACCGGCGCCACGTCCGTCGGTCGCGCGAGCCCGAAGCGCAGGTAGGTGGCCGGGTCGTACCAGACCACCGCCGCGTTGCCGAGGCGGGCCGTGACCGTCCAGGCGTTGCCGGCCGCGAGCAGGCTCGCGAACCCGAGCCGCCGCGCGAGCGCCTCGGCCGCGCCCTGGGAGGGCGCCGGCAGGAGCACGGCCTCGATCGGCGGCAACGCCGGGTCGGGACGCGGCGGCGAGCGCATGTCATCCGCGTTCGCGGCGGCAGCTCCGACGCTGGTGATGAACACCCATGCCAGAGCGAAGCGCCCGATGAAACGTGTGGCCATGCATCCTCCTCGCGTCCACGATCGCGCCCGACGCGCTTCGCCGCAGCGCGCGGCGAAGGTGGGTTCCCTCGACGAGTCGACGACACTACATCAACAGCGCCGGACGCTGGCGCGAAGCCGCCTGTTCCTTGACCCTTCTCGCGGCGCTGATATAGCCTGCGAATCGTGGCTGCAGACATCGGCGCGTCATCGCTCGTCTCCCGTCCCACGATGATTGCATCCGAAC
>JBGPXY010000156.1:0-6574 GCA_041492985.1 Candidatus Eiseniibacteriota bacterium
CAGCTCGTCGGTGAATTCCACCGTGTCTCGGGAGCGCCGGTGGAAATCCGTCGCGCGGTTGCGCGCGATCATCGCCAGCCAGCCGCCGAACCGGGCCAGATCGCGCAGCGAATCGAGCCGTCTCAGGGCGAGCAGGAAAACGTCCTGCACCAGATCCTCGACATGTCCGCGCGGCACGCGCGCCAGCAGCACCCCGTGCACCATGCGACCGTAGCGCTCATAGAGACGGCCGAAGGCCGCGCGGTCGCCGTCGCGGGCCGCCGCGACCATGCCGAGTTCGTCGGACGTCTCGTTCACAGGGGACCGGTCGGCCTCGAACGGCGCCGCGATCGGTCGCCACGGCTGGCGGAGCCCGTCCCACGGTCCGGCCGGCAGAGCCCAGGTCGCATCGAGTGCGGCGCCTCCCATCGCGTTCCTTCCGTTCCTTTCGGGGCCATCCCGCCCGGGACGAGCCGGAAGGGTACGGGTGAAGCCCATGCGGATCTCAACGTATGCAAGACGCGCCCCGGTCCGCCACTGTTAACGGCGACCGCGCGGAACGTGTCTCTCGCGGCGCCGCGGAGCGACATCGGACCCCCGGCGAGGGGGCGAAGGCGCCCGGTTCGCTTGGCACCCCGCTCCCGGCGTGGTTTCCTACCGGCTTCCGCGCCAGGGCTCGCCACCCCTACGAGGTCTCCCCCCGTGCATCGCGTCACATCCCTGGCGGCCGCCGTCCTCGTGACGATGCTGGCCGCCCGCGTATTCGCCGCCCCCTCTCCGTTCCACGGGACCGCGCGCATGCTCCGGCTCACGCCGCCCCGGGTCGAGCGCGGCCCGGTGGTGGACGGGGCCCTCGACGATTCGATCTGGACGGTGGCCGCGGTGCTCGACTCCTTCACCCAGAGCGACCCGGTCGAGGGACCCCACGACACCACCGGTACGGTGTGCCTGGTGCTCTACGACGAGCGGAACATCTACGTCGGCTTCCGCTGTCCCGACGATCCGAAGCTCGTGCGAGCGCCTCTGCTCCCGCGCCAGAACGTCGATCCCTCCGACTGGGTCGCGGTGGGGATCGACGCCTACCACGATCGCCGTCGCATGGCGTACTTCCTCTCGACGCCGCACGGGGTCCAGGCCGACGGCATGATCGTCGAGGGGCAGGATGACGACGATGCGGTGGACTTCCTCTACACCTCCGAAGGCCGGCGCACGGCAGGCGGCTACGAGGTCGAGATGGCGATCCCGTTCCGTAGCCTGCGCTTTCCGCGCGCGGATACGCTCACCTTTGGTTTCAACGCCGCGCGGCAGGTGGCCCGCAATGGTGTGTTCGTCTCGTGGGCCCCGGTCTCGTCGGACAGCGGTCCGGCGATCGCCCAGATCGGCACGCTCCAGGGGATCGTGGGCGTGCGTCCCGGGCGCAACCTCCAGATCATCCCGACCGTCACCGGCTCGCGCCACGGCAAGCGCGATGGCGCGTCGTTCCGCTACGCCGCGCCGGAGGCCCGCGCCGGCGCCAGCCTCAAGTACGGGCTCACCAGCAGCCTCACCGCCGATCTCACCGTGACCCCCGACTTCAGTCAGGTCGAGGCGGATGCCTCGGTCGTCGACGTGAACGAGCGCTTCGCCATCTTCTACCCCGAGCGGCGTCCGTTCTTCCTCGAGGGCAGCGAGATCTTCCGCACCCCGATCGACGTGGTGTACACGCGGCGGATCGCCGACCCGCTCTACGGAGTGAAGCTCACGGGCAAGCAGGGGCGCACCACCATCGGCGTGCTGCACGCGCTGGACCGCAGCGGCGGCGATCCGGTCGAGACCCTGCCCGACGCGCTGAACCCCTACTTCGATCACGACGCGTTCTACGACATCGTGCGGGTGCGGCAGGACGTGGGGAAGAACGGCACCGTCGGCCTGTTGGCCGGCAGTCGCGAGCAGCAGGAGACCTACAACCGCGGCATCGGCCTCGACGGTCGATTCATCATCCGCGACAAGTGGACACTCCAGGGTCAGGCGCTCGGGAGCTGGGCGAAGGCCCGCGACTATCGCGGCGCGCTCGCCGGTCTCACGCCCGCGCAGGATTCGGTGCTCGATGGCGGACTGCGCGATCAGGTGGGCGCGACCACCACGGGGAACGCGTGGACCACGGTGCTGAGCCGCAGCTCCCGGGCTCTCGATGTCGGCGCCTACTTCGCGGACGTCTCGCCTCGATTCTCCGCCGACATGGGGTTCATCCCCCGCACCGACAAGATCGACATGGGCGTGAACATCGACCCGCACATCAACGCCCGCGGGAAGTCATGGTTCGAGAGCATCAACCCCGGGATCTACTACACCCGCATCCTTCGCCACGGCGCCGACCGGCACTTCGGGCCGCGCACCGACGACCAGGTCGGCGGCACGGTGACCGTGAACATGCCGCTCTCGACGTCCCTGGGTGCGGGCTACTCGCGCTCCTACACGCTGCACGACGGCCTCGCCTTCCCGTCACAGGACCGCGTCTCGGTGTGGGGCAGCAGCAGTCGCTTCGCGACCGTGCAGGGCGGCGCGTCGTTCAACTTCGGCGAGACCGTGGTGTTCGAGGAGGCGGTTCCCGGCCGCAGCCTGCAGTGGGAGGTGTGGACCGACCTGCGCTTCACGCCACGGCTCGACGCTTCGATCCGCGTGAGCGGGCTCCGCCTCGAGCGGCGCGAGACCGGCATCCGCTTCGCCGACGCGGCCATCCCACGCCTGCGCATCGCCTACCAGCAGAGTCGCGAGCTGTCGTTCCGGATCATCACCGAGATCGACTCCGAGCGCCGCTACGACGCGGCCGGCGTGCGCATGCCATCGTCGGCGGTCGTGAGCACCGACGTGCTCGGCACCTACCTGCTGCGGCCCGAGACGGTCGTGTACCTGGGCTACGGCGCGCGACTGGAGGGCGACCGGGCGGGTGCGGCGCGCCCCGAGCACAACAGCTTCTTCTTCAAGCTGAGCTACCTGTGGCAGATGTGAGCGCGGCGCGGCGGCGCTCGCGATGGACGGTGGCGTTTGCGTCGATGGGCGCTGTGTTCCTCATCACATCCGGATGGTCGCCGCTCGGGAGGAGCGATCCGCTTCCGCCCGCGCCCGAGGCGATGTCGCTGCTCGGCGATACGCTCCTCGCGCCCGCGCTGCCGGACTCGACGCGCAGTCGGTACGAGCGCCAGCTCGCCGCCGCACAGAACGACTTCGACCACCACCCGCACGACGTCTCGGCGGTCATCTGGCTCGGGCGCCGGCTGGCCTACCTCGGGCGCTTCCGGGATGCGCTCGCCGTCTACTCACAGGGGATCGAGGAGCACCCGGACGAGCCGCGGCTCTACCGCCATCGGGGCCACCGCTACATCACCCTGCGGGTGTTCGGGCTCGCCATCTCGGACCTGGAGCGCGCCTCCCGGCTGATGGCGAAGCGCATGGACGAGACCGAGCCCGACGGGCTGCCCAACGCCCGGAACATCCCGACCGGCACGCTCAAGTTCAACATCTGGTATCACCTCGGCCTGGCGCACTACCTGGCGGGCGACCTCCCGGCCGCGCGCCGCGCCTGGCGCGAGTGCCTCGCCGTCTCGACCAACCCCGACATGCTCTGCGCCACCTCCCACTGGCTCTACATGACGCTGCGACGGCTCGGGCGCGAGCGCGAGGCCCGAGCGGTGCTCAAGCCGATCCGGAGCGACCTCGACGTGATCGAGAATCGGAGCTACCAGCGGCTGCTGCTCGTGTACAAGGGGGGGCTGCCGGTGGACTCGCTGATGGCGGCGGGGCCGACCGACACGACCACCATCGATGATGCGACGGTCGGGTACGGCATCGGCAACTGGTACCTCTACCACGGACGCGCCGCCGAGGCGGAGAGCGTGTTCACGCGCGTGGTCGCGGCTCCGCACTGGCCGGCGTTCGGCCACATCGCAGCCGAGGCGGAGCTGAAGCGGATGCGGGCGGCACGAGAGCCGAGCCGCTGAGCGGCGCGACCCGGCGCCCGACGGGCATCGCCCCTCCTACGCGAAGGCGAGCAGCGCCCAGGGGTGCGCCGCGACCAGCACCACGTAGATCCACGCCAGCCGCTCGCCGCCCTTCCACCTCGCAGTGAACTCGAACACCGGCGCCACCATGAAGTACGCGATCGGCGCCAGCGCCGGGAGGAGGAAGCGCCCCTCGACATCCGTCCATGACGTGCCGAGCGTGACCTGCGCGACCAGCGCGATGGAGAGGATCATCACCATCGTGAGGTCTCTGGCGTCCGTTCCCCCCGGGCGCCGTAGGAACAGGACGGCGGCGGCCGCGTGCACCAGGAGGATGACCGCTCCGATCTGGCGGATCGCACTGGATGCGGCGCCACCCGACACGTGCTGCATCGGGAACCAGAAGTAGCGCACGGTGGCCTTGAGGATGTGCGCGAATCCAGCCACGCTCCACAGGCCCGGCTCCACCGGACCGAACCCGACGTGGAGGGCGGACACCGACCCATAGAGCAGGTCGTTGCGCCAGTACCAAGGCCCGGCGATCAGCAGCATCAGTCCCAGCGGTATCAGCGCACGGGAGAACGCGCGCGCCCGTCGCGGGCCTTTGGCGAGGACCCAGTACACGAGCACGAGCGCTGGGGGGAAGATGGCGATCGAACCCTTGGTGAGCATGCCTGCCGCCAGCAATAACCCGAGGCGGACGCTCAAAGCGATCGGGGGCGGTTCCGAAACCCGGCGCCCCCGATCCAGCAGCACGAGCAGCTGGTGCGCGATCAGGAGCGCGATCAGCCAGCTCAGGCTGTCGTTCGAGGCCAGCGATGAGAAGTAGGCATGGGTCGGCAGCAGCGCCACGAAGATGACGCCGAGCCGCCGGCAGGACAGCGGGCAGCCGAGCAGGTCGAAGATGCGGCCGATGACCACGAGCGACAGGAGCCCGCACACGAACGACACCAGCCGGCAGACGTAGAGCCCGTTCCGCTCGCCGACCGCCGCAACGAGGGGCGCGCACACGAGGTAGTAGAGCGGGGGCTGGTAGTACTCGAAGTCGCCGCGCGCGAACGCCCCCGGCTCGCGATAGTGGTGGGTCTGGATCGGGAACGCGCGGTGCTCGACGAGGTATTGGACGTAGTGGATGTGCGCGGGCTCGTCGTTCAGACCCTCGATGCGACCGGCGACGGTCTGCCCGAACGGGGTCGCGAACAGCAGGAAGCCCCGCAACAGCACGGCCAGCGTCAGGAGCGTGAGGAACGCCGTCGCCGATCCTCGTGAGGTCGTCTTTTCGCGGTCCACGGCCGCGAACCTTGCACGGAGGACGGCGCCCTGTCTATGGTGGGCGCGATGAACCTCCTCGTCAGCGTCGGCGCGCTCCTGCTCATCCTCTGGGTGCTGTGGGACGCCTTCGAGACCATCCTGCTCACGCGCCGGGTGCCGGCCCGGCTGCGCATCTCGCGGTTCGTGCTGAGCTGGCTGTGGATCGTCTGGGCGGGGATCGCGCAGCGGATCAAGGTCCGTGGCCGGCGCGAGACATTCCTCAGCTTCTACGCGCTGCTCTCGATCCTGGGCCTGCTCATCGTCTGGGCCAAGGGCCTCATCGTCGGCTTCGCGCTGCTCCACTGGGCCGACGGCTCGCAGCTGGCGGGCATGATCGGGACGGCGGGCGGTGTCGGCACCACCGGCTTCGCCGCCGACCTCTACATGAGCGGCACCACGTTCTTCACGCTCGGCTTGGGCGACCTGCACCCGATGACGCCGGTCGCCCGGCTCATCACCGTGGTCGAGGCCGGCACCGGCTTCGGCTTCCTGGCGCTGGTGATCGCCTATGTGCCGGTGCTCTATCAGTCGTTCGCGCGGCGCGAGGCGCGCATCACCATGCTCGACGAGTGGGCCGGCTCGCCGCCGACCGCGGCGGTGATGCTGCGACGCGCCTTCGAGAGCCGCGATCCGAACGTCATCGCCCCGCTCCTGCGGGACTGGGAGAGCACGTCCGCCGAGATCCTCGAGAGCCACCTCTCCTACCCGATCCTGTGCTTCTTCCGCTCGCAGCACGACAACCAGTCGTGGCTCGCCTCGCTGGTCGCCATCCTCGACACCTGCGCGCTGGTGATCGTGGGCGTCGATGGGATCGACCCGTTCCAGGCCCGGCTGACATTCGCGATCGGACGACACGCGCTGGTGGACCTGGGCCAGGCGTTTCGGCTCAAGCCCGAGCCCGCGGAGAAGCTGCGCATGAGCGACCAGGAGCTCTCCGAGCTGCGCGCGTGGCTCGCCGCATCGGGCGTGCGGCTGCGCGAAGGTGCGGAGGCGGACCAGAAGCTCACCGAGCTGCGCGACCTCTATACACCCTTCGCGCACCAGCTCTCACGGGTCCTGCTCATGCCGCTGCCGCCATGCCTCCCTCCACCCAGGGCCCGCTACAACTGGGAGACGACGGCGTGGGGCAGGACGGCGAGGGACGACGCGCACTAGCGCGAGCCCGCGGCCCGCGTCCGAGCCGCGCGCTTCATTCATCACTGGGCGCGGGACCGACGCTGCTGCTAATGTGAAGCGCTTCCAAACGCACCCGCCCTCGGGCGAACGTCCGAGTCACACAAGGAGAGGGGCATGGTGGCTGACTCCCC
>JBGPXY010000035.1:0-17389 GCA_041492985.1 Candidatus Eiseniibacteriota bacterium
AGGGTGTGATCAGCGAGGTGCGATCGCGAGTAGCACGTCATGGCGGGACTCCGCGGCGGGGGCGCGTCGCGGGGGCAGGCGTCATTCCTATCACACAGTTCTTCGGCGCTTGTGGATGCGCGCAGAGCGCGTTGGGCGGGCCATGATGAGAGTGCTCCCAGGCGCGCGGGTTCAACATCGTCAGCACCCAAGCAGCGCGCGCTGGTGCGTGGTTCGCGGGTAGACACGCGAGTCGCGAGCGAACGAGTTCCAAACTGTGTCAAGCGGAATCACGCGGAGCGGTCCAACCGCGTTTGACACGACTATCTGTCCGCTCGTTCCGGCGACCTTGCCCGCCGGCCCCGCGCGAGGCATCCTGCAGTCCGCAGCGTCCCTCGGAGACCCGATGAGCGACACCCCGATGTACCACGACGGCTCGCGAAGACTTCAAGACCGATTCGACAGCCGTCGGATCGCCGACCGGCTCGAGCAGGTCACCGTCCACGTCCTGTTCACCGACAAGGACCGCGAGCTGATCGAGCGGTCCCCCATGTTCTTCCTGGCGACCGCCGACGCCGAGGGCCGGCCCGACTGCTCCTACAAGGGCGGCATGCCCGGCTTCGTGCGCGTGGTGGACGACCACACGCTGGCGTGGCCCGACTACGACGGCAACGGCATGTTCCGGAGCCTCGGCAACCTGCTCGTCAACCCCAGGGTGGGGTTGCTGTTCGTGGACTTCGAGCGTCCCCGCCGGGTGCGGGTCAACGGGATCGCTTCGATCGACGAGGGCGATCCGTTGCTCGCCGAGTACCCGGGCGCCCAGGTCATTGTGCGCGTCACGGCCGAGCGCGTGTTCCCGAACTGCCCGCGGTACATCCATCGCTGGCAGCTGGTCGAGCACTCGGCGTTCGCACCGCGGACGGGCCACGAGCCGCCTGTGCCCGACTGGAAGAACGATCCCGCCTTCAACGACGCGCTGCCCCGCAAGGGCGGCGGATCATGAGCCCCCTCGCGCCGTTCAAGGTCGCCGTCGTCCAGCACGCCCCGGTGTTCCTCGATCGCGTCGCGACCCTCGAGAAGGCCTGCCGTCTGATCGCCGAGGCCGGGCATGCCGGGGCCAGGCTGGTGGTGTTCCCCGAGGCGTTCATCCCCGCCTACCCCGACTGGGTGTGGGTGCTGCCTCCGAGCGAGCGCCGCGCACAGGCCGCCCTCTACGCCGAGCTGGTCGCGAACGCGATCACGGCGCCCTCGACCGAGACGGAACGGCTGGGGCGTGCGGCGCGCGAGGCCCAGGTCCAGCTCGTGATCGGCGTCAACGAGGTGAACGCCGAGGCGAGCGGCGCCAGCCTCTACAACTCCCTGCTGTTCTTCGACGCCGAGGGGAAGCTGTACGCGAAGCACCGCAAGCTCGTGCCGACCTACGCCGAGCGGCTGGTGTGGGCGCAGGGCGACGGCAGCACGCTGGCCGTGCACGCCACGCCCCTCGGACGGCTGTGTGGCGTCATCTGCTGGGAGAACTACATGCCGCTCGCACGCTACGCGATGTACGCCTGGGGCGCCCAGCTCTACATCGCCGCCACCTGGGATCGCGGCGAGCCCTGGCTCGCGACGTTGCGGCACATCGCCAGGGAGGGGCGGGTGTTCGTCATCAGTTCCTGCACGGCGCTGCGGATGAGCGACCTGCCCGAACGGCTCGCCTTCAAGCGGCTCTACCCGCCGGGACGGGAATGGATCAACGCCGGTGACAGCGCCGTCGTCGGCCCGGATGGCGCTTTCCTCGCGGGACCGCTGCACGAACGCCAGGACATCCTCTACGCCGAGGTGGACCCAGCCCAGTACGCCAGCTCGCGCGCGATGTTCGACGCCGCCGGACACTACGCGCGGCCGGACGTGTTCCAGCTCACGGTGCGTCGCGGGGCGAAGCGCATGATCCACGACGCGCGACCGGGCGCCGCCCCGCGACGGCGAACCGCCGTCCGCGCGGCCCGAGCGCGTGCCGCCCCGGCCGCACGCCCGAGCACTCGAACCAGGGTCTCCCGGCGTCGGCCGAGCACGACCGCCACCCGCCCACGACGCGCCCGGTCCCGGAGAGAGAGTTCATGATGGTGAGTCGCGCACCCATGACGATGGAACCGATCACGCTCGAGGGCCAGCACGTCCGTCTCGAGCCCCTCACCATGGCGCATCATGCGGCGCTCTGGGAGATCGCCAAGGACCACGAGCTGTGGCGCTGGACCGCCACCGACGTCCGTACCCCGGATGACCTCAAGGGCTACATGGAGACGGCGCTGCACGAGCAGGCGGAGGGACGTTCGCTCCCCTTCGCCACCATCGCGCGCTCGATCGGCAAGCCGGTCGGCAGCACCCGCTTCGGGAACATCGACCGGCTCAACCATCGCGTCGAGATCGGCTGGACCTGGATCGGCCGCGAGTGGCAGCGCACGGCGCTCAACACCGAGGCCAAGCTGCTGATGCTCACGCACGCGTTCGAGACCGCCGGATGCATGCGCGTCGAGCTCAAGACCGACGCGCTGAACCAACAGTCGCGCGCCGCGATCGCACGGCTCGGCGCCAAGGAGGAAGGCACGCTGCGCAAGCACATCATCACCCAGCGCGGGCGCGTGCGCGACACCGTGTACTACAGCATCCTCGACGAGGAATGGCCGGCGGTGAAGGCGCGCCTGCAGGCGCGGTTGACCGGACCCCAGGACAGGATGCCGTCGCCGTGACCCGCCTCGGATGGCCCGCGCGGTCCCAACGTCTGGCGCTCACGCTCGCGGCGTCGCTGGTCGTCTCGACCACCGCGGCGACGGCGGCCACCGTCCCGACGCTCGACCAGATCGTCGGTCTGCGTCGGGTCGCCTCGCCCGCGCTCTCGCCCGACGGTGCCCGCGTCGCCTACACCGTGCGCGACACGGACTGGGTAGGCAACGCGTTCGTCACCCACGTGTGGCTCGCGGACGTGAAGTCCGGTGAGACGCGACAGATCACGCAGGGCAAAAAGAACGACAACGCTCCGGCCTGGTCGCCCGACGGAAGGCGGCTGGCGTTCGGATCCGAGCGCACCGAGAAGCGACAGGTATTCCTGCTGGACATGACCGGGGGCGACGCGCAGCAGCTCACCACCACCGAAGAAGGCGTGACGCGCTTCGCGTGGTCGCCCGATGGCGGCAGCATCGCGTTCGTCACCCAGGATGCGAAGACCAAGGGGATGAAGGAGCGCGAGCGGCAGGACGGCGACCTCGAGATGGTGGGCGAGGACCATCGCATGAGCCACCTGTGGGTCATCGACGTGGAGAGCAAGAAGGCCCGGCAACTGACGAAGGGCGCCTACACGGTCGGTGGCTTCGACTGGTCGCCCGACGGGAAGCGGGTCGCCTTCGACCACCAGATCAACGCCGACCTGGGCGCCGACAGCACCTCCGACATCTCGGTGGTCACGGTGGCCGAAGGCGCCGTGCATGACCTGGTCACCCAGCCCGGGCCCGACAGCGGGCCCGCGTGGTCGCCCGACGGCACGCACATCGCCTTCGAGACCGCGATGGGCGAGCGCTGGTACTACTACGCGAACACCGTGATCGCCTCGGTGCCGGCGTCCGGAGGCACGATCGAGCCGCTGACTCGCGACTTCGACGAGGACTGCGGGCTGATCGACTGGGGGCCGGAGGAGATCTACTTCTCGGCGAACGCGCGCACCGCCGCGCACCTCTACCGTGTCGACCCGGCGACGCGGCGCGTCACGCGCTACGCGCCGTCCGACACCTGGGTCGGCACGGGCTTCAGCTTCGATCGCGATTTCGCCAGCGTGGCGTTCGTGGGGAGCGACGCGACGCACTATCCCGATGTCTGGGTCGCGCGGCTGGCGACGATGGCGGCCCGCCGCGTGACGGACCTGGGCGCCCAGCTCGCGGGATGGAGGCTCGGCTCTGCCGATGTGCTCCGCTGGACCAGCCGAGACGGCGCCGAGATCGAGGGCGTGCTCCACAAGCCGCCGGGATGGAGTGCGGCGCGCCGCTCACCGCTGATCGTCGTCATCCACGGCGGGCCCACCGGCGTCTCGCGCCCGACCTTCTTCTCTTCGACCTACGTCTACCCGATCGACCTGTGGCTGGCGAAGGGAGCGCTGGTGCTGGAGCCGAACTACCGGGGCAGCGCGGGGTACGGCGCCGCGTTCCGGGCGCTCAACGTGCGCAACCTCGGCGTCGGCGACGCGTGGGACGTGATGTCCGGCGTGGACGACCTCATCCGCCGCGGGCTCGCCGACAGCAGTCGGATCGGCGTGTGCGGCTGGAGTCAGGGGGGCTACATCTCGGCGTTCCTCGCCACCCACGAGAGCTCGCGCTTCCGGGCGATCTCGGTGGGGGCGGGCATCTCGGACTGGATGACCTACTACGTGAACACCGACATCACGCCATTCACCCGTCAGTATCTGCACGCCACGCCCTGGGACGACCCCGCCATCTACGCGCTCACCTCGCCGATCACCACCGTGAAGGATGCGCGCGCGCCGACGCTGATCCAGCACGGCGACAACGACGCCCGCGTGCCGACGCCGAATGCCTATGAGCTCTACCGCGGGCTCCAGGACGTCGGCGTGCCCTCGCGGCTGGTCGTGTACAAGGGCTTCGGCCACGGGATCAACAAGCCCAAGGCGATCCGCGCGGCGCTGCGCCACAACCTCGAATGGTTCGACCGCTACCTGTTTGGGGGAGCGGGCGCACCGCGCGCCGCGGTACCCGGGAGCGGCGCTAGAGCCGGAAGCCCGCCGACACGCTGATCGTCTCGCCCGTGATGTTCCGGGCCTCGTCCGAGGCGAGGAACACCGCGGTCGCCGCGATCTCTTCGGGCTCGACCATGCGCTTGAGCGCGGTCGTTCCCGTGAAGAACTCGCGCTCCACCGCTTCGGGCGACTGCCCGAGCGCGGCGGCCCGGTCGCGGATCACGGTCTCCAGCCGCTCACCGCGCGTCCCGCCGGGAGCGATCGCGTTCACCGTGACGCCGTGCTCGCCCAGCTCCAGCGCCAGCGAGCGGGTGAGCCCGATCATCCCCCACTTCGAGGCCGCGTAGGGGCTGCGCAGCGCGTAGCCGATCTTCCCGGCGATCGACGTGATGTTGAGGATGCGCCCCTCGGGCGCCTTGATGAGGTGAGGGATGGCGTGCTTGGCGCACAGGAACGCGCCGGTCAGGTTGATGGCGAGCGTGCGTTCCCAGTCCTCGGTGCGGGCGTCGAGCACCGATGCCGTGGGGCCGGCGATACCCGCGTTGTTGACGAGGATGTCGAGGCGCCCGAAGCCGGCGATCGTGGCCGCGACCATGCGAGCCACCGCGGCCTCGTCCGAGACGTCAGCCACGATCGCAAGGGCCCGGCCGGCATTCGATGCGATCTCCTTCGCCGTCGCCTCGAGGCGCTCCCGATTCGTGCCGGCGAGCATCACCGCGGCGCCCTCGGCCGCGAAGCGAAGCGCGATGGCGCGGCCGATGCCCCGTCCTCCGCCGGTGATGATGGCGACCCTGCTGGAGAGTTTCACGGCCGCATCGTAGCATGGCCGCCGCGCCGCGTAGGACCGCCCTGCGGCGGTCACCAGGACTGGAGGTTCGTCGCGTGAAGGTGATCGACTTCCACAGCCACTACTACCCGCCGGAGTACATCGAGGCGATCACGCGGGGGCCGGCCAGCGTCGAGGTTTCGCACGATGCGGAGGGGAACCCGCGTCTGCACTACCCCGGCGACTTCAACATCGCCGTGCGCGGACATCGCGATATCGCTTATCGCGAGGACGTGCTGGCGGAGCATGGGGTGGACATCCAGGTCATCACGCTCACCACGCCCGGCGTGCACGTCGAGCCGCCCGAGCGAGCCGCGCGCTTCGCGAGCATGGTCAACGACGCGCTGGCCGCCGCGGTGGCCCGTCCGTCGCGGCGTTACGCGGCGCTGGCGACGTTACCGCTCAACGACCCGAAGGCGTCGGTGGTGGAGCTGGAGCGCGCGATGCGGCAGCTCGCCCTGCCGGGGGCGATGCTCTTCAGCAATGTGAACGGCGTGGCACTGAGCGATGAGCGCTACCGGCCGCTCTACGAGAAGGCCGACGAGCTGGGCGCCGTGATGTACATCCATCCGACCAGCCCGGTCGGCGTCGAGGCGATGACCGAGTTCTGGCTGATGCCGCTACTCGGGTTCACCTTCGATACCACGCTCGCCGCGGCCAAGCTGGTGTTCAGTGGCGTGGCCGAGCGCTACCCGCGCATCCGCTGGGTGCTGTGCCATCTCGGCGGGACCATCCCTTACCTGGCCGAGCGGCTGGATCGCGGGTTCCACGCGTTCGAGGAATGCCGCGCGCACATCGACCGGCCGCCCAGCGACTACCTGCGGCGGTTCTACTACGACACCGTCAACTTCGACGTGGGAGCGATCGGGCTGGCGGTCGCCTTCGCGGGCGTCGACCGCATCCTGGCGGGCAGCGACTACCCGCACCAGATCGGCAGCATCGAGAAGATGAAGGAGAGCCTCGCCGCCCTGCCGGTCACGCCCGAGCAGCGGGCCGGGATCCTGGGCGGGAACGCGGCGCGGCTATTGAGGCGCTGAGGCGGGGGGCGCTACCGGATCAGCAGCCACCGACGGGTCGCGGAGAAGCCCGCGGTCGACTCGAGCCTCAGGAAATAGACGCCTGACCGCGTGACACCCGGATCCCAGTTCAGGACATGAATCCCCGCGGTCAGCGCCTCGGCGGGGCGCCGGGCGACCAGACGTCCTCGGAGATCGTGAAGCGACAGGCTCACCTGGTCATCGCTCTCCAGCAGCAATACGAGGGACGCCGTCCCCGTGGATGGACTTGGGAACGCAGGGCCGAGCTGCAGGTGCGCCCCCCGCAGTTCCTCTTCGACTCCGGTGGTGGCTACCTCGTTCGAGGCGAGGGCCGTCAGCGTGAGCTGATTCATCGACCCCCGCCAGATCCAGGCTGCCCCGTCCGCCGAGGTCGCCACGTGGCCCTCGCGCGTGGCCGCGGCGAGTGCGGTGCCGTTCCGCACCAGCCCGCGCATGCCGACCTGGGAGAGCGTGCCGACGGCTGTCCAGGTCACTCCGGCGTCGATGCTGCTGAACACATCGCCGGTTCCGGTGAGAACGTAGAGCTTGGAGCCGACCGACCGGATCCGCACCGCGTCCGGAACCGGGAGGGTCCCTTTCGCCGTCCAGTTCACCCCCTGATCCAGACTTTCATGCACAGTGCCGGTCCGGGTGAGCGCGTAGAACTTCACCGCCGAGGTGAAGGCGAGGCTCACGAAATCGGAACCGGTGAGCGCGGCGATCGCGGTGAAGTTCACGCCGAGGTCGATTGAACGATAGAGTGAACCTGTTGCGGTGAGAAGCAGTAGTGCGCCGTCGGGACGAATAGCAAGATCCTCGACGTCGCTCGCCGGGACCGTGCCGACCGCACTCCAATCGACCCCCGCATTCGTCGAGCGGTAGACGATACCGGAACGGCTCGCGAGGAACAGGTCGGTTGTGGCCAGTCGCGCGGAGAGGGCCGAGGCGTCGCGCACCGGGAGCGCAGAGACGGGCGACCAGTTCACCCCGTTGTCAACCGAGGAGTACAGCTCCCCGGTATCGATCAAGCCGTAGAGCGTCGCCGCCGCGGCGACCGCGGGTGTCGCGAGCAAGGCGACGGCTAACGCGCGCGCGAGCACCGCTCCCGCAAGGGCCCTCCGGGCTCGCATCGGAGTTCCTGTGTCGCCGGTCCGCCGGTTCATGGAATCACAAGCGCTTTCAGCGTGTGGGTCTCTCCGCCGGTGCGGGCGCGCAGGAAGTAGACTCCGCTACCCAGCGCCACGCCAGCATCGGAATGTCCATCCCACGCCACGGTGTGGTAGCCGGCGCCGAACATCCCGTCTGCCAGGCTGCGTACTCTGCGCCCGGCGAGGTCGTAAAGCGCCACCTCGGCGTGACCAGGTCCTCCCCCCGCGGCGCTGGCGACCGCGAAGGAGACGGTCATCTCACCGCCGCGGTACGGCAACGGCCATGCGGCGAGCGGGCGCTGGGGGAGGAGTGACGCTTCGCCCATGAGCAGCTCTTCGCCGAGCCCGTTGATGGCGAACAATCGGTACGCACTGCCGGGAGCCCCCGCGGCGTCGCGGTAGGAGGTCTCGCGGGTGAGGGCGACCAGCGTGCGCCAGCCGCCAGCACTGCCACCGTCGCCGCGCTCGATCCGGTAGCCGGCGAGGTCGGCGGGACCGGGGTCGGTGGACCACGAGAGCGTGGCGCCGCCCTCAGGTGCAGCCTCGGCGGCGAAGGCGAGCAGCGAGACCGAGGTCTGGATGGTGAACAGGCCGGCGGTGGAAGCGACCGAGCGCGGAACGGCGCGCTCCAGCTTGAGCTGCGCGAACTTGGTGGGCGTGTGGGGGACGATGAGCCGGTACTCGCCGCCGGTCAGCGCCGACTGCTGCAGCTGCCAGAGGTTGCCGCCGTCGGTCGACAGGTAGAGATCCACGAGCCCGGTGCCGTCCCAGGTGACGGTGCGGCTCGCTCCCACCGGCCAGACCACCGCCGGCGCAGGATCGGCCAGCTCGATCGCCGCCGAGGCGTACTTGAGGTCGCCGTTGGTAGCGTCCTCGTAGCTGATGCGGGGGTTGCCCTGGGCGTCGAGCGCCAGAGAGCTCAGAGCGCCGACGATCCCGATGGCATCGACGGTCTCGCGGGTCCACACGCTGCCCGACTTGCTGGCGTACTTGAGGTCGAAATTGGCGTCATCCCGGTAGCTGATGCCGAGATTGCCCGAGGCGTCAAGCGCCAGCGAAGTGTAGGAGCCCACCTGCCCCGCGGCGTCGACGGTCTCGGGGATCCATACGCCGCCTGACTTGCGGGCGTACTTCAGGTCGGCGTTGTTGCCGTCCCGGTAGCTGATGTGGGGGTTGCCCGAAGCGTCGAGGGCGAGCGAGGTGAACTCGCCCACATTCCCAGGGGCGTCGACGGTCTCGACGGTCCACGCACCGCCCGACTTGCTCGCGTACTTGAGGTCGCCGTTGGTCTGGTCGTAGTAGCTGATGCGGGGATTGCCCTGGGCATCGAGCGCCAGCGATGTGTAAAGGCCCACGCTTCCGGCGGCGTCCACCGTCTCGCGTGTCCACACGCCGCCCGATTTGCTGGCGTACTTGAGGTCAGCGTTGGCGACGTCCTGGTAGCTGATGCGGGGGTTACCCGAGGCATCGATCGCCAGCGAGGTGTACCAGCCCACATTCCCGACGGCATCCGCCGTCTCGAGGGTCCAAACGCCGCCGCTCTTACTGGCGTACTTGAGGTCGCCGTTGGTGAAGTCGAGGTAGCTGATGCGGGGATTGCCCTGGGCGTCGAGCGCAAGCGAGGTGAAGGAGCCGACGCTTCCGGTGGCGTCCACTGTTTCGGGCGCCCACACGCCGCCCGCCCTGGCGGCATATCTGAGATCGCTGTTCGTAGCGTCGTAGTAGCTGATGCGCGGGTTGCCCGCGGCGTCGAGCGCCAGCGAGGTGTACTGGCCCGTCGTTCCGGTGGCGTCCACGGTCTTCGTCCACCAGGGGTTCACCAGGCCGGGCGCGATAGAGAAGTAACCCGGACTGTCCGAGGTCGAGAACGTCGAGTCGCGGCGGATCCGGATCCGCGCCTGGTTGGTCGTATAGGCGGGTGCCGTAACGGTCACGGCGTTGCTGGAGATCGATGAAAGCAGGGGGAGATAGCTCGCGCCCCCGTCCTGGGAGATTTCGATGGAGACGCTCCCGGAACCGCGCCAGCGCACGGTCTGCAGCGAGCCCGCCGCCCACCGCTCACCACCCACCGGCGAGAGCAGGTGCACGGCGGCGTCGGTGAACTTGAGATCACCGTTGGTCAAGTCGTAGTAGCTGATGCGGGGGTTATCCTGAGCGTCGAGGGCGAGCGAGGCGTTAAAGCCAATCATGCTGTTCGTGGCGGCGTCCACGGTCTCGAGGGTCCACACTCCGCCCGACTTGCTGGCGTACATGAGGAACATGCCGGAGACTAGGCCGAGGTAGCTGATGTGGGGGTTGCCCTGAGCATCGAGCGCGAGCGAGGAGGAGGGCTCAAAGTCTGGGAAGCTGGATCCAATGAACTCAGTGGTCCAAAGTCCGAACTGTGCTCTGCTGGCGTACTTGAGCGTCTGGGCGGTGCCGTCCCAATAGCTAATATGGGGGTTCCCCTGGGCGTCGAGGGCGAGCGAGGAACCCTCGCCAACTGTCCCGGTGAGGTCTACGGGCTGGAGCGCCCAAATGCCGCCCGACTTGCTGGCGTACTTGAGGTCGCCGTTGGTGCCGTCGAAGTAGCTGATGCGGGGGTTGCCCGACGCGTCGAGTGCCAGCGAGCTTCCCGCGCCCACGAACCCAGCGGCGTCCACGGTCTCGAGGGTCCAGACCCCACCCGACTTGCTGGCGTACTTGAGGTCGCCATTGGTGCCGTCGAGGTAGCTGATGCGGGGGTTGCCCGAGCCGTCCAGCGCCAGCGAGTTCCAGGTGCCCACACTCCCGGTGGCGTCCACGGTCTCGAGGGTCCAGATGCCACCGCTCTTGCTGGCGTACTTGAGGTCACCGTTGGTGACATCGTAGTAGCTGATCCGTGGGTTGCCCAGAGCGTCGAGCGCCAGCGAGGTGTACTGGCCTACGTTTCCGACGGCATCCACGGTCTCGAAGGTCCACACGCCGCCCGTCTGGCTGGCGTACTTGAGGTCACCGTTGGTGACATCGTTGTAGCTGATGCGGGGGTTGCCCTGAGAGTCGAGTGCCAGCGAAGTGTACTGGCCAACGTTTCCAGGGGCGTCCACGATCTCGTGGACGAATGGAGTCGCAGCGAAGCCCGGCGCCGCGCCGCCGAGGACGGCGACAGCGGCAAGGATCGCGAGGGTCTGGTGCTGTTTGTGGCGGTAGGGAGTCTGAGAGGCGACCTTCATCTCGAATCCTCCTGGCACAGGATTAGGGTAAGACGACCACCCGAGTTCGGTAGTTCTCGCCCCCGGTGTGTGAGATCAGGAAAAAGACGCCGGCGCTTACCGGCGTCCCGCCGGCATCGCGCCCGTCCCAGTCGACCGCGTAGTAGCCGGGCGTGAACTCGCCCCGGGCCAGGGTGCGCACACGGCGCCCGGCGAGGTCGAACAGCGCCACCTCGGCGTGACCCGGTCCGCCACCGATGCCACCCGTCACGCCGAATGAGACGTTGAGCCGGTCGCCGGTGAACGGCAGTGGCCAGGCGGCGAGCGGGCGCCGGGGGAGGAGTGAAGCCTCGCCCATGAGCAGCTCCTCGCCGAGACCGTTGATGGCGAACAACCGGTACCGGCTGCCGGGAGCCCCCGCGGCGTCGCGATAGGAGGTCCCGCGCGTGAGCGCGACGAGGATGCGCCAGCCGCCGGTGCTCCCGCCGTCGCCGCGCTCGATGCGATAGCCGGCGAGATCGGCAGGACCGGGGTCGGTGGCCCATGAGAGCGTGGCTCCGCCCTCGGGGAGTGCCTCGGCGGCGAAGGCGAGCAGCGCGATCGAGGTCTCGATGGTGAACAGCCCACCCGTCGCCGAGACCGAGTGGGGCACCGCACGCTCGAGCTTGAGCTGCGCGAACTTGGAAGGCGAATGGGGGACGATGATACGGTATTCCCCCCCGGTCAGGCGCGGTTGGATGAGATCCCACGCGCGACCTCCATCGACGGACAGGTAGAGATCCGCCCGTCCGGTGCCGTCCCAGGTGACGGTGCGGCTCGCTCCCACCGGCCAGATCACCCCCGGGGCGGGGTCGGCCAACTCGACCGCGGCCGAGGCGTACTTGAGGTCGAGGTTGGTGGTGTCGTAGTAGCTGATGCGAGGGTTGCCCTGGGCGTCGAGAGCGAGCGAGGTGTACTGGCCCACGTCCCCGCTCGCGTCCAAGGTCTCGGTGGTCCAGATCGCCCCGTTCTTGCTGGCGTAGTTGAGGTCGCCGTCGGCCTCGTTTCTGTAGCTGATGCGGGGGTTGCCCTGGGCGTCGAGCGCCAGCGAGGTGTACGGGCCTACCAATCCGGCGGCGTCCACGGTCTCAGGTGTCCACACCCCGCCGCTCTTGCTGGCGTACTTGAGGTCGCCGTTGCTTTGATCGAAGTAGCTGATGCGTGGATTACCCGAGGCGTCGAGCGCCAGCGAGGTGTTGGAACCGACATTCCCGCTGGCGTCCACGGTCTCGAGCGTCCAGATCCCGCCGCTCTTGCTCGCGTACTTGAGGTCGCCGTTGCCGGCGTCGTAGTAGCTGATGCGTGGGTTGCCCTGGGCGTCGAGCGCCAGGGAGTTGTATTGGCCCACGTTGCCGATGGCGTCCACGGTCTCGCGTGTCCACACCCCGCCCGCCTTGCTGGCGTACTTGAGGTCGAGGTTGGTGGCGTCCTGGTAGCTGATGCGGGGGTTGCCCTGGGCGTCGAGGGCGAGCGAGTTGTACTGGCCCACGCTCCCGGTGGCGTCCACGGGCTCGACCGTCCAGACGCCGCCTGACTTGCCGGCGTACTTGAGGTCGAGGTTGGTGAGATCGTGGTAGCTGATACGTGGGTTGCCCTGGGCATCCAGCGCCAGCGACGTGTAGAAGCCCACGTTCCCGGTGGCGTCCACGGTCTCGAATGTCCAGACGCTGCCTGCCTTGCTGGCGTACTTGAGGTCGCCGCTGCTGCCGTCGTAGTAACTGATGCGGGGGTTGCCCTGGGCGTCGAGGGCGAGCGAGTTGTACTGGCCCTCGCTCCCCGTGGCGTCCACGGTCTTTGCCCACCACGGCGATATCAGGTCGGGAGCGATCGAGAAGTAGCCGGGACTCTGTGACGTGGAAAGCGGCGAGGAACGCGTGATCCGGACGCGCGCCTGCTCGGTGGTGAGGCCAGGCACGTCCACGACGACGTCGTTTCGCGAGATCCCGGAGAGCAGGGTCGTGTACGACGCGCCCCCGTCGTCCGAGATCTGTATCTCCACGGTGCCCGCGCCGCTCCAGCGCACGGTCTGCTGGCTGCCCGCAGCCCAGCGCTCGCCGCCCACGGGCGCGAGCAGGTGGACCGCCGAGTCGGTGTATCGGAGGTCGTGGTTCGTCTGATCGTTGTAGCTGATGCGGGGGCTGTCCTGGGCATCGAGCGTCAGCGAGGCGTAGAGGCCCACGTCCCAAGTGGCGTCCACGGCCTCAAGCGTCCAGGTGCCACCCGCCTTGCTGGCGTACTTGAGGTCGAAGTTGGTGTTATCGACGTAGCTGATGTGCGGGTTACCTTGGGCGTCAAGCACCAGCGAGGTGTACTCGCCCACGAACCCGGTGGCGTCCACGGTCTCGAGCGTCCACACCTCGCCCGACTTGCTGGCGTACTTGAGGTCGTCGTTGCTGTCATCGAAGTAGCTGATGCAGGGGTTGCCCTGGGGGTCGAGCACCAGCGAGGTGAACCGGCCCACGTCTCCCGTGGCGTCCACGGTCTCCCGGGTCCAGAACAGACCCGCTTTTCTGGCGTACTTGAGGTCGCCGTTGGTGACGTCGTAGTAGCTGATGCGCGGGTTGCCCTGGGAGTCGAGCACCAGCGAGCTGTACTCGCCCGCGTTCCCGCTGACGTCCGCGGTCTCGAGCGTCCACACCCCGCCGCTCTTGCTCGCGTACTTGAGGTCGCCGTTGGTGCCATCCCAGTAACTGATGTGAGGGTCGCCCCGGGCGTCGAGGGCGAGCGAGGGGAACTGCCCCACACTTCCGGTGGCGTCCACGGTCTCGATGGTCCAGACGCTACCCAACTTGCTCGCGTACTTGAGGTCGCTGTTGGTGTTGTCGTAGTAGCAGATGCGCGGGTTGCCCGAGGCGTCGAGCGCCAGGGAGGTGCCTAAGCCCACCATACCGATGGCGTCCACCGTCTCCACGGTCCACACCCCGCCCGACTTGCTGGCGTACTTGAGGTCGTCGTTGCCGTCATCGAAGTAGCTGATGCAGGGGTTGCCCTGGGTATCCAGCGCCAGCGAAATGAACAGACCCACGGTCCCGGTGGCGTCCACGGTCTCGTGGACGAAGGGTGTGGCGGCAAGCGCCGGCTGGACCAGTACCGCGACGAGCGTGACCGTGGCGGCGATGAGTCGAAGAGTCACGGGAGCACCTGGGGCCGAAGTAACCGGGACGCAGGAGCGAAGGACTCGAGCGTCGCGAGCGCTGGACAAGTCTAGGACCCGCAGCATCGTCGCGCAGCACTTGATTGGCCACGGCGACTCCGGGTGAGGCTCGCGGCCACACCGGGATCGGGCGCGCCTCGATTCCCGGATAGCGTCACTGAACCTGGCCGTGCCGGTCCGCCAGCACCACCCCTACACGAGCATCATCTCGAGATACACCAGCGGCGTGTTCCGGTACGACGCCCGGCCGACCTCTTGGAATCCGCAGCGCCGGTAGAACTTGCCCGCTCCGGCTGCCGCGTCGTAGGCGTCGAGACGGATGGCGTCGCCCGGCCACTCACGGGCGATCCTCACCGCTTCGACCATGCACTGCCGGCCGATCCCCTGCCGTTGCAGCGCCGACGCCACCGCCATCCCGGTGAGATAGAGCGGCCGCTTGCAGGGGCTGAAGTACTTCCGGTCGATCGCCCACGGCTTCCGGGTGCCGAGCGCCAGGCTTGCGATGACGCGGCCGCGACGCTTCGCAACGAACACGTTCGAGATCCGCATCTGGTACAGCACGCCGCGCTCGGTCCCGGACGACGACCAGTGGCCACGGCCGTGGGTCGCGGTGAGGTGAGCGGCGACTTCCGCGCCAAGAGCGGCGATCGCGGGCGCCTCGGCGGGCGTGGCGGGCTCGAGTCGGATGCGCATCGCGAGCTCGGTGCGCTCAGGGACGACCGGGGCGGATCACGGATGACCCGCGTGCTACGCCTGACGCGGCTCGGTTTTCTCGGGGTCGATCCCGTACTCCTGGATCGCGCGCGCCACGACGCCGGGCGGCACCAGGCCCTGCTGGCAGAGTGAGGCGAGGGTCGCCACCACGATGTGCTCGGCGTCGATCTCGAAGTGCCGGCGCAACGCCTCGCGCGTGTCGCTGCGGCCGAAGCCGTCGGTGCCGAGCGAGGTGAACGGCCGGCCGATCCAGCGCGAGACCATGTCGGGCACCGCCTTCATGAAATCGCTCGAGGCGATGACCGGTCCCGAGCTGCTCTCCAGCGCGCGCGTGATGTAGGGCACGCGCTGGGGCTCACCCGGGTGGAGCCTGTTCCAGCGCTCGACCGCGAGCGCCTCGTTGCGGAGCTGCTGGTAGGAAGTCACGCTCCAGACGTCGGCGGCCACCTCGTACTTCGCCGCCAGGATCTCCTGCGCGCGGAGTGCCGCCAGCATCATCGGGCCGCTGCCGAACAGCTGGGCGCGATGCTTCGCCTGCTGCACGGCGCCGCGGAACAGGTACAGGCCGCGCAGGATGCCGTCCTCGACGCCCGACGGCATCGCCGGCATCGGGTAGTCCTGATTGTAGAGCGTGAGGTAGTAGAAGATGTCCTCGCCGTCGGCATACATCCGCTTCAGCCCGTCACGGATGATCACCGCGACCTCGTAGGCGAACGCCGGATCGTAGGCGATGACGTTGGGCACCGCCGAGAACAGCAGATGGCTGTGGCCGTCCTCGTGCTGGAGTCCCTCGCCGTTGAGCGTGGTGCGGCCGGCGGTGGCGCCGAGCAGGAACCCGCGCCCGCGCGCGTCGCCGAACGCCCAGGTGAAGTCCCCGGTGCGCTGGTAACCGAACATCGAGTAGTAGATGTAGAAGGGGATGGTGATCTCGCCGTGCACGGCGTAGCTGGTGCCGGCGGCGGTGAACGAGGCCATCGAGCCCGCCTCGGTGATGCCCTCCTCGAGCAGTTGGCCATCTTCCTTCTCGGTGTAGGAGAGCACGACCTTCGAGTCCACCGAGTCGTACTTCTGCCCGGCGGAGGCGTAGATCCCGATCTCGCGGAACAGCACCTCCATGCCGAAGGTGCGTGCTTCGTCGGGGATGATGGGAACCACGCGCTTGCCGATGCCCGGGTCGCGGATGAGATTCCTCAGCAGCTTGGCGAAGACCATGGTGGTCGAGACCGCCTGCTCCTCACGCGTGCCGGAGAAGAACTCCGCGAACGCCTTGTCGGCCACCCGAGGAAGCGGCTTCGCGCGCACGACGCGTCTGGGGATGCAGCCGCCCAGCGCCTCGCGGCGCTCGAGCATGTACTTCACCTCGGGGCTGTTGGGTCCCGGGTGATAGTACGGAGCGTCGGCGAGCTTGCGATCCGGGATCGGCAGCTCCAGCCGGTCACGGAACTTGCGCAGCTCCTCGGTGTTCAGCTTCTTCATCTGGTGCGCGATGTTGCGCGCCTCGGCCCCGGTGCCCAGCGTCCATCCCTTCACCGTGTGGGCCAGGATCGCGGTGGGCTTGCCACGCGATCCGGTCGCCACCTTGTAGGCCGCGTACACCTTGTTGTAGTCGTGACCGCCTCGGCGCAGGCCGCGGATCTGCTCGTCGCTCAGGTGCTCGACCATCTTGAGCAGCCGCGGGTCGCGGCCGAAGAAGTGCTCGCGGATGTAGGCGCCGGTCTCGACCGAGTAGCGCTGCCACTCGCCGTCCACGGTCTCGTTCATCGCCTCGACCAGCACGCCGTCGTAGTCCTGCGCGAACAGCGGGTCCCAGTCGCGCGACCACAGCACCTTGATGACGTTCCAGCCGGCACCGGTGAACACGGACTCGAGCTCCTGGATGATCTTGCCGTTGCCGCGCACCGGACCATCGAGGCGCTGCAGGTTGCAGTTGACCACGAAGGTCAGGTTGTCGAGCCCCTCGCGCCCGGCGAGCGCGAGCGCTCCCACGGCCTCGGGCTCGTCCATCTCGCCGTCGCCCGGGAACGCCCACACGCGCGAGGCCGAGGTGTCCTTGATCCCGCGCGAGGTCAGGTAGCGATTGAAGCGCGCCTGGTAGATGGCGTTCATGGGGCCGAGCCCCATCGAGACGGTCGGGAACTCCCAGAACTCGGGCATCAGCCGCGGATGCGGGTAGGACGAGAGCCCCTCGCCGCGCACCACCTCGCGCCGGAAGTGGTCGAGCTGCGGCTCGGTGATGCGTCCCTCGAGGAACGCTCGCGCGTAGAAGCCGGGTGCCGCGTGCCCCTGGAAGAACACCTGGTCGCCCGACTGCCCGTCGTCCTTGCCGCGGAAGAAGTGGTTGAAGCCCACCTCGTAGAGGCTGGCCGCCGAGGCGTAGGTGGACAGGTGTCCGCCGATGCCCGGAAAGAGGTGGTTCGCGCGCAACACCATGACCGCGGCGTTCCAACGGATGATGCGGCGGATGCGCAGCTCCATCTGCTCGTCGCCGGGGAAAGGCGGCTCCTGCTCGGGCGAGATGGTGTTGATGTAGCGCGACTGGATCAGCCCCGGCAACCCGACGCGGAGCTGGCGGGCGCGCTTGAGCACCTTGCGCAGCAGGAAG
>JBGPXY010000118.1:0-8875 GCA_041492985.1 Candidatus Eiseniibacteriota bacterium
CGGGGGCGGTGCGGCGTGCCTGGGACTCCTCCCCGGCACGCTCCGCGAGGCATCCTGCCTCGCTGCGCTACCCCGAGGCTCGCTCCGCCAGTCCCTGGCTCCCGCTCGCCTCGGACGTACCGGGGAGGAGTCCCAGGCACACCGCACCGCTTGCCGTCCGCATCGGCCTCGGGCGTGTGACCGGGCTCTCGCAGGCCACAGGTGAACGCATCATCGCGGCGCGCGCCGCTCGCGGGTTTCGGAGTCTCGCGGACTTCGTCGATCGCGCTCGCCCTACTTTGCCGGAGGTCGAGTCTCTCGTCCTGGCGGGGGCGCTCGATGGGATGGGGCGGTCGCGGCCGTCGTTGCTGCTCGAGGCGCGCGCGGGGGCGAAGAGCGTCGGCGCGCGCGCGCGCGCGCCGGTGGCGCCCGATGGCGCGTTGCTCGAGACCGAGGCCGCGGCCCGACTCGCGGTCCCCGCGCTCCCGGAGTTCGACATCGCCGCAAGGGTGCGCGGCGAGATCCAGGCGACCGGGCTTTGGTTCAGCGGTCATCCGCTCGACACGATGGCGACGGCGGAGGCGCGGCGGGGCGCGGTGCCCGCGGCCGACGTCGGGCGTCACGTCGGTCGGCGGGTCACGGTGATCGGGCTCCCGTGCGCCTACCGACGCGTCGAGACGAAGAAGGGCGGGCTGATGCTCTTCACCACGCTCGCTGACAAGACCGGGCTCGTCGAGTGCGTGCTCTTCCCCGACGTCTACCGCGCGCACGCCCAGGCCGTGCGTGGCCAGGTGGTGCGCGCGGAGGGTCGAGTGGACGAAACCCTCGGCGCGGTGACCGTCAGCGTGGAGCGGGCGACGCCCATCGCGCCGTGAACGTCCCGGCGACATGCCGGGGGGCGCGGACGGGGGGAGTTCGCCGGCACGTGACCCGGCCGGGAAGCGGCGTGCGACGTTGGCATCCACGTTCGGGGCGAGTAGGCTGGGCCATCATGGACCGCGGCCCGCGCAGGACAAGGGGGACGAGTCCCCCGATCGCCGCCTGGGCGATCGCGAGGTGGCTGGTCCTGGTGACCACGATCTCCGCCCTCGCGCCGGCGGCCCGGGCGGAGTCCGCGCCCCCGGCCGATCGATCGGCGTCGTCCAGCGCGCCTGCCCCGGCACGCACGAGCACCGCACGTACGGCGCGCACCCGCGGCCGGGTCCCGCTGCCCCCGCTCCGCGTGCGCCTGCACGAGGATTCGCTCCGCTTCGTGGCCGGCGTCACACCGGCCCGGTGGGATTCGCTCAACACCGCGTTTCTTCGCGACGTCGCCGATGCGCGCCGTGAGCGCGACGACTTCGCGCTGAGCCGCCTGCTCACCTTCCAGGGCGCCGGCTACGCGATGATCGGCGACGCGCTCCATGCAGCGCCGGCGCTCGATGAGGCGATCCCGATCACGGAAGCGGCGGCGGACACCGCCTGGCTCATGATCACACTCCGCTGGCGGGCCTACACCGCCGGCATGCTGGGACGGCTCGACGAGCAGCAGCGCTTCGCCGCGCGGCTGGTGACCATCGCCGAGGCGGAGAGCAGCGCCAAGTTCCTCGCCATCGGCCACAGTTTCCTCGGCTGGATCGCCCGGCAACGTGGAGACCTCCGGCAGGCACGCGTGTATCTCGAACGGGCGGTCGAAGGAGAACGCGCGCTCCACGACGAGGCGGAAGAGGCGTTCGCACGCACCGCCTACGGCGCCACGCTCGCCGACCTGGGCGAGTACGCGGCGGCACGACGGTCCTATGCGCGCCAGCTCGAGATCGCGCGACGTCTGAAGCTGAGCTACAACGAGGCGCAGGCCTACAACGACCTCGGCGTGCTCGAAAAGCGCGGCGGCGATCCCGGACGATCGGTGGACTACTTCCGACGCGCCTATGAGGTGCTCCGACAACGTGGGGAGACTCCCGACGCGGTCGCGGCCCTCATCAACCTGACCTACGCGGAGATGTCCCTGGGGCGCGCGACCAGTGCTGCGGACATGGCGCGCGAGGGGCTCGAGATCTGCGCACGGCGTGGTTTCGGACGCCTGCGCGGCAACCTCCTGGTCGCCAGTGCCGGCTGTGAGGAGATGCTCGGTCACGAGCAAGCGGCGGAGGCCACCTGGCGTCGCATCGTGGCGCTCGGGGATTCGGTCGCGGTCGACACGCGGGCGTTCGCGATCCTCGGGCTCTCGCGAGCGCTCCAGCGTTCGGGCCGCAGTGCGGAAGGACTCGCGCTGGTGGACGAATCCGCGAAGAGCCTGCTCCCCCGGCTCGGGCGTGACATGGCCGCGCAGTACGAGCTCGGCTGGGCGGACCGGCTCGTCCGTGCCGGACGCCATGCGGACGCCCTTGCCATCGCGCAGAGGACCGTCACCGGGCCGGCGGCGGCGGTGGAGCGGCGCGTCGGTTCGCCGGCCTGGGAGACGATCGCGGTGTGTCAACGGGGTCTCGGCCGGCCGGCGGAGGCGAAGGTCGCTTTCGATTCGGCGTGCGCCGTCTGGGAACGGCAGCGGGGCCGGCCGGCGGATCCGGAGTGGAGGTCTTCGGTCTGGGCGTCACCGGGCAGCCTGCGCCTGGCCTACACGTCGTTCCTGCTGAGCTGGCCGCCCGCGGAACCCGAGACCACGCGCATCGGGGCCGCCTACGCGCGGCTCCAGCAATTCCGGTCGCGCACGTTGCTGGAACAGGTCACGCGCGACGTCGATGTGTCCGGCGTCCGCTCGTTCGAGCCTTCCGCCCCCTGGACCGCGACCCGTATCCAGCACGAGCTGCTCGGCAAGGGGGACGTGCTGCTCGAATGGGCGGTCGAGTCCGGCCAGTCGTACCTGTTCGCCTTCACGCGCGACCAGCGACGTGTGTTCACCCTGGCTGACCCGGCGAAACTCTGGTCCAGGATCCAGTCCGCCCGTGACCTGCTCGCCGCGCCGCCGCGCAGCGAGATCGATGTCGCCGCCGCGCGCGCCGTGGCGCAGGAACTCGCGCGGATCGTATTCGGACCCGCGTTGCCCATGGTCGAACACGCCCGTTCCATCATCCTGGTCCCGGATGGGCCACTCCATCTGGTTCCCTTCTCGGCCCTGGCCACGGCCTCGGGTCCGCTCGGGGAGTCGCACACCATGGCGATCGCCCCATCGGTCGCGGTGCTGGGCGCCGCCCGCCTGCGTTCCTCGGCGCCGCCCCCCGGACGGGGACTCCTGGCCGTCGCCTCGGGCGGCGGCGAGGGCCGGCTCGTCGGAGCCGAGCGGGAGGTGGCGTGGCTCGTCTCCGCCTTCGAGGGCGTCGAGCGGCCGGGCGCGCCTGCCGGCGAGCCCACCCGCTTCGCCTCGTCGTTGTCGCCCTACGATGCGCTCCACTTCGCCGGACACACCACGCTCGACGATCGCTTTCCGTGGCGATCGGGGATCGATGTCGGCGCTCTCGCTTCCGCCGAGCCGGAAGACGAGCCACCGGGGGCGGCGACCCGGGCCGGGGGCCAGCCTCGCGAGCTGCTGCGGGCCGAGACCATCGCCGCCACACCGCTGGCGGCTCGTCTGGTGGTGTTGTCGAGCTGCGAGACGGCGGCCGGACGGATCGTCGAGGGCGAAGGGGTATCGGGGCTCTCGACGGCATTCCTGGCCGCCGGTGCGCGGTCCGTGGTCGCCTCGCTCTGGCCGGTGAACGACCAGGTCACCGAAGTCCTGATGCGCGAGTTCTACCGCGCGCTGGCGTCGGGCAAGCCGGCCGCGGCGGCATTGCAGAAGGCACAGGAGCGGGTGCGACAGGCCCGCGAGACGCGACACCCCTATTATTGGGCGGGCTTCGTGCTGCTCGGCGACGGCGCCACGACCCTCCCCCTCACCCCCACCCGGTTCTGGCACCGCACGGGCAAGGACGCCCGGGTGGGTGTGCGGCCGACGGCCACCGGCGGCGCGCCCGGCGGCCTGTGATTCCCGGCCGGCGTCACGGTCTCGATAGATGAACGACCCAGCCAGGCCGGTCCGCACGGACGATGAACTGGTCCGGGCGGCCCAGTCCGATCCTGGAAGTGCCGCGGCCCGGGCGGCCGCCTCGGAGTTGTTCGCCCGCTATCAGCAGAGGGTCTATCTCTGGTGCTATCGCTACGCCAAGGAACGGGAGCGCGCCCTCGACCTCGCCCAGGACGTCTTCGCCCGGGCGTGGAGGGCTCTGCCCGGGTACGCCTTCCGCTCGAAGTTCTCGTGGTGGCTGTTCGTCATCACGCGCAATTGCTGTCTCAACGCGGTCACCGCGCCCTCGCTGCTGCGGGACGACGAGGCCACGCTCGAGGGGATGCCGACATCGGCGCCCGGCCCGTCGGAGGAGTACGAACGCCGCGAAGACGAGGAGGGCACGCGCCGTCTGATGCTGGAGCACCTGGATGAGCAGGAGCGGACCGCGCTCTGGCTGTGCTGCTTCGAGCGCATGCCGGTGGAGGGCATCACGCGGACGCTCGGGCTCACGAACGCTACCGGGGCGCGCGGGCTGATCCAGCGCGCGCGGCGGAAGTTGCGGGCCGCGCTCGAGGCGCGCGCGCACGAGGGAGGGGCTAGCGCATGAATCCGGTCCAGTGCATCGCGGAAGAAGCGCTGGGCGAGGTATTGGCCCTGCCGGCGGACGACCCGCGGCGGAGTCACCTCGACACCTGCCCGCGCTGCCACGCGCTGGTCTTGAGCTACCAGGGCTTCCTCGCCCCGGACGCGAACCAAGCCCTGGCGTACGGAACGCACGAGGCGCAGGCGCTCGACCGTGCGCGCGAGCGACTCCTCGGGGTCGCACCCACCGAGGAGGCACGGCCGGTCGTGGAGCGGCCGTCGCGGCCCTGGTGGGCGCCGCTCGCCGCCCCTCAGCTCCGTCCCGTGTTCGCGCTGGCGGCGATCGCGGTGGTGACGGTGGCGATATTCGTGGCCCCGCAGCTCCGGAGACCGGCGCCGAGCCCGCTCGTTCGAGGGCTCGGTGATCGGCCGATGTCGCTTGCGGAGCCCGCTTACGGGGGCGATGGCAGCGTGCGTCTGGTCTGGCGCAGCTCCCCGGAGGCACAGCGCTACGAGGTGCGGTTCTTCTCGATGGCGCTTGAGCCGATCGGCCAGGCCGACGCGGGCGGTGACACGACGGTGACGCTCTCGCCTGCCCGCCTGCCCGCGGCCTACGGCCACGGCGAGCTGGTGCTCTACCGGGTGGCGGCTCTCCGCGGCCGGGACCAGATGGCGATCTCCGAGACGCGGCCGATCCAGCGGCCGTAGCGCGGACGCCCAGGCGGGCATTTCCAGCGACCCGGACCGGCTCCGAAAATTCCACATTGACGCCGTCGTCGGGCGGAAACATCCTTTGGTTGCGCGTTGCGGGTTCAGTCAGACCCCGGCGCCAACTCCGCCCACGCACTGAGTGGGCGCGGCCGAGTGCGGAACCTCTAAGGGGGACCGCCGGCCGGAAGATGCGAACCGCCGACGTCGCGCGGGGTGCCTCCCCGACGGAAGTATGCGGGGACGGATTTCTCTGTCCGACGTCGGCCATTTAGTTGGCGATCCGCCGCGGCGCGGATCCCTCGTCAGGCTGTCGGCCGCCCGCCCTCGGATCCCCGCCGGATCCGTGCCGTCCGCACCAGCAGGTCCCACGACGTGCCCGCGGCGTTCCCGAGCAGCATGCAGACCGCCCCGATGATGAGGTAGAGGAGGTCCGGCTCGCGCAGCTTCAGCATGCCCGCGCCGGTGAGGGCGACCCACGCGTAGCCGATGAGCGGAATCACCAGCCGGCGGCGAAACAGGGAATGCGAGAATTCTGCCTGCTCGACTCCCGACTTGCCCCGGATCTGTCGCAGCGTCGCGACGGTGGCCACGGTCCCGACCACCAGGAGTTCGACGGCCGTCACGCGCATGCTGTACCCCGGAACCAGCATCATGAGCGAGAGCGTGAGGACCATGATGAACGAGAGCAGGACCGCCCGCGCGAGCGCGAGCAGGTGCTCGCGGGTCTCGTGGATGAGGGTCTCCACGTGCAGCGAGAGGGCGACAAACAGAAGGCCGGCAAGGGTGACGGCCGCGGTGCCCGCCATCAGGAAGAACTCGTGCCAGCTCTCGGTGAACCTGACCCATTCGGCAGCGCGCGAGGCGCTCGCCGCCGCGGCCTGGGCCACCGAATCGGCGGCGGCGCCGTGACCGAACAGATGGATGGCGACAAACGCGGCCGCGATCACAGCCCCAGCTCGCCCTTGATGCCGCGCATCGCCTCGAGCACGAACGCGATGTGCTGGTCGAGGTCCACGCCCAGCTCGGCCGCGCCGTTGACGATGTCCTCGCGGTTCACGTTGCGGGCGAAGTCGACGCGCTTCATCTTCTTCCTCACCGAGGCGACCTCGACCTGGTCGAGCGTCTTGCCGGGATTCACGAGCGCGCAGGCGACCAGGAACCCGCACAGCTCGTCGCAGGCGTAGAGCGTCTTCGCCATGCCGGTGTCGCGCGGCACGCCGCTGTGGATCGCGTGCCCGAGCACCGCCCAGCAGACATCGTCGGGCCACCCGCTCGCGCGCAGCACCTCCACGCCCTGCATCGGATGGCGCTCGAGGTCGGGATGACGTTCCCAGTCGAAATCATGGATCAGTCCGGTGAGCCCCCACCGCTGCTCATCCCCGCCGCGCGCGCGCGCATAGGCCCGCATCGCCGCCTCGACGGCGTAGCAATGCTTGCGGAGGCCGGGGTTGGCGACCCACTCGTGGAGCAGCGCCAGCGCCTGTTCGCGGGTCGGGAGCGCGTCGACGGTCACGGGAGCCACCGGGCGAGCGGACGGCGGGAGATCGGGACGCCGCGCGGGAGCGCGCGTCGTCGCGGCGGGCTCACTTGTTCTCGAAGAACTTCCGGTTCTTCTCGGTGAAAGACGCCCACTTCTCGGGCACGCCGTTGTCCGGGAAGATCGCCTGCACGGGGCAGGCCGCCTCGCACGCCTGGCAGTCGATGCACTCGTCAGGGTGGATATAGAACATGTCCTCGCCCTCGTAGATGCAGTTCACGGGGCATACCTCGACACAGGACTTGTCCTTGACGCCGATACAGGGCTCGGCGATGACGAAGGTCATGGAGTTCCTCGGTGGGCCATCGGTGGATCCGGGCGCGGCACGCGCACGCCGCTCGACCGGTCGCGAAGTCTAGGGGCAGGGTTCGCGAAAGGCAAGATGAGCGCCCCACTGGACTTCCGGCCGCCTTGACCGCCCGCATCCATCCCGATAGGGTTCCGCGCTCCCGAGACCTCGTGGCACCCATGACTTCGAGCCCTCCCGATCTCTCCAGCCTCCGCATCGACCGCTCCGAGCCCGCCCCGCGCGGCGACGGTCCCGCGTGGGGTGTGCCGGTACTCGTCGTCGTGGCGCTCCTGGTCCTCGCCGGCGTCGCCTGGGGAGTGTTCTCCGCGCGCCCGATCGACGTGCGCGTGGCGCTCGCGTCGGCGACCGGCGGCGGCACGCTCTCGGCGGCCGGCATCACCGCCAACGGGTATGTCGTCGCGCGCACCAAAGCCTCGGTCTCGGCCAAGGTGTTCGGCCGCCTCGCGTATCTCGGCGTCGCCGAGGGCTCGATGGTGAAGAAGGGTCAGGTCATCGCCCGGCTCGAGAACGACGACTACCGCGCCGCGGTCGACGCCGCGAAAGCACGGCTCGACCAGCTCGAGATCGAGCGCGACCAAGCCGGTCGGGATCTGGCGCGCGCCACCAAGCTGCACGGCGATCACCTCATCTCCGACTCCGACCTCGAGGACCGCACGTCGCGGTTCCGTTCCCTCGGCGCCCAGGTCGAGAGCGCGCGTGCCCAGCTCGAGCTGGCGCGGGCGAACCTCGAGAACACCCTGGTGCGCGCCCCCTTCGACGGCACCGTGCTGCGCAAGGATGCCGAGGTCGGCGAGATCGTCTCCCCCTCGGCGGCGGGCGGCGGGCTCACGCGCACGGCCATCGTCACCATGGCCGATCTGCGCACGCTCGAGGTCGAGGTGGACGTGAACGAAGCCTATATCGCGCAGGTCACCGGCGGACAGGCGGCGCGCATCACGCTCGACGCCTACCCGGACACCTCGTTCTCGGGGCGCGCGCGCCAGGTGGTGCCGACCGCCGATCGCCAGAAGGCGACGGTCCAGGTCAAGGTGGCGATCCTCGACCGTGATCCGCGCATCCTGCCCGAGATGGGCGCCAAGGTGCAGTTCGTGCGCGCGGAGGGACCCGCCGCCTCCGCGGCGCCGCGGCGCGTGCTGGTGCCGGCCGCGGCGGTCGCTCAGGCAGGCGACGGCGCGCGTGTCTGGGTGGTCGCCGACGGTCGCGTCAGCGCGCGGGCGGTGGACGTGGGACCCGCGCGCGGAGACCAGGTGGAGATCCGCAAGGGACTCGACGGCGGCGAGAGCGTCGTGCTCGGTGCGCCGGCGGCGTTGAAGGAGGGCGCGCGCGTGCGCGTCCGGAGCAGCTGACGGGAGGATCCATGGCGCTGGTCGATGTCAGGAATGTTCGCAAGGTCTACCGCCGCGACACGCAGGAGGTGCCGGTGCTCGACGGTCTCTCGCTGCAGATCGCCGAGGGCGAGTTCGTGGGGCTGATGGGGCCCTCGGGGAGCGGCAAGACGACGCTGCTCAACCTGATCGGCGGCATCGATCAGCCCACCTCGGGCGACGTGACCGTGAACGGCGACGCCATCGGCCGCCTCAAGCCCAAGGATCTCGCGCGCTGGCGCTCGCGCCACATCGGCTACATCTTCCAGCTCTACAACCTGATCCCGGTGCTGACCGCGTTCCAGAACGTGGAGCTGCCGCTGCTCCTGACGCCGCTCTCGCGCAAGGAGCGCCGCGAGCACGTGGAGCTCGCGCTCTCCACCGTGGGTCTCGCGGACCGCATGGACCACTCCCCCTCCCAGCTCTCC
>JBGPXY010000126.1:0-8034 GCA_041492985.1 Candidatus Eiseniibacteriota bacterium
CGCGGTGATCCCGGTCAACCCGAACGAACGCTCGGTGCTGGGGTGTTCGTGCTACCCCGATCTCCGGTCGGTCCCGCGCCGCGTCGGTCTGGTGGACGTGTTCCGGCGCGCCGAGGCGACGCCCGAGATCGCCCGGGGCGCGGTGGAAGTCGGGGCGCGGACGCTGTGGCTCCAGCTGGGTGTCGTCAGCGACGAGGCGGCCGAAATCGCTCGCGCGGCCGGGCTGATCGTGGTGATGGATCGCTGCACGCTGATCGAGCACGGTCGGCTGATCGGCAGCCCGTTCCCCGCCGCAGACCCGACGCCCGAGGCGCCCGACGCGGTCGGCCTGTGCCGCGACTGCCGGCACGCCCGCCAGGTGCCCGCGGAGCGCGCGACCTACTGGCTCTGCCAGCGCTCGGTGAGCGACCCGACGTTCCCCAAGTATCCGCGGCTGCCCATCAGGGCATGTCGCGGATTCCAGTGGAGGGAGGGCGCCGAGCCGGAAGGCTGAGGGGCCCCGGGAGGGACGCGCCATGGCCGTCCTCTCGCACTCCGGACCTCCGGTGTTCGCCCCGAGGGCCAATGACCCCAGTCGCCAGGGCGCCCGCTATGCGGTACTTCTTCACGGTTCCCGACGCGCGTGACGCGCCGCGATGCCCATCCTCCCGATCGAGGCTCAGCCATGCCCCGAGGCCGCGGTTACACGAAGGTTGATCTTCGCCACCTGCTTGAAGACCTCCGCGATGCCTACCCCGGCGGGCTCGAGGAGACGATCCTGACTGAGTTGATCGCAAACTCGCTCGACGCGGGAGCGACCGTGATCCGAATGTCCGCCGACCCGAGCGCGGCCACCTTCCAGCTCGACGACGACGGCCGCGGCATGGTGTGGAAAGAGCTGCGCCAGTATCACAACCTCGCCGCCAGCGGCAAGACGCGCGGGGCCGGGATCGGCTTCGCGGGCGTCGGCATCAAGCTCGCTCTGCTCGCGGCGCGCGAGGTCATCACCGAGTCGCGACGCGGCAGATCACACGCGGCCTCGCGCTGGCATCTCGCCTCGCGCGAGTTCGCTCCGTACGAACCCATCGCGCCCGCCGGTGTGGTCGCGAGTCACGGCACCGCCGTGCTGCTCCGCTTGAATCACGGGCTCTCGCCGCTGGTCGATGTCGGATACCTCGAACACGTGATCCGGCAGCACTTCCAGCCGTTGGTCGACGCGGCGTTCGCGGATGCGCTCGCGCCGCTCTATCCGCACGGCGTTCGTTTCGAGGTGAACGGGCAGGCGCTCGAGCGCCTGCGCGATCGGTCGGCCGAACACGCCCCGCTGGAAGTACGCATCGGGCGTCAGCGAAAGCCGTCGGGGCTCGGCCACATCGAACGCTACGCGTCGCCGCTGCCGGAGCATATGCGCGGCATCGCCATCAGTACCTACGGCAAGGTGATTCGCCGCGGCTGGGACTGGCTCGGGATCTTGCCGGCCGCGCCGGACCGCGTCACGGGAATCATCGAGGTCCCGGCGTTGGCTCAGGCGCTCACGCTCAACAAGGGAGACTTCGTGCGCACCGGGCCGCGTGGCGCAGTCTACCTTTCGTATCGAAGGGTGATCCAGGAAGCCGTGCAGGCGCAACTCTCGCGTTGGGGCGATGCCCGTGACGTTGCGCAGGACGAACGACGCAGGGTCGCCCGGCCGATGGAGCGAGACCTTCAGCGGGTGCTCGAGGGCCTGAGCGGTTCCTTCCCGTTGCTTTCGTCGTTGGTCGAGCACCAGCGCGGGGGCCAGCGACGAATGGCACTATCCGGCGGCGGCGAATCGGCGCGCGAGACCGGCGCGAGCTCGATCCACGCCGCAGCACCCGAGACGATTGGCGGCGAGCCCTCGGCTGTGGCAGGTGCACCGCCCTCGGGCGAAAGCCCCGCGCTCCTGACACCACCAGAAACGTCGAACGAACCGCGGAGCGTGTCGGAGCCGCCTACAGCGAATGAGCAGACGGACGGCGGGGCCTCGCCTGGCGGACGCACCGTCCGAGGGCAGCGCTACGGCCTCTCGGTTCAGTTCGAGGCGCGCCCCGGTGATCCCGAGCTCGCGCGCCTGATCGAGAACACCGTGTGGATCAACACCGACCATCCCGCCTACCAGCGCGCGGAGTCCTCTCGCTCCATCGGCTACCACATCGCCGTCGCGGTGGCCCTGGCACTCGCACCGCTCGCGACCGGTGACCACGGCGTGCAGCAGTTCGTCACCGCGTTCCTCGCGGAGTGGGGCGAAGCGGTGCGGCCGGATCGAAGAGCGATCGCACGATCGCGTTCGAGGTAGTAGCAGGTCTCGCCCGACGCGAGGCTCGGGTCAGGCCGCCGTGCGGCAGCCCCGACTCACGGCAGCACGATCAGCCGCGATACGCGGTTCATCCCCGGCGTCATGAAGCGGGCGAAGTAGAGCCCGGCCGGCACGCGCGCGCCACCGTCGGAGACGGCGTTCCAGCGGACCTGGTAGCGGTCCGCCTCCTGCGACCCGGAGACCAGGCTCGCCACGCGGCGGCCCGAGAGGTCGTAGATCGCCAGACTCACCGGTGCGGCGGCCGGCAGGTCGTAGGAGAACAACGCCTCGCGCGTGAGCGGGTTGGGACGGGGCGCGTAGAAGGCGAGCGCCTTCGGCAGCTCGTGTCCCGGTACGCCGGTCACGTTCGAGCTCGGCATGGCGTGCAGCGTCACCACCAGGTCGGAGGCGGGCGTGGCGCCGGGCAGGGCCTCGTCGGCGCACGAGAACGTCAGCGTCGCCGTGTAGTCCTGGTCGAGCGTGGCGCCGACGTCGTCGAAGCGCACGTTCCAGGTCTTCCCGGTGCCCGCGAGCAGCGCCGGCGTGAAGCCACCCACGATCGAGAACCGCCCGTCGCCGCCGACGATGTTGGCCGCGCTCACCGACAGTTGCGCCTGCAGCGGGTCGTAGCCGAAGTCGTGGACGCGCACCGCATGGTCCGTGAACTGGCCGAGGGCGTGTTCGCCGAAGTCCACCGTGCTCGCCACCTGGATGGCCGCCGAATCCAGCGAGGAGGCGGCGTGGTCGAGCACCGTGCCGGTGAGTGAGATGTTCGAGACGGGCAGGTCGACATCGTCGGAGTTCACCGCGAGATTCCCTGCCCTGGTACCGCTGGACGCCGTGCTCATCCCGATCGCGTGGCTGTTGGCCCCCGCGCCGGCATCGGCGGTGAACGTGCCGCCGGGGGCGGTGAAGTCGGTGGGCGGCGTGAGCGTGTAGGTCAGCTCGTCCGCGGGCGCCGTGGCCCCGTTGGAGACGCTGAGGTTCTGACTGGCGGTGGCGCCGACGATGACACTGCCGAAGGGGAGCGATGAGGCCGCCACGAACTTGGCCGGCACCTGGAGCGTGATGATGACCGGCAGGTGATCGGAGGCGTCGTGCAGCGCGTTGGCGATGGTGATGCCCACCGCGTTGTTGAATCCGCCGCCGTTGATCGCCTGGTTGTAGTGCTGAGCGTCGTTGCCGTACGTGTAGGGGTAGGCCCCACTCGCCACCGAACCGGCGGGCACGTAGTCCAGCCCTTCACCATTCTGCATGCCCTGCGACGTCAGCCAGAGATCGAACCGGTCGTCCATCCCACCGTCGCTGAAGCCGGAGCCAGGCGGGCAATCGCCAGGACAGAGAGCGATCGGACTCTGCGTGTGGTAGAGCGCGTAGCCGGAGTTCGCATGCCAGTTGCCCGCCAGGTTCAGCGGGTCCTGGAACCGCCCGTCGTTGTCGAGTTGCGACTCGGTGAGCCGGCTGTATCCGCCCTCGAACGCTCCGTAGAAATTGCTGTCGCCGCCGATCATGAAGTTCGCCCCGGGCGCCAGGTTGTTGAGGAAGTTGCGCAGGTCCGTGCATTCAAGCCGCCGGGTGGTCGAGTCGCAGGGCAGGGGCGAGCATGATGTGCCGGCCTTCAGATGCATCGAGAGGAGCCGGAGCTGTGCGGCGCTTGCCGTGTAGCCCACGGGCGTCACGATGATCTGGAGGATGTCCCGTGGGCCGGCCGTCGCGATGACGCCCGGTGTTCCGACGCTCACCTTGGCCGGCTTGTAGAACACGGCGCCCCCCTCGGTCGGCACGGGCTGCAACTGGACCCATGCCGTGGCCGCCCACTCGCCAGGCTGAACGTTGTTGAGGACGTTGTTGAGGAACTCATCCCGTCCGACCGAGGAGTTGAGCTCCTGCAGGATCATGACGTCGGGATTCATGCCGGCGACCACGGTCCGCATCGCGGGCTCGAACGACCCGGCGCCGGAGAACTTGGCCACGTTCCAGGTGGCGAAACGCAGGGCATGAGCGGGAGGCGCCGCGTAGGCTACGGCGAGCGCCGCGACGAATGCGGCGGCGCCGATCCTCCACCGATGCAGGGGCATGTGTACTCCGTCACTCGAGGCGGTGCGACCGGCAGGGGAGCCGCTCGCGCGGCGGCCGGGGGTCGTCGTTGGTGGTCTGGTGCCGGGAAGATTGTAGGGCGCGGGGCCGCCGCCCCGCAACCGCCGCGGCCGAGGGCGCGTGCCCCTAACGGAGCACCACCAGGCGCGCGATCCGCGTCGGCGATCCGGCGATGCTCAGGCGAACGAAGTAGAGCCCCGAGCCGAGCGTCGCTCCGCCCTCGGCGCGTCCGTCCCATGGGAAGTCGTACTGACCGGGCGCGAACGCTCCGCTCGCGAGGGTCGCGACGCGTCGGCCGGCGAGGTCGAACACGTCCAGCCGGAGGTCACCCTCACGCGCGAGGTCGAAGTGGACCCGGGCGCCCTGCGCGGTCGGGTTCGGCGTCGGCGGATAGAGCCGGGTCGTGGTGGGCAGGATCGTGCCCCCCGGCACACCGACGGCGCTGCCGGTCACCTTCGCGTGCAGCGAGACCGTGAGCGCAGGCTGCGCTGTGGCCCCGGGAAGCGGCTCGTCGGCGCTCGCGAACGTGAGCGTGGCGTCGTAGTCCAGATCGGGTGTCGCGCCCGCGTCGTTGAATTGGACGGTGTAGGCCCGCGCGACCCCCGAGACCAGCGCGGGAGAGAACCCGCCCACGATCGAGAAGCGGCCATCGCCGCCGACGATGGCGCCGGAGTTGACCGAGAGCCGCGCGCGCAGGCTGGTGTAGCCGCGATCGTGCACGCGCGCCATGAGCGTCGAGAACGTGCCGCCCGCGTGCACGCCGAAGTCGAGCGGCTGGGCCAACAGCGCGGAGGTCGAGTCGAGCGAGGCCTGCGCGTGGTCGAGCACCGTGCCCGAGAGGGGCAGGAGGGAGAACGGGTTGTCGGGGTCGTCGGCGCTGACGAACAGGAAGCCATCACGGACGCCAGGGGTCGCGGTCTCCATGCCGATGGTGTGGTTCGCCGGCGGAGCGCCGGCCGCGAGCGTCAGCGGTCCACCCGGAGCGCTGAAGCCGGCGTCGGGCGAGAGCGAGTAGTCGAGCACGTCCGCAGGCGGAACCGCCGGGTTCGACACCGAGAGATTCTGGGTCGCGGTCGCGCCGACGAGGACGCTGCCGAATGCGATCGATGCGGGCAGCGAGATCTTCGCGGGCACCTGGATGTCGACCCTGACCGGAAGGTGGTCGCTGACCGCTTTTAGTGCGATGGCATAGTCAGAGCCCTCGGGGATGGTCGGCGCGTCGGTGATGTTCCCATTCAGGTGTAAGCCGTCGTTCCCTACCGTCCTGTAGGACCCGGGGATGATCTCGTAGCCCTGACCGTCGTTCCAGTTGAGGGTAGGCAGGATGAGGTCGAAGCGATCATCCAGGCCACCGTTGGCGGCGCCGTTGGCGCAGGTGCCGTCCTTGCAGGGCGACTGGGTGTGGTAGAGCGCAATCGAGCCATTGTCCTGCCAGTTGATGCCCTGCAGACCCAACGGGTCGTAGAGCCGACCGGTGTTGTTCGACTGAGACTCGAGCAGCTTGGAGAGCCCCGGTTCGGTTCCGGTATAGAAGTTGTAGTCGCCAAGAGCGAAGGCATGCGAGCCCGCCGGCATCGCGTTCATGCTGTCGCGCAGCCCGATGCATTCGTTCAATCGCCGGGTCTCGCAGTTGATGGGCGTGCAAGCCGTGCCCTTTGACGCCTTGAGGTGCAGCGAGTAGAAGCTGATGAGGGCGTCGTTGCTGGTGTAGCCCAATGGCCGGACGCGGTAGACGTGAACGAGCCGCAGATTGGTCGTCGGGTCCGGGTAGAAATACGACTGCGTGGGGATCGCGAACTTCGAGGGTTTGTAAAAGAACGCGCAGTCTGTGTCGCCACCGTCGATAAACGGCAGCGCGGCCCACTGGCCCGGCTCCATGACGTTGAGACTATTAAGGAACTCTGTGGTGCCGGCCTGGCTGGTCATCTCCTCGGCGACGATCAGGTCGGGCGCGACCAGTTGGATGATGGTCCGGAACGACGGATCGCGCGCGGACCCGGTGGTGCCGGGATAGTTGAGGACGTTGTAGTCCACGATCCGCAGCGCTTGCGCGGCGGGGCCCGCGACGAAGGCGGCGAATACGACGAGCGCCAGCGCGCGAAGCGCGCGCGCCGGCCATCGCTCGGGGGCCATCGAGACTCCTAGCCAGAGGGTGAAGGCACACCCGGCAAGCGCGCGGGGGCGGCGAAGGCCGCAGGCCGCTCGGGATGGATCGCGTTGGTTCGAGCCGACAGGATGGTAAGACCATCGAAGGGTTCGCGCCAAACCCGGCACGCCCGGTGGCGCGCGGAACAGGGCGCGGGGCCGGCGCGGTGCTGGGCGCGTTTGTAATCCGAGGTCCCGCGCGGGCCGCGCGGGGTCGTGCGAAATGCAGCGTCCGCTTCCCCCAACCCCGCAGCGTGCATGCGGTTCCGGCTCAACCCCGCGTCGCGCGTTGCCGATACCGGCCCCATGAGCCTTGTCACCAGCAGGGCGGACGCGCGCGCGCCGTCCGTCAGCGTCGCCGAGGTCTTCTCGGCGCTCTCCTTCGCCCTCGACATCACCGAGGGACATCCGTTCGGACACGCGCTGCGCACGTGTCTCATCGGCATGCGGCTCGCCGAGAAGATGGGGCTGCCGATGGCCGACCGGCGCGACCTCTACTACGCCCTGATGCTCAAGGACGTGGGCTGCTCGAGCAACGCCGCCCGGGTGTTCGAGCTGTTCGGCGGCGACGAGCGTGTCGCCAAGCGCGATCTCATGCGCGTGGACTGGGCCAACTATTTCAAGGCCGCGCGCTTCGCGCTCGCGCACGCTGCGCCCGGCGCCTCATGGTTCGAGCGCGCCTGCCGTGTCGCTGGGCTGGCCGCCGCGGGTCCTCGCGCGGCCGCCGAGCTGGTCAAGACCCGTTGCGAGCGTGGTTCGGACATCGTCACCCGCCTGGGCTTCAGCCCGCAGGTGGCGGCGGCCCTCGGCGCACTCGACGAGCACTGGGACGGCCACGGCCACCCGCGCAGCCTGCGCGGTCAGGAGATCCCGCTGCTCGCGCGGGTGATGGGACTGGCGCAGACGCTTGAGGTGTTCGCGGCCCTCGAAGGCCCACGTGCGGCGCTCGAGGTGGCGACCGAGCGCGGCGGACGCTGGTTCGACCCCACGCTGGTGAGCGCCGCGCTGGATCTGGAGAAGGAACTCGCGACCTGGTGCGCCCTCGACGAGCACGCCCTGCAGCAGGCGGTGCGCGATGGCGAACCCGGGGACGCGGCGCTGTTGGCCGGGGTCGGCACGCTCGACCGGATCGCCGAAGGATTCGCCGCGGTCGTCGACGCCAAGTCGCCGTACACGGCCACGCATTCGGCGCGCGTCACCGATATCGCCGTGGGGATCGCCGAAGGGATGGGGTTCGCCCCCGCGGAGCTGGCCGAGCTGCGACGCGCCGGGCTGCTTCACGATCTGGGCAAGCTCTCGATCCCGAACTCGATCCTCGACAAACCGGGAGCGCTCACCTCCGAGGAGTGGGAGCTGGTGCGCCTGCACCCGTTCTTCACCCAGTGCGTCATCGAACGCATCCGCGGGCTGGGGTCGCTGGCGCTGGTGGCCGGCTCGCATCACGAGCGGTTGGACGGCCGCGGATACCACCGGGGCCTGAAGGCAGACGCGATCCCGCC
>JBGPXY010000044.1:0-15993 GCA_041492985.1 Candidatus Eiseniibacteriota bacterium
CGACCCACCGTCCCGTCAACCGCAGCGATCTCGACGACGTCATCTATCGCACCAAGCGCGAGAAATTCAACGCCGTCGTCGAGGAGATCGCCGAATCGCACACCAAGGGCCAGCCGGTGCTGGTGGGCACCATCAGCGTCGAGGTGAGTGAGTTGCTGTCGCGGTTCCTCAAACGCCGCGGTGTCAAGCACAGCGTGCTGAACGCCAAATACCATCAGCAGGAGGCCGAAATCGTCTCGCAGGCGGGGCAGCGCAATGCGGTCACGATCGCGACGAACATGGCCGGACGCGGCACCGACATCAAACTCGGTACGGGCGTCACGGACCTCGGCGGCCTGCGCATCATCGGCACCGAACGTCATGAATCGCGCCGCATCGACCGGCAGTTGCGGGGACGCGCCGGCCGTCAGGGCGACCCGGGCGCATCGCGCTTCTACCTCTCGCTCGAGGACGACCTCATGCGCCTGTTCGGCAGCGAGAGAATTTCCGGGCTCATGCAGCGCATGGGCGTCGAAGAGGGCGAGGTCATCGAGCACCCGCTCGTGACCGGCGCGATCTCGCGCGCGCAGAAGCGCGTCGAGGCGCACAACTTCGACATCCGCAAGCACCTGCTCGAGTACGACAACGTCATGAACCAGCAGCGCACGGTGGTCTACGAGCTGCGCAATAAGATGCTGCTCAGCGCGGACATGAGCGAGCAGGTGCTGGACACCATCGAGGGCGTGGTCCGCGGGCGGCTGGAGAAGCTCACGGGCGGGGAGAAGGGCCACCGTGACGAGTGGGAGCTCAAGGCGCTGAGCGAGGATCTCTCGCTGCTGCTCCGCACCCCGATCGGCATCGCCGAGCTGGAGGCGGCCGACTACGCGGCGCTCGAGGAGCGGGTCGTCGAGCGGGCCGTGCAGGCGTACCGCGCGCGCGAATCGGAGTTCACCGCTCCGATCCTGCGCGACCTGGAGCGGCACCTCTTCCTGCGCGTCCTCGACGATCACTGGCGCGACCATCTCTACGAGCTCGACCATCTCAAGGGCGGCATCGGTCTGCGCGCCTACGGGCAGCGTGACCCGCTGGTCGAGTACAAGCGCGAGGCCTTCACGCTGTTCGAGAGCCTGCTGGACGAGGTGAACGAGGACTTCGTGACCCATCTCTTCCGGGTGCAGATGGCCCCCCAGGCGATGCAGGTCATCGAGCAGCGCCCGCGCCCGCGCCAGACCACGGAGCGGCACGAGGCGGCGGTGGCGTTCGGTGGCGCGGTGGCGCCGGCGGGTGGGCCGCCGGGCGGGGAGCCCGAGGCGGTCGGGGCCCGGCAGCGGCCGGGGCACGGAGAAGGCGCGGCGCGGCAGGCGCCGGTCCAGACCGGGCCGCGGGTGGGACGCAACGACCCCTGCCCGTGCGGCAGCGGCAAGAAGTACAAGAAGTGCCACATGTTGATCGACCAGGGCGTGGGGAGCGGCACATGAGCGATGATCGCCGGACGGATCCGGTGCAGCGACTGTTGGGCCTGATCGCCGAACACCTCGAGGCGTGGCTCGAGGGTGACGAGCTCGCGCTCGAGAGCCTGAGCGAGGCGCTCCAGTCGAATGGGCTCACGGAAGAGCATCTCCAGTCGGCGATCCTCACCCTGAGGAGCATCGCCGGGACGCTCCCCACCGCGGGCGTGGCGGCGCTGGACGAGGCGCCGGGCCAGGGAGCACAGCGCGTGCTGAGCCCGCTCGAGCGGGAGTCCCTGAGCCCCGAGGCCTGGGGCTACCTGCTCACGCTGCGCCGGCGAGGCTCGCTGGATGCGGCCCAGTTCGAGCGGGTGCTCGATCGGCTGACGGCCATCGGCGTGCGGCCGATCGGGGTCGATCTGGCGCGTGAGATGGCGGCGCGCGTGGCACTCCGCGCGGGCGATCGCAATCCATCCCTCGAATACGGAGTGGGCGATGGCGAACCCACGCACTGACCGGCGCGCGGGCGCCCCCGCGAAGGCCAAGACCTCGAAGTCCAGCGCCGCGAAGCCCGCCGCGAAGCGTCCTGCGAAGAAGCACGCGGCGGTCAAGGCCCCGCTCGCCACCGCGCCGCACGTGGCGAAGCCGGCGCCCAGGACCGGAGCGAAGCCGGCGCCCAGGACCGGAGCGAAGCCCGACAAGAAGGTGGCCGCCAGTGCCGCAAAGGCTCCGAAGGCCGCGAAGAAGGCGGTCGCGTCTGCCGACGGCCGCGGGCGCTCGCTGGTGATCGTCGAGTCGCCCACCAAGTCGCGGACGCTGACCAAGTTCCTCGGTCGCGGGTACTCGGTGCTCGCCTCCAACGGGCACATCATGGACCTGCCCAAGAGCGAGCTGGGCGTCGACCTCGACAATGATTTCGAGCCCAAGTACGTGCCGATCCGCGGCAAGAGCGGAGCGCTCACCAAGATCAAGGCGGCGGCGAAGAATGCGGACCGCATCTTCCTGGCCCCCGACCCCGACCGCGAGGGCGAGGCGATCGCCTGGCATCTGGCGGCCGCGCTCAAGAGCGCCAGGCGGCCGATCGCCCGCCTGACCTTCAACGAGATCACCGAGCGGGCGGTGAAGACCGCGCTCGAGCATCCGCGCGAGCTGGACATGAATCTGGTCAACGCCCAGCAGGCGCGACGCATCCTCGACCGTCTGGTGGGCTACAAGGTGAGCCCGTTCGTGTGGCGCACGGTGCGCTACGGGCTGTCGGCGGGGCGGGTACAGAGCGTGGCCCTGCGACTGATCTGCGAGCGCGAGGGCGAGATTCGTGTATTCGTCCCGGTCGAGTACTGGACCGTCGAGGTCGACTACCAGACCCCGGCGGGCGAGCGCTTCACCGCGCGTCTGGTGCGGGTGGGCGAGGAGGAGCTCGAGGCGGGGCAGTTGCGCGGAGAAGGCGTGGGCGCGCGCGCGCAGGCGCTCGGCAAGGAGCTGGCGGAAGGGACCGCGCGCATCACCGGCGTCGAGACGGCGCCGCGTTCGGTCCATCCCAAGGCGCCGTTCATCACCAGCACGCTCCAGCAGATCGCGTTCAACCGGCTGGGCTACACGGCCAAGCGCACGATGGCGCTGGCGCAGCAGCTCTACGAGGGTGTCCCGCTCGGCCCCGAAGGCAGCGTCGGCCTCATCACCTATATGCGTACCGACGCGCCACGCCTGGCGGGTGAGGCGATCGCGGACATCCGGGGCTGGCTGGGAGCCAACCTCGGGGCCGACTACGTGCCCGAGTCGCCCCGCCAGTACAAGAGCAAGAAGGGCGCTCAGGAGGCGCACGAGGCGATCCGTCCCTCCTCGGTGGCGCGCACGCCCGAGTCGCTGCGACCTTACCTGAGCGACGAGCAGTTCAAGCTCTACGACCTGATCTGGAAGCGGGCCGTCGCCTCGCAGACCGCCTCGGCCGAGTACCTCCAGACCACGCTCGAGGTCGAGTCCGGACGGCTCGGCCTGCGCGCGAGTGGCCGCGTCCTGAAATTCGCCGGCTTCCAGAAGCTCTATGGCCTGGACGAGGAGGACGAGGCGGGCGAATCGCGGCTCCCCGAGGTCGAGGCCGGGACCGCGCTCACAGTGTCCCGCGAGCCGGTCGCGGAAGCGACCGAGCCGGTGCGGCCCGAGCAGCACTTCACCCAGCCGCCGCCGCGCTACTCGGAAGCTTCCCTGGTCCGGGCGCTGGAAGAGGAGAACATCGGCCGGCCGAGCACCTACGCCACCATCGTCACCACGATCGTGGATCGCGAGTACGTGACCCGCGACAAGGGACGGCTGGCGCCCACCGACCTGGGCGAAGCCGTGAACCGCCTGCTCACCTCGACCTTTCCGGACATCTTCGACGTGGCGTTCACCGCGCGGATGGAAGAGGAGCTGGACGAGATCGAAGAGGGCAAGCAGGAATGGCATGACGTCATCCGCGATTTCTGGGGGCCGTTCAGCAAGGACCTGGAGGCGGCCGAGAAGTCGAGCAAGAAGCACCGCGAGAAGGTGGAGGAGGCGACCGAGATCGCCTGCCCCAACTGCGGCAAGATGCTGGTGAAGAAGTTCGGCCGCCGCGGCCCGTTCCTGGCCTGCCCGGGATACCCCGAGTGCAAGTTCACGCGCCCCGTGGACGACGCCGAGCTGCCCACGCCGGTCGAAGGGAGCTGCGAGCTGTGCGGCTCGCCGCTGGTCTCGCGCAATGGTCCCTTCGGCCGGTTCATCTGCTGCTCGCGGCGACCCGACTGCAAGTTCACCAAGCCGATCACGCTCGGGATCAAGTGCCCCGACTGCGGCACGGGCGAGCTCGCGGCGCGGCGCACGCGCCGCGGGAAGACGTTCTACGGCTGCACGCGCTATCCCGAGTGCAAGTTCGCCGCCTGGGACAAGCCGCGCCTGGTGCCGTGCCCCACCTGCGGCGCGCCGTTCCTGGTCGAGAAGGAGACGCGCAAGGCGGGCCTGGTTCTGCGCTGCCTCAAGTGTAATGGGCAGTTCGCGCCGGAAACGGTCGGTGCGTGACGCGCTCGAGCAGTTCCTGACCGAGCTGGCCGGCCAGCGACGGGCCTCGCCCCACACGCTGGCCGCCTACCGGCGCGACATCACCCGGGTCCTCGACCTGGCGGGTGGCGCCGGACGGCCGGTCGAGGCCGGCGCGTGGAATCGTGAGCTCCTCGAGCGCGCGCTGCGTGACCTCCACCGCACCCATCACGCCGCCTCGAGCGCCGCGCGGGCGCTGGCGGCGTGGCGCAGCTTCTCGCGCTTCTGCGCGCGACGCGGGATCATCGCCGGCGACTGCGCGCGTGCGCTGCCATTCCCCAGGCTCGCGAAACGCCTGCCCCGCACGCTGCCGCAATCGGACCTGTCGCGCGCGCTCGACCGGCTGGCGGGGGACGACCCGGCGAGCCTGCGCGATCGGGCGTTGCTCGAGCTGGCCTACTCCTCGGGGCTGCGGCTCTCGGAGCTGGTGGGGCTCAATCGCGGGGACGTGGATCGAGCGGGCGGTCTGCTGCGCGTGCGTGGCAAGGGGCGCCGCGAGCGCGTCGTGCCGACCGGCAAGGGGGCGCTCGACGCGCTCGCGCGCTATCTCGCCGGAGCCAACCGCGGCGGCGGCCGCGCCGACGAGCCGGTGTTCGTCAACGCGGGAGGCCTGAGGCTCTCCGGGCGCACCGTCCAGCGGGTGGTGCGCCGGCGACTGGGCGAGGTCGCGGGCGGCATCGGCGTGACACCCCACGCCCTGCGCCACTCCTTCGCGAGCCATCTGCTCGACAACGGGGCCGATCTCCGCGCGATCCAGGAACTGCTCGGCCACCGCTCGCTCACCAGCACCCAGGTCTACACCCATGTCACCGGGAGCCGGCTGCGCAAGGCCTACCAGCAGGCGCATCCCCGGGCGTGAGCATGGCCCGCCCGCGACGCCGTGCGGCAGTCACCGGCTCGGCACTGCTGTCGCTGATCGTGCTCGCCTCGTGCGCCAAGAAGGGCGCTCCGACCGGCGGGCCACCCGACATCGAGCCACCGCGCCTGATCGCGTCCTCGCCAGACTCGGGTGCCGCGCGGGTGCCTCGCGACGCAGTGCTCACGCTGACGTTCAGCGAGGGCATGGACGCGCGTTCGACCGGGGATGCCGTCTCCATCGCCCCGCGGGTCGACATCCGCGAGCGCCGCTGGCACGGCCGCACCGTGGGGCTGGCGCTGGCCGAGACGCTGCGCGCCGGACAGACCTACACGCTGTTCCTGGGCAGCGGCGCGCGCGATCGCCACGGTAACCCGCTCGAAGGGGGATCGACGGTGGTGTTCAGCACCGGCGACACGATGCCCCGCGGGGTGCTGGACGGCGAGCTCTCCGCCCGCGGGTTCTCCGTCGCCGGGACCTACCTGTGGTGCTACGACGCCACCGGCGACCGTGCGCCCGACAGCACCGCGCGCGACTTCGACGCCATCGGCGTCGCCGATCGCGAGGGGCACTTCCGTGTGGTGGGGCTCCCGGTGCCCGGCCGTTACCGCCTGTGGGTATTCGCGGATCTCAATGGCAACCGTTCGTTCGAGCCCGAGAGCGACATCCTGACACCGGTCGACACCGTCTTCGCGCTCGCGAACGAGCACCCCGTCGCCCGTGGCGTGTCCATCACGGTCTCGAACCCGCGCTCGCCGGGGCGCATCCGGGGCGCTGTGCTAGACTCGCTCGGCATCGAGCAGGGGGCGCTCACCGTCATCGCGGTGGCCGCCAACGACAGCCTGCGGCACGTGTCGGTGCTCGTGAACGAACAACATCACTACGAGCTGCCATTGTCGGCGGGCGTCTGGCAGGTTCGGGCGTGGCGTGACCTCGACCGCAACCGCACCTGGCAGCGCGGGACCGAGCCCGCCAGTGCCGCGCGGCGGGTGGAGGTGGCGCCGGCTTCCGATGTCGTGGACATCGACTTCGTGCTGGAGCGCACGCCGGGTGGGCCGTGAGGGCCTCATGAAGATCCCGTTCTTCAAGATGCACGGCGCGGCCAACGACTTCGTGGTCATCGACCATCGCGCGCCGTCGCTGCCCGCGGGTGCCGGGGAGCTGGAATCGCTCATCCAGCGTCTCTGCGATCGGCGGCGCGGAATCGGGGCGGACGGGCTGCTGCTGCTGGAGCGCGACCCCGATCACGACTTCGCGATGCGCTACTTCAATGCCGACGGGCGATCGGCCGAGTTCTGCGGCAACGGCGCCCGCTGCCTGGCGCGCCTGGCGCTCGATCTCGGGCTCGGCTCCGGCGGCGAGGTCCACTTCCGCACCGCCGCCGGCGTCATGCGGGCGCAGCGGAGTGTCGAGGGCCGCGGGATCGAGTTGCGGTTCGGCGCGGTCGACGGCTGGGAGCCGGTCGAGACCCTCGAGGCCGGGGGACGGGCGTTCGCGGGACGGCTGCTGCGCACCGGCGTGCCGCATTTCGTGGTCCCGGTGGAGCGTGTGGAGTGGGTGCCGGTCCAGGAGTGGGGGACGGCCCTGCGGCACCATCCCCGCTTCGGCGCGGCGGGAGCCAATGTCGACTTCGTCGCGCGGCTCGCCCCCGGGCGGGTCGCGATGCGCACCTACGAGCGCGGCGTCGAGGCGGAAACACTCGCCTGCGGCAGCGGCGCGATGGCATCCGCGCTGTGGGCGGTCGCCGAGGGAGACCGCCCGCCGATCGCCGTGGTGACCGCGGGCGGCGACGAGCTGCGGGTGGGGCTCAGCCCCGAGGGGGCGCGCTGGAACGTGACGCTGACCGGGCCGGCCGAGGTGTCATTCGCCGGCGAGTGGATCGAAACGGTGCCCGCGACCGCGGCCCGAGCGTAGGCCAGCACAAGGGAGCACAGGGAGGCCGGACATGTTCGAAGGACTGACCGTGGCGATGGTGACACCCTTCAAGGGCGGAGCGCTCGACCTCGAGGCGACCGACCGCCACATCGAGTTCATGATCGCCGGCGGGGTGGAGGGGCTCGTGATCTCGGGCTCGACTGGCGAGGCCGCGACCTGCAGCGCCGAGGAGCGACGCACGCTGTGGAAATTCGCCAAGGAGCGCGTGCGTGGGCGCGTACCGCTGGTGGCGGGCACCGGCACCAACAACACGGCCGAGAGCATCGTCCTCACCCGCATGGCCGAAGAGCTGGGACTCGACGGGGCGATGATCGTGACGCCCTACTACAACAAGCCGATGCCGCGCGGGCAGGTGGCGCACTTCACCGCCGTGGCCAGGAGCACGCGCCTGCCGCTCATCCTCTACAACGTGCCGGGCCGCACCGCGACCAACACCATGCCGGAAACACTCGAGCAGGTGCAGGATCTTCCCAACGTGGTCGCGGTCAAGGAGGCCTCGGGCAGTCTCGACCAGGCGAGCGCGGTGCGTGCGCGCTGCAAGATGACGCTGCTCTCGGGCGACGATTCGCTCACCCTGCCGATGATCGCCGTGGGGGCCGCGGGGATCATCTCGGTGGCGGGCAACGCGGCGCCGCGCGAGATGCGCACGCTCTGCGACCACGCGCGGGCCGGCCGCCTCGCCGAGGCGGAGGCGCAGCACCGGCGTCTATTGCCGCTCTTCAAGGCGCTGTTCATCGAGTCCAATCCCGGGCCGGTCAAGTATTTGCTGTCGGCGATGCGGCTGATGGAGAACGAGCTGCGCCTGCCGCTGGTCCCGGTCGAGCCCGCGACCGAGCGGGCGGTGGTGGCCGCGGCACGGGCCGCCGGGATCGCTCTGGCCGAGCCGGCCGGGGCGGTCCGCTCGTGATGCGCATCGTCCTGCTGGGGGCGGGCGGCCGCATGGGCCGGGCCGTGGCCGACACGCTGGCCGGCGAGCGGGACGTCACGCTCAAGGCCCGGATCGAGCGTCCGGAGGTGGCGGCCCCCGCCGACGGTGGCGCTCCCTGGGGACACGACCTGGGAGCGTTCGTCGCCAAGGGCGACGTGGTGGTCGAGTTCAGCAGCCCGGCGGCGGCGGCGGCGGCGGCGAGGGTGTGCGCCGAGCGGGGCGCGGCGCTGGTCTCCGGCACCACCGGGCTCGCCGACGAAGAGGAGGAGCTGCTGCGTGCCGCGGCCCGCAAGACCGCCATCCTCCGGTCCGCCAACTTCAGCCTCGGCGTGCTGGCGCTGCGGCGGGCGCTCGCGGCCGCACTGGGTGCGGTCCCGGCCAGCTGGGACGTGGAGATCATCGAGCGCCATCATCGCGGCAAGCAGGACGCCCCCTCGGGCACGGCGCTCCAGCTGGCGCGCGAGGCGGCGGACCGGCGGGGGTACCCGGCCTCGTCCCTGCGCTCGGGTCGGTCCGGGCGGATCGGCGTGAGACCGGACGCCGAGATCGGGATCCACTCGCTGCGTGGCGGGACCTGGGTGGGGGACCACGCGGTGGTGCTGGCGGGAGGGGGAGAGTGGCTGGAGCTGCGCCATGTCGCCGAGGACCGGGGCGCGTTCGCGCACGGCGTGGTGGCGGCGGCGCGATTCGTGGCCACTGCGCCGCCCGGATTCTATACACTTGATGAGGTCGCACGCGCCGCAGCCCGGTAGTCGTCTCATCCCCCGCGGAGTCGTGATGGTCGTTGCGCGCTCGGCCCGCGTCGCCCTGCTCCTGGCATCCCTGCTGGTGATCGGGAGCAGCCCGGCGGCCGGGCAGGTGTTCGGCAAAAACAAGGTCCAGTACGAGCCGCTCGACTGGAGCGTGCTCGAGACGCCCCATCTGCGCCTCCACTACTATGCGCAGGAGGAGAGCCTCGCGCGGCGGCTGGCGGCCACGGCCGAGAGCGTGTGCGTCGAATACGACGGCCGATTCCGCCTCCCCTCGCATCGCCCCATCCCGTTCCTGCTCTACTCGGCGCACCATGTCTTCCAGCAGACCAATGCCACCCCCGAGCTGATCTCCGAGGGGGTCGGCGGGCTCACCGAGCTCATCAAGGGTCGCGTGCTCATCCCGCACAACGGCTCGTGGACTCGGCTGGTGTGGGTGACGCGACATGAGCTGACCCACGCCTACATGCTCGAGAAGCTGAGCCAGGTGATGAAGGCCCATCACCGCACGCAGGGCTACCTGCCGCCGCTCTGGTTCATCGAGGGGCTGGCCGAGTTCTGCGGCACGCACTGGGACGCCGACGCGGAAGGGCTGTTGCGCGACGCGGTGCTCTCGGGGCAGGCGCTGCCGCTCTCCCGGAGCGGGCCGATCACCGGGACCGTGCTCATGTACAAGGAGGGGCAGTCGTTCCTGCTCTACCTGCAGGAGCGCTTCGGCGGCGAGAAGGTCTTCGACCTGATGGACAACTGGCACCGGGCCGACGATTTCGAGACCGCGTTTAGGATCACGTTCGGCGTGCCGGTGCGCGAGGTGGACCAGGCGTGGTTCACGGGGCTGCGCCGTCGCTACTACCCGGTCGTCGCCCGGGCCACCTCGGCGGTCGACCTGGGGCCGCGCATGTCGAAGCATGGCTACTACAACCTGGGTCCGCGCGTGCTGCCCGCGCCGCCCCACAAGGACGGCGCACCCGCCGACAGCGCGCTGCGCTTCTGCTACTTCGCGGCCAGCGAATCCGGCGTCGACCTCATGCTCAACGAGCCGGCGGGCAAGGGGAAGCGTCGCGAGCATCGGCTCCTGCGCGGCGGACAATCGCCCTCGTTCGAATCGTTCCACCTGTTCCAGAATCGCCCGGACGCGTCGCCCTCGGGGCTGATCGCGTTGTCGTCGAAGCGCGGCGGACGGGACGCGCTCTACGTCGTGGACTCACATCGCCGCCGGGTGATCCGTCGCCTCGACTTCCCGCACTTGGTCGCCATCAACGACCCCTCGCTGGCACCCGGCGAGCAGGCAATGGTGTTCTCGGCGCAGGACGAGGGTGGGCGCAGCGATCTGTACCGGGCCGACTGGAGCACGGGCGAGGTGCGGTGCGAGCGTCTGACCAACGACGACTACGACGATGTCGAGCCCGACATCTCGCCGGACGGGCGCTGGATCGTGTTCGCCTCGGATCGCGGCGACCGCGGCGGGCGCTACGGGCTGTTCCGCCTCTCGACCGCGGGCGGCGTGCCCGAGGTCGTGAGCGAGCCGCCGCAGGGCGACGACCGCCAGCCGGTCGTCTCGCCCGATGGGCGCTGGATCGCCTACCGCTCGACGCGCGGGGGCACCAGCGACCTGTGGGTACGGGCGGCCGCACCCGGGCGCGAGGCGCGACGGATCACGCGTCTGGTCGGCCCGGCGTCCGACCCGGATTGGACGCCGGACGGCCGTGGGTTGCTCTTCACCGGCCAGGAGCGGGTGGAGTTCCAGACCTACCGGGTGGGATTCGACCCCGAGACGCTCGCGGTCGAGATCGAGGCCGACACGCCCCGCATCCCCGCGCTCCCGGTCGTGGAGTACACCGGCCCCACGCAGCCCTACCAGCGCCGGCTCGGGCTCGACCTGGTGCAGAACGGCGTCGCCTTCGACCCCGGTCTCGGCGCCGGCGCCGGGGGACAGATCGCGCTGAGCGACGTGCTGGGCAACGAGCAGTTCAACATCTCGCTCTCCAACGATTCGGAGCGATTCGGCAACTTCTGGGACGGCTTCGAAGGCGGCGTCACCTACATCAACCAGTCACAGCGCATGAATTACGGGATCGGACTGTTCCGGCTCACGCAGATCTACGATGTCGATCTCGATCTGGTCCGCCGCGAGAAGCGGATCGGGCTGGTGGGACTTGCGAGCTACCCGTTCGACAAGTTCACCCGCCTCGAGGGCTCGGTGCTGGTGCGGCACGCCAGCGACCACCGTCTGCACGACGGCCAGGTCGCGTCGGTGGATCTGGTGTCCAACTTCCTCGCGCTGGTGCACGACAATTCCCGCTGGACCTCCGTCGGACCGAGCGGGGGAACGCGCCTCTACCTGGGCGGCGGCTTCACGCGCGACCTCGACGCCGGGCAGGGCAACAACGCCTCGTTGCTGGCCGAGATCCGCCACTACCGCATGCCGATCCCGCACATCGTCGCGGCGACGCGCATCCAGGGCCAGGCGAGCCTGTGGAAGGACGCGCAGCGGTATTACCTGGGCGGCTACAACTCGCTGCCCGGGGTCTCGCGTCGCTCGATCGCCGGCCAGCAGACGGTGCTGGTCCAGCAGGAGCTGCGCTTCCCGCTGCTGCGGCGCCTGGTGCTCGCCGTCCCGAGCCCGTGGGAGTTCCCGACCATCAGCGGCGCGCTGTTCGCCGGCGCCGCGTGGGCGTGGGAGGACGGGTTCGGCGGGCTCGGGGAACAACACATCGGCGTGGCGGGGTTCGGGCTCTACCTGGGCGGTGGTTACTACCCGGCGATCCGGTGGAATTTCGTGTGGCCCACCACGGACTTCAAGACCTTCGGGCCCGGACCGCGCACCCAGTTCACGCTGGGATTCAACTACTGAGCGACTGCCGCCCGCTGACTCGGGCCACCATCCAGAGGTCTCGTGTCCAGGCGAAGCTTCGCAGGTACTGTCCTCCTTGTCGCGTTCGCCACTGGATTCTTGCCAGGTCGTGCGGCTTCGGCGGTTTGCCAGGCCGTCACGGTCGGCGTCGACACGTCGCGGTCGAACCAGAGTGGCGGGGTGATCCTGGGTGAAGCCCTCGGGCAGACGTTCCTCGCCACGGACTCCCTGATTCACTCCATCACCGTCTGGCGTGTCGCGTCTCAACCGACGGATGCGATCGGGATGCACCTCTACTTGACCGAGACTGATGCGCTCGACCGACCGATACGAACTGCGATCGTCCAGAACGGCCCGACGCTCGTGGCTCCCGATGGTGACGGACAGCACCACATCAAGCACGAGTTCGTCTTCGAGCCGCCACTCGTGCTGCCCAGTCGAGGGACGTACTTCATCGCGGTCCAGGCAGATCCGTGCTACGGATACTTTGACGTTCCGTCCGATACAAGTGACGACTACGCCTACGGCAGAATGTGGCACACCGGGCGTTCAGAGTGTGGGTACCTCGGATCGATTCGATCGCTGCCCGCTTCCATCGACATGATCTTCAACGTCACCTTCTGCGAGCCGCCGGTGCCCACGCTCAGAAGTACGTGGGGCCGAATGAAGGTGCTCTACAGATAGTCGAGAGTGACCGGCCCTCACCACTAGTGTCCGCCCGGATCGACGCTCACCGCGATCGGGCTGCGGAAGCCGCCCAGCCTGCGGAGCACGACTCCGGCGGCGGAGATGTGCACGAGCTCGCCGGGGCGTCCCAGCACCACCCAGGCATCGCCCGTGGCCGGGTCGACCGCGAGCTCGCCCGCGTCGCTGAGCCCGGTGACCTGGAACTCCTGGCTGCCGTCGCGTTGGAGGGCCACCACGCGAGCGGCACCGGGATCCGCGATCCAGATGCGGCCGCGCCGCGCATCCACCGCCACGCCGAGCGGCGAGGTGAACCCGGTCGCCGTGGGGAGCGGCGATCCGGTGAACGACAGATGGGTCACCGTGCCGTTCGCATAGGAGGTGATCCAGCCGTCGCGCGTGAGGCTGTCCACCGCGACGCGGGAGGGATCTGGCACGGTGTGCGTCATGACCTCCGTGGTGGAAACGAACCTGCGCACGCGGTCGGTTCCCAGCTCGCATACCCAGACCGAGCCGTCTTGCGGATCGACAGCCACGTCGACCGGTTGGAAGAGCGGGGCGATCGGGATCGACTCCGGCTGGCCATTCGGCTGGTAGTGGCGGACCACGTCCGGTGGCCCGATGTCGCAGATCCAGCCGGTCGAATTGTACGCATCCACAGTGACCGCCCGCGGCCGGCCGAAGCCGGGGATGCTTACGGTGACGCCGGTCAGGGGGTCATAGACCACGACGCGCCCGAAGCCCTCGTCGGCGACCCAGACGGTGCCGTCTCGCTGATTGACCGAGAGGTCGGTCGTCGACCCGTAATCGCCGCTCCGGGCGACCACCCGCCGATTGTCGGGCGTGACCTGGATCAGTTCGGTGCCGCCCCCCTCGATCACCCACGGCACCGTGGGGCCCGGGGTCGCGACGTCCTCGGCCGGGAGGTTGCCGATCCCGGAGAGGAACACGAAGTACAGCCGGTAGGAATAATCGTCACCGTTCGTCAGCAGGATGTCGCGGAAGGAACTGACGCTCAGGCCGAGCACGTCGGTGATCGCGTGATACTGGTTCTCGAACGGCGCCCGCCGGAACAACTGATAGCCGATCAGCGCGTTGCCCTGCACCACCTGCCAGCGGAGCCGCACCTCGCGATCGCCCGCAAGCGCCGTGAATCCCGCCGGACGGCCACTGGTCGAGGGATTGCGCGGATCGAACGGATTGGCGCGCTCCCGCGTGCTGCAACCCGTGATCGCCAGCGTCGCGGCGGCTAGAAGCGGCAGGAGACGGCGCATCGCGAGGGCACCAGGGAGAGCGAGAGGCGGCCCGCGGAGGGACGTCGGATGAAGCGCAGGTAGAGCCCGGCGGCGATCAGCGTCTCGCCGGTCAGCAGCGACGCCTGCGAGAGATGGTCATTCCGCACCGCCCGGTCGTAGAGCAGGTCGATGCTGACCGGGTCGGTGGAGACGAGGTAGTCGGCATAGGCGTGGTCGGCGCGGTTGGCGAGAGTGAAGGAGACTCCGACCAGGCCGGCGCCTGCCGCCATCGTCAGATAGGCCCACGTGTGGCTGCGTCGCATCGGCGTTTCGACCGGGACCACCTGAAACGGCGCGGCCGCCTGCGCGTGGGCGCGGGCGGCCGGACAGAGGATCTCGAAGGTGATGCACGCCGCGAGGAATGCGGCCGTCAGGCGAAGCATGGCCGGGGGAGGCTAGGCCGACAGCGAGGCGGCGAACTTCGCCAGGCGCCCCTTGTGCCGGCTCGCGGTCTCCCTCTTGATGACGCCCTTGGCGGCGGTGCGGTCGAGGATCGACGCGGCGTCGCGGTAGGCCGTCTGCGCCTGGACACGGGTCTTTGCCTCGCGCACCGCCTTGACGGCAGCGCGCATACGGCTGCGCAGGGCCACGTTACGCTGCCGCGCCTTCTCGTTGGTGATGACGCGTTTGGCAGCGGATTTGTGATGTGGCATTGCGATTCCTCCTTGGCGATGCACGGTCGGTGAAAAACCCGAGGAACATACGGTCCGTGCACCGGAGTGTCAAGCGCGGGGGCGCTTCCTCGGCGTACGCGACGTCATTCGAGCGTCCGCGTGCCCGGAGAAGCGTCGTTGCTGGCGCCGGTCGGTGGGGTGTAGTGTAACCGTTCACCCAACTCGCATGGGGTGTCTGGAGTGTCCCGTGAGCCTACTGAGCGAGAAAATCCTCAATCTCCCCGCATTACCAGGGGTTTACCTGTTCAAGGACCCCCTGGGGCGCGTGCTCTATGTGGGCAAGGCCAAGCGCCTCTCCCAGCGGGTCCGGAGCTACCTCGCCGGCGATGACGGTGAGGCACGCCATCGTGAGCTGATGGCCGAGGCGACCGACCTCGACGTGATCATGACCGAGACCGAGGTCGAGGCCCTGCTGCTGGAATCCACCCTGATCCGACAGCATCACCCGCACTACAACATCCTGCTCAAGGACGACAAGAGCTTCCCCTACGTGCGCCTGAGCGTGCAGGAGGAGTTCCCACGGCTGTCGGTGACCCGGCACCTGCGCGGCGACGGCGCGCGCTACCTGGGACCCTTCACCGACGTGAAGCTCCTGCGCCGCACGTTGCGTGAGGTGCGCCGGATCTTCCCGGTGCGCACCTGCCGCAATTTCGAGGATTACCGGCGCGCCGATCGTCCCTGTCTCTACTACCACATCAAGCGCTGCGCGGGACCGTGCTACAGCCGCGCGGCGGTGCGTCCCGACGAGTACCGCGCGCTGGTCGACGGCATGCTGCTGTTCCTCGCCGGCCGTGACGACGAGCTGCTGACCCGGCTGCGCACCGAGATGGACCAGGCCGCCGATGGACGGCGCTATGAGGCGGCCGCGCGGCGGCGGGATCAGATCCGCCTGCTCGAGAAGGTTCGGATCCCGCAGAAGGTGGTGCGAACGAGCGGGCGGGACACGGACGTGCTCGGTCTGGCCCGTCACGGGCGGCGGGCGGTGGTGGCGCTCCTGCTGGTGCGCGGGGGTCGGGTGATCGGCAAGGAATCGCGCACGCTCGACCGCGTCGAGGCGCGCGAGGAGGCCGACGTGCTGGCGTCCTTCGTCGCGCAGCACTACCTGGCGCTGACCGATCTGCCGGTGCGGCTGGTGGTGGGCGTGCGCATGGACGACGCGACCCTGCTTGGCGAGGCGCTCGGTCGGCACGCCGGACATCGCGTCGAGGTGGTGCTGCCGACGCGCGGACTCGAACGGCAGCTGGTCGCGACCGCGGAGCGCAACGCCGCGCTGGCGCTCGAAGACGCCCTGTCGCGCGCCGCGGGCCGTCGAGCGCGCTACGCCCCCGAGGTGCTCGAGCTCCAGAAGACGCTGGCGCTCGAGGTCCCTCCGCACCGCGTCGTGTGCTTCGACGTCTCGAACTTGGGCGACGAGGGCGCGGTGGCGGCGGTGGTGGCGAGCGAGAACGGACGACCGGTCAAGGGGCTCTACCGGCGCATGCGCATCCGTCGCCCGGGTCCCGACGACTTCGCGATGATCGGCGAGGCGGTCGAGCGCTAC
>JBGPXY010000158.1:0-6468 GCA_041492985.1 Candidatus Eiseniibacteriota bacterium
AGGGAACGGTGTAGCTGACTTGATGCCGCTGGCCACCGAGCGGCCACTCCTGCGTGAACGCGAGGTCCCACGCCCCGCCCTCCCGCGCCCGCACGAAGGTCGCGATGTGCTGCACCACGCCGACTTCCTGGTTGTACGCCTCCTCGACCAGGAAGCTGTTGTCGGCGATGGGCGCCGCAGCCGCCGGAGCCGCGCCGACCCGCGTCGCGCCTCCGCACATGAGAGCCCCCGCCAGCAGCGCGACGATCGCCATCGCCGCCGAGGCCGATCGACGGCGCGACGCCTTCGCCACCTCGACCATCACCCCTGCCAGCCCCTCGCTCCCGGTCACCAGTCGACGCCCGGCCACGTTCAGCTCGTAGACGTCCTCGAGCGCCCTCACCGCGCGCACGCGGACCTCGGCGCCCGGCACCAGCCCCGCGGATTTCCAGCGGGCCATGCGCGGACCGTCGGCGTCCCGGATCTCGCGCACCACGGCCCGGTCTCCGGAGCGCAGCGTCGCCAGCGGGGTGAGCGAGCGCCGGCGCATCCGGCCGGTGCGGTCGGGGATCGGGTGTCCGTGCGGGTCCTCGTCCGGATGGCCGACCAGGCGATCGATCGCCGCGAGCACGCGCTCGCTGATGTGATGCTCGAGGACCTCGGCATCCTCGTGCACTTCGGCCCAGTCGAGTCCCAGCACACGCACCAGGAAGGTCTCGAGGATGCGGTGTCGACGCACCATCTCGAGCGCCGCGCGGCGGCCCTTCGCGGTCAGCCGCGCGCCGGCACGCGGCGGGTGCGTCACCAGACCCTCGACCGCGAGGCGCGCGAGCATGTTGGTCACCGAGGGCGGCGAGACACCCAGATGGGAGGCCAGGCGCGACGTGGACACCGGGGCTCCCTCCGGCGCCAGCGCGTAGAGCGCCTTGAGGTAGTCCTGCCTCGAACGGGTGAGTCGGACCTCGGCGCTCACCACACCCCCGGTATCAGGCGCCACGGCACCCGCACGGCATAGTCGCCGTACCCCTCGAGATGGCCGAGCAGGAATCGGTCTTCGTGGCCCGCGCGTGCCACGAACAGCGCGGCGAGGATCAGCGCCGGCACCAGGGCCCACCAGGAGCCGAGGGCGAGCGCGCTCGACGGTGCCACGAGCGTCATGCCGGCGTAACCCGGGTGGCGCACGCGAGCGTAGGGTCCGGCACTCACGACCTGCTGACCCCGTTCCGGCTGCACACGGATCACCGGGACGAAGAAGCGGTTGGCCGAGATCGCCCAGACGATCCAGGTGAACGCCGCCGCCGCGAGCACGAGGGCCGTGAGCTGCAGCGGGCGGGGCACCGAGTCCGACCAGTGGAACCGGCCGATGTCGAGCAGTGCGATCACGAACAGGACGAGGAACAGCACGCGGATGAACGCCAGGCGCAGCGGGTCCTCGCCGGTCTGGCCGGGTCGCAGGCGTTCGCGCGCCAGCGCGGCGTCGATGCGGAGCGCACCGAACAGCCCCACCCCCGCGCACATCGCGACGAACGCGTTGAGCATCGGCAGGTCACGGCGGCCGGCGAGGCCGAGCGCCAGCACCCCGAGCAACACGCTCAGCAGCAGCCAGCGCGTGAGTCGTCGCGGGAGGTGGTCGATGCGCGTCACCGTGCGGTCTCCGGTTCGATGGCGTGGATCGGGCCGCGCCTCGACCCGAACGGCCATTAGCCTAGACTAATTCTGCCGTTGGTCAAGGCTAAGTTTCGAGGGCTGGGCACTCGATCGTCGCCCCCACGGCGCGCCATCTCATGAAGCTCCCGCGCGCGGCCGCCCCCAGTTGCCGCCCTCCGGACCATCGGCTACGCTGCCGCGTCCCGTCGACCTCCGGAGTGCTCCCATGCCCGCGATGACCATGGTCCAGGCCATCCAGGACGCGTTGCGCATCGCGCTGCGCGAGGACCCACGCGTGGTCCTGCTCGGCGAGGACGTCGGCAAGGCCGGGGGCGTGTTCCGCGTCACCGAAGGCCTGCAGGCGGAGTTCGGCGAGGACCGCGTGGTCGACACGCCGCTGGCCGAGAACGGCATCATCGGCGGCGCGATCGGGATGGCGCTCTATGGCCTGCGGCCGGTGGCCGAGATCCAGTTCGTCGACTTCATCTATCCCGCCTTCGACCAGATCGTCTCCGAGATGGCCAAGCTGCGCTGGCGCTCCGCGGGCCAGTACGCGTGCCCGGTGGTCGTGCGGGCGCCCTACGGTGGCGGGATCAAGGGCGGTCTCTATCACTCGCAGAGCCCTGAGGCCTACTTCTGCCACACCGCCGGCCTCACGGTGGTCATCCCCTCGACCCCTTCGGACGCGAAGGGCCTGCTGCTGGCGGCACTCGCCGGCGAGGATCCGGTCATCTTCCTCGAGCCCAAGCGTCTCTACCGCTCGATGCGCGAGGAGGTGGCGGAGGGACGCTTCACGGTCCCGCTCTCCAGCGCGCGGATCGCGCGCGCGGGCGAACACTGCAGCGTGCTCGCCTACGGCGCGATGGTGCCGATCGCGGTCGAGGCCGCCGTCGCCTCGGCCGAGCGCGGCTGGTCGGTCGAGGTGGTGGACCTGCGCACGCTGGCGCCGCTCGACACCGAGACGGTGCTCGCGAGCGTGCGCAAGACCGGGCGCGCCGTGATCCTGCACGAGGCGCCGCGCACCTGCGGCTACGGCGCCGAGCTGGCGGCCCTGCTCGCGGAGCAGGCGCTCACCTCGCTGCAGGCGCCCGTGGTGCGCGTGACCGGCTACGACACGCCGTTCCCCTACACGCTCGAGCACAGCTACCTCCCCGACGCCCCGCGCGCGGTGCGCGCCATCGAGCACGTGATGACCTTCGCCTAGGAGCCCGCGGATGCTCGTCGTGGTCTGGGAATACCGGGCGACGCCCGAACGCGTGGAGGAGTTCGAGTCGTTCTACCGCCCCGACGGTCCATGGGGCGAGCTGTTCCGTGAGAGTCCGGCGTTCATCAGCACCACGCTCATGAAGGATCTGCGTGACCCGGTGCGATTCATGATCGCCGATCGCTGGACGAGCGATACGGTGTACGAGGAGTTCAAGCGCGAGCGGGCGACCACGTGGCGGGCGCTGAGCGAGCGCGGCGAGCGGCTCTACGATCGCGAGATCGAGATCGGCCGGTTCGATTTCCTGGAATAGAGGAAGGGACGTCATGGTCTTCGAGGTGAAGCTCCCCGACATCGGTGAGGGTGTGGCCGAAGGCGAGATCGTGCGCTGGCTGGTCAAGCCGGGTGACGTGGTGAAGGAGGACCAGCCCCTGGTCGAGGTGATGACCGACAAGGCCAACGTGGAGATCCCCTCGCCGCGCAACGGCACGATCGCGGGTCTGCACGCCGAGGAGGGACAGGTGGTCCCGGTCGGCACGGTGATCGTCACCATCACGGTGGCCAGTACTGCGGGTGCGGGTGTCGCCGCCTCGCCCGGTGCGGCGGGCTCATCCCCGGCGCGGGGCGCCACCGCCTCGCCCAACCCGGCGCGTTCGGTCGCGGGCTCCGCGGCGCCTCCGTCGCCCGCGGGCGGCACCGCGCCACAAGCCACGCCGGCGGTGCGACAGCTCGCGCGACAGCTGGGCGTGGCGCTCGAATCGGTGAGCGCGACCGGACCCGGCGGCCGCATCACCGCGGAGGATGTGCAGCGCGCGACCCCGGCAGGCGGGGCGGCGGCACCGGTGAAGACGGCGACCACCGCGGCCGGGCCGGAGGAGCGCGTCCCGCTGCGCGGCCTTCGGCGCCGCATCGCCGAGGGCATGCGACGATCGCTCGACACCGCCGCCCACTTCACCTTCGTCGCCGAGTGCGACATGAGCGCGGTCACGGCCCACCTCGCCCGCACCCGGGCGCGGGCGGAACAGGCGGGGGCGCCGCTCACCTACCTGGCTTATGTGGTGAAGGCGCTGGTGGAGCCGCTCAAGCAGTTCCCGCTGGTCAACGCGAGCCTCGACGACGAGGCGCACGAGATCGTGCTCAAGCGCTACTACCACGTTGGGATCGCCACCGCGACGGCCGAGGGGCTCACGGTGCCGGTGGTGCGTGACGTGGACCGTCGTCCGCTGCTTGGCATCGCCGCCGAGATCAAGCGGCTGTCGACCGCGGCGCGTGCCGGCACGCTCAAGCTCGAAGAGCTCCAGGGCGGCACGTTCACCGTCACCAGCACCGGCGCGAAGGGCGGGCTGCTCGCGACCCCGATCGTGCATCATCCCCAGGTCGCCATCCTGGGTGTCCACGAGGTCAAGAAGAAGCCGGTGGTGGTGGACGACCAGATCGTCGCGCGCGAGATGACCAACCTCTCGCTCTCCCTCGACCACCGGGTGGTGGATGGTGCCGTCGGGGCGGACTTCCTCTATGCCGTCATCGCGCGGCTCGCGGACCCATCCGCCTGGCTGGGCGAGGGAGAGATCGGATGAGCCCGCCTCTCCTGCAGCGTCTCGATCCCGAGGGGCGTGTCGTCGGCAAGCTCCCGGAGGTCCCGCGCGACGATCTGCGCGCGATGTTCCGCCACATCGTCAAGATGCGCGTGCTCGACCAGCGCATGCTGTCGCTCCAGCGCCAGGGACGCATCGGTTTCTACGGCACGGCAGCCGGCCAGGAGGCGGCCGTGACCGGATCGGGCTACGCGCTGCGTCCCACCGACTGGGTGTTCCCGGCGCTGCGCGAGATGGGCGTGTCGCTGTGGCGCGGCACGAGCATCGAGGAGATCGTCTGCCAGCTCATGGGCAACAGTGGTGACGTGCTCATGGGGCGGCAGATGCCCTGCCACTTCAGCGACCGCAAGGTGAACACCGTCGCCTGGTCGTCGGTCATCGCCACCCAGCTCCCGCACGCGATGGGCGCCGCGTGGGCGGCGCGACACTTGAAGCACGACGTCGTATGCATGGGCTACATGGGCGACGGCGCCAGCTCGAGCGGTGACTTCCACGCCGCCGCCAACTTCGCGGGCGTGTTCCGGCTGCCGGTCGTGTTCTTCTGCCAGAACAACCAGTGGGCGATCTCGGTGCCGCTCGCACGCCAGACGGCCTCGGAGAGCATCGCCATCAAGGCTGAGGCCTACGGCTTCCCGGGCGTGCGCGTGGACGGCAACGACCTCTTCGCCGTCATCGAGGCGACCCGCGAGGCGGTCGAGCGGGCCCGGCGTGGCGAGGGGCCCACACTGGTCGAGGCGGTCACCTTCCGCATGGGTGGCCATTCCTCGAGCGACGATCCCACGCGTTATCGCGACGCCGCGCTGGTCGCCGAGTGGGAACGGCGCGACCCGCTCGCTCGTCTGCGCACCTGGATGCGGGCCAGCGGTCATCTCGCCGACGGCGACGAGGAGCGCTGGACCCAGGAGCTCAACGACGAGATCGGCGTAGCCATCCAGCGGGCGGAGTCCCTCCCGCCGCCGCCGATCGAGAGCATGTTCACCGACGTCTACCGCACGATGCCGCGCCATCTGGCCGAGCAGATGCGCCACGCGGTCGCCCTCGGGGAGGGCACGAAGTTCGAGGGGGCGTTCCCGCTGTGAAGCAGGCACTGCTGGTCGCGGCGGGCGGAGCGATCGGCAGCCTCGCCCGCTGGGGGCTCTCGGGCCTGGTCCAGCGTTGGAGTCGCTCGACCTTTCCGTGGGGGACCTTCGCGGTGAACGCGCTCGGCTCGTTCGCGATCGGTCTGGTCGCCGCGATCGCCCTGGAGCGGGCACTCGTCTCTCCGAACGGTCGCCTGTTCCTCATCGTCGGTGTTTTGGGCGGCTTCACGACCTTCTCGGCCTATTCCTTCGAGAGCGCGGTGCTATTGCGTGACGGCCAGTGGCTGGCCGCGACCGGGTACGCCGGCGGCTCGGCGCTGGTCTGCATCCTGGCCGCATCGGTGGGGCTGGCGATCGGACTCAGGCTCTAGAGGAGCGAGGATCATGAAGATCACCGGGCAGGGGATGCTGTTGCGCATCTACATCGGCGAGAGCGACCGCTGGCATGGCCGGCCGCTTCACGAGGCGCTGGTGCTCAAGGCGCGCGAGATGGGGCTGGCCGGCGCCACCGTCGTGCGCGGGCTCGAGGGCTTCGGCGCGCACAGCCGCATCCACACGGCCAAGGTCCTGCGACTCTCCGAGGATCTGCCGCTGCTGATCGAGATCGTCGATGGAGAGGACCGGATCCGCGGCTTCATCCCCATCTGCGACGAGATGATCGGCGAGGGGCTGATGACGCTGGAGCGCGTCGAGGTGCTCAAGTACAGCCCGGGATCACCACCCGGGACCGACGCCTGAGGCGATCGCACCGACGCGCGCATGCGCCGGAAAGTGCTCGAGCCCGGCGGTGAGGCCGGGCTCGTCACGTCCCCGATCACGCGGAGCGGAACGGCGACGCTAGCGCTTGGCTTTCTTGGGGGGCGGCGGGCCGATCAGCGAGCTGTCCTTGGCCGAGTCGAAGTCTTTCGGCATGTCGCTCTGCCCGAAGCTGTCGCCGTTCATCCCCAGGTGCCCGAGGTCGAAT
>JBGPXY010000057.1:0-13334 GCA_041492985.1 Candidatus Eiseniibacteriota bacterium
CATCTTCTGGAGGATCATCGCCGAGATCTCCGGGGGCGAGAACTCCTCCCCTCCCGACCGGATGCGGACGTCTCCGCTGGAATCCCGGACCACCTCGTAGGGGACCAGCTTGAGCTCGCTCTGGACTTCGTCGTACTTGCGCCCCATGAAGCGCTTGATCGAGTAGATGGTGTTCTTGGGGTTGGTCACGGCCTGACGGCGCGCGACCACACCCACGAGCCGTTCGCCGTTCTTCGAGAACGCGACGACGGAGGGCGTGGTCCGGAATCCCTCGGCGTTGGGGATCACCTTGGGCTCTCCGCCCTCCATGACCGCGACGCACGAGTTGGTGGTTCCGAGATCGATGCCGATGACCTTACCCATTGGATCTCCCGCTCCTCATCGTTTAGGAGCCGCACCGGACCGGCAGGTGCCGGTCCGGCAGGGCCCGTGATCGTCCGTGTTCGGTTCAGCCGACCTGGACTTCGATCTCCCGCATGCGGGCCTCTTCAGCCTTCGGTACCCGCACTTCGAGGACACCGTCCCGGTACTGGGCCTTCACCTGGTCGTTGCGGACCGGGGTGCCCAGCGTGAACGAGCGCTCGAATGTGCCATACACGCGCTCGAGGCGGTGGTGGTTTCCCGTCGGCGTCTCCTGCCTGCGCTCGCCACGGATGGTCAGTGTGTCGCCCATCAGGCTCACCTTGACGTCCTTCTGGGCGACACCAGGAAGGTCCACGCGCACGACGAAGTCCGCCGGGGTCTCCTCGATGTCGACCGCCGGTGTGAAGATCGCGCTCAGGTCGCCTTGCGGCGTCCCGCGCGAGAACAGTCCTTCGAACAGACGGTTGACCTCGTCGATGTGGGTGAGGTCGCGGATCGGGGTGACCGGCGCGGAGCGCCAGCGAATGAGCGTCATGTCTCTCCTCCTGCCTCGAAGTCTCCCGCGCCTCGTCACGCTGCCGGGGCGGCCTCCGGGGCGACGGGCGCGTAACGCCTTCGCTGCAGCGCAACCGCCGTGCCCGCGTTTGTGGCCACCCATGAACCGGCTGCGGTCCAATCGCTTGGCGCTGCCACTTGAGAGGCCGTCTTGGCTCTCGCGTGACCCGACCGTCTCAAGTGGAGACAGGGTTCGTCCCGAAGCGGAACGACGTCTGCATGCGAGCGCGGGACCCGGTCGGCACCCGGGCGGGTGGGCCAGCGGCGGCGGCCGCCAGCGGCGGATCGCGACCGGTTCAGCGTTCGGGGAGGTAGCCGGACTGCTCGAGGGGCACCATCAGCTCGTTCTTGGTGTAGATGAACGCGTCGCGCTCGTAGTCGGCGAGCTCGTACTTCTTCTCGAGGTAGATGGCGTCCTCAGGGCAGGCCTCTTCGCACATGCCGCAGAAGATGCAGCGCAGCATGTTGATCTCATAACGCTTCGCGAAGCGCTCGCCGTGCGAGTTCGGCGTGTCGGGGTCGTTCTCGGCCGCCTCGACGAAGATGGCGTCGGCCGGGCAGGCAACCGCGCACAGCTCGCACCCGACACAGCGCTCGAGACCATCTTCGTGCCGCGTCAGGATGTGCAGCCCGCGGAAGCGCGGAAACATCTCGAGTTTCTCTTCCGGGTACTGCACGGTGAACGGCTTCTTGAAGAGGTTCTCGAGCGTCACGCCAAGTCCCTGGCCCAGCTCCTTGAACATCGATCGCTCCTCGGGGGATCTTGATGCTGACCGCCGGAACGCGGGCAGCATAGTGGCCGCGGGAGGTCCCCGCAAGCGCGGCCGGCCCGGCGCGTCAGAGCCTCGGCAGCGTGATGCCTCGTTGCGCCTGGTACTTCCCCGCCTTGTCCTTGTACGAGATCTCACAGACCTCGTCGCTCTCGAAGAAGAGCACCTGGGCGATCCCCTCGTTGGCGTAGATCCGGGCCGGCAGCGGCGTCGTGTTGCTGATCTCGAGCGTCACGAAGCCCTCCCACTCCGGTTCGAACGGCGTGACGTTGGTGATGATGCCGCAACGGGCGTACGTGGACTTCCCGACCGTGACGGTGATCACGCTGCGCGGGATGCGGAAGTACTCGACGCTGCGCCCGAGCGCGAAGGAGTTGGGCGGGATGAGCGCGATCGGACCGGTGAAGTCGACCATCGTCCCCGGATCCACGTGCTTGGGATCGACGATGGTCGAGTTGACGTTGGTGAAGATCTTGAACTCGTTCGCGATGCGGAGGTCGTACCCATACGACGAGATGCCGTACGAGATGACGCCCTCGCGCACCTGCTTCTCCTCGAACGGCTCGATCATCTTGTGCTTGAGGCACATCTCGCGGATCCAGCGGTCAGACTTGACGGACATGGTCACTCTCCACGTGGGAATCGACCCAGGAGCCGCGCCGCGTGCGCGAGCTCGGGCACGAGCAGCCGGTCCGCCGCCAGCCGCACGGCGGCCGGCGAGCCCGGCAGGATCACCAGCAAACGACCGCGCGCCACGCCGGCCGCCGCGCGCGACAACCACGCGGCACTCCCGACCTGGCGCATCGACAGCATGCGGAACATCTCTCCGAACCCGGGCAGCCAGCGCTGCACCAGCGGTGCGACCGCCTCCGGGGTGACGTCGCGCGGGGCGACCCCAGTGCCCCCGGCCACCAGGACCGCGTCCACGTCGCGCCGCGCGAGCGCGGCGCGGACCGCCCGTCGGATCGCCGGCGCCTCGTCTCTCACCCAGGCGCGCGAGACCACCGCGTGACCACCCCGCTCGACCCGAAGGCGCAACAGATCGCCGCTGGGGTCGTCATCGCGGCCACGGGTGTCACTGACGGTGACGATCGCGCAACGCACCGCTCGCGGCGCGTCTGCCGCGTGCGCATGCGGGCGGGCGGGCGGGCGGCGCCCTCCGCGCGACGCCGGGCGCTTCGCGGGGCGTCGGGTCACGCGAACTCTCCCAGCGCCTCGGCGATCTGTCGCCGGTGCGAGAGGTCGTGCTCGGCCCAGGATCGGACCATCTCGCCAAGTGGGTACGGGCCGCGGACCGAGTGCTCGCCCATCCGATGCCAGTCCTCCGGGCGCAGGGGCGCGAGCCGGGCCAGCGCCATCCGGCGGGACTCCGCCCAGGCCTGGTGCGCGGCCGGTGCCGACTCCGAGCGGTAGGCGCGCGCGGTGTCCCACCCCCGCATGTCGACATCGGCGATCACCGGCCGCTCCTCGTCGAGCAATCGCTCGAGGCGGGGGGTGAGCACGTCGCGGTCCGAGTCGCGCAGGTGGCAGACGATCTCGAGCGCCGACCATCGCGCCGGGCCCGGAGCCTGCCTCCATCGCGTTTCCGGGTAGCGTCCGAGGCGCTGCGCCACCCAGCGCGGACTCTCGGCCAGCACGGCCAGCAGCTGGGCCCATTCCAGGAAGCCCAGCGCCCCGCGTTCCCGGCCCGAAGCGCCGAGCTCGCTGCGCGGGAAAGGATGCGGTCGAGCGAAGCCGCGCTCGCGGTAGCTACGCGCCAACGCCACGTAGTGCTCGGACCCTTGGCGCATCCCGTCGCGCTGCGCCTCCGAGACCCTGCCCACCACCTTCCCCGGGGCCCCGAGCACCAGGCTCCCCGGCGGGATCTCCTGACCCTCGAGCACCAGTCCCCCGGCGCCGATCAGCGAGCCCTCCCCCAGGCGCGCTCCGGAGAGGACGACCGCGCCCATCCCCACCAGGCATCCATCGCCGATGACGCACCCGTGCACGATTGCCCGGTGCCCGATCGTGACCCCGTCGCCGATCACCGCCGGCTGCCCCGCATCCACGTGGACCACCGAGTTGTCCTGGACGTTCGATCCCGCGCCGATCGTGACCGGTGCGGTGTCGCCGCGCACCACCGTGTTGAACCACACGCTGGCCTGCGCCCCCACCGTGACCTCGCCGACCACCACCGCCCCCGGGGCGATGAACGCGGTCGGGTCGAGGGTCAGCCGCGCGTTCCATTCACCCGGCGCGCGCTTCACGCGAGCCTCGCGTGCTCGCCCACGAACGGATTCTCGCGGCGTTCGCGGCCGAGCGTGGTGGCGGCGCCATGACCCGGGAAGACCTGGACCTCGTCCCCGAGCGGGAAGAGGCGGGTCCGGATGGCGCGCTCGAGCGCCTCGAAGGAGCCCCCGGGCAGGTCCGTCCGCCCGACCGACCCCGCGAACAGCGTGTCGCCCACCCACAGGCAATCCTTCCAGTGGAAGCACACGCCGCCGGGCGAATGACCGGGCGTGTGGATGACCTCGAGCGATTCCTCTCCCAGCGGCAGACGCTGTCCGTCCTCGAGATCGTGCACCACCTCGGGCGCGAGCGCCGGCGGGAACCCGAACATCGCCCCCTGCTCGGTGAGGCGATCCAGCAGGGGGCGGTCGGCCGGGTGGAGCCAGCACTCTCCGCCCACCGCCTCCTGCACGGTACGCATGCCCGCCATGTGGTCGTAATGGGCATGCGTGCCGAGCAGGTAGCGCACCTTGTGGTCGCCGGCGCGCAGCGCGTCGATCGCGGTCCCGGGCTCGAAGCCCACGTCCACCACCGCGGTCTCGCGGGTGGCCACGCAGACGATGAGATAGGCGTTGTTCTCCAGGGGCCCGAGACGCAGCGCCCGGTGGGTGAGGCCGGCGCGGGTCATCGCAGCCGCCGATACGCGCGCTGGAGCACCAGGGCGTCGTCCTCCATGGACGGGCTCTCGCACACCACCCATCCCGACACCTTGCAGTCCTTGAGTGCTTTCAACAGCTCGCGGTAGCGGAACTTCGACTCCCGCAGCGGCAGATGTCGCCGCTCGCCCTTGGGGCCGAACTCGATCCCGGCGATGTGGACGTGCAGCCGCTCGAGCGCTCCGGGTCCGAGCCGCCCGCGGATGCGCTCGAGCATCTCGCCGAACTCGCGATAGGTGTTGAAGGCCCCGCCGTGCCGCGCGTACTGGTGAGAGAAGTCCACGCACGGCCGGACCCCCTCGATCGTGGCGCTCCAGTCGAGGAGCTCGTCCAGCGAGCCCACCTGGCTCGGCTTGCCGGTCAGCTCAGGACGGACATCGACGCGCATCCCTTCCCGGCGCAGCCCGGCCGTGATGGCCGAGAGCCCGGCGCGCACCTTCCGGTTCGCCTCGCCGGGATCGAGCTTCTGATAGAACCCGGCGTGGAAACAGAAGCTCTGAGCGCCGCATCGCTGGGCCATGCGGCCGGTGTGCATCAGACGGTCGACACTGCGCTGGATCACGTCGGCGTCACCGCACAGGTTGACGTAGTACGGCCCGTGGGCGGTGAGCTCGAGCCCCGTCTCGCGCGCCGCCTCGGCGATGCGTTCGGCGGCCGCCTCACCCATGCGTATGCCGTTCACCCAGGCCATCTCGAGGCAATCGAGTCCCAGCTCGCGGGCGCGGCGGATGCCGTGGTCGGTGCCGGCTTTCCGGGTCGAGCGCGGGATCCCCGACGTGCCGAAGCGGAGGCTCATGGGACGGCCCGGCGCCGGGTGCTCACCCGCGCGCGATCGAGGTCGGGGGTCGTGCGAAGGATCATGGCCGGCGCGCAGTCTACGCCACGCGTCGCGTGAACGCGAGTCGCGGGCGGCCGCGCTCAGCGCTTGTATCCGATGCGCCGCAGGAACTCCCGCCGCTCCAGCCTGGCCGGTTCGTCTTCGGTCCCGCGCGGTGAGAGACCATCGACCACGCCCAGCACGCCGCGTCCCTGGCCGGTCTGCGCCACCAGCGCGTGCACCGGGTTGGCGGTCGCGCAGAAGACCTGGCAGACCTCGGGACACTGTTTCACCGCATTGAGCAGGTTGATCGGGTAGGCGCCGCGCAGGAGCAGGAAGAACGCGTGTCCCGCGGCGACCCGCTCGGCGTTCGAGATCGCCGCCTCGACCAGCTCGGGGTCATTCCCCTCGGTGCGGATCAGGCATGGGCCCGAGGCTTCGCAAAAGGCGATACCGAATCGGACGCCGGGTACCGAGGTGACCACGATCTCGGCGAGATCATCGACGGTCTTGATGAAGTGCGCCTGACCGAACACCAGATTGCACTCGGCGGGGATGTCGAGCGACACCGCGTGGAGATCCATGGTCGTGCCTCCGGGGTCGGGACGCTACGGGCGTGGGCGGAGCCCGTCAAGCACCGCGACCGCGCCCTAGAAGGCCTGGCTCGAACCGAACGAGAACACGGGCTCGCGCGGGCCGCGGCCGGCAGGTGAGACCGGCCAGGCGATGTCGAACCGCGCGACACGATTGAGCGCCGAACGCGGCAGGCCGAGGCGCAGTCCCAGCCCCAGGTCGTGCTGCCATGGAGCGTCTCCCGAGCCCGGGCCCCAGGTGCGCGCGGCATCCCAGAACGCGGCGGCCCCGAACGACAGCAGCTGCTGGAAGTCGCGCCGCAGCAGCCAGCGGCTCTCGGCGTTCAGGCGCCAGACCTGGTTCCCGGCGAGCGCGTGGACCTCGTGCGCGCGCAGGCCGTTGAGCCCGCCGACCACCAGCTGATAGTCGCGTGGCGTCTGCCAGCCCGCGGCGCCGAGTGCGGCGAGCACGAGCGTGTGTCTGGGAATGGTCTGATTCACCCATCGCCCCTCGAGCCGGCCGGTGGCTTCGCGGGGTCCGGAAATCAGGCGGCTGGAGAGCTGGAGCCGCACCCAGCCGAACCCCACCCGGTGCGCGTCCGTCCCCACCATCGTGCGGACCGCGGCAAAGCCTTCGTCGACGCTGCCGCCAAGCGCCCGCGGCGAGAGGCCGAGCGAGAGCTCGAACGAACGCCCGAGATCGAAGTCCTCGATGCCATCCAGGCGATCGACGCCGATGCGCTCGACGAAGGCGGGACGCCAGAGCCGGCCTTCCACGCCGAAGCGCCGGATGCGCAGCCGCTCCTCAACCCCCGCGAACTCGGGCGGCGCGCCGGGCTGCAGCGTGCTGCCTCCGAAGCTCCGGTCCACGATCAGGAAGGAGCTGGTGAGACGCGAGATCGTCCGTCCGGAGCGCCATCCTCGACCCACCGCCATCTCGAATCGCTCCAAGCGCTGCGCGAAGGTCGCGACCTCCTGCCCCGAGTCGAAGAGTCGCACCGTGGTGAAGGCTCGCTCCGCTCGCAGGCCGAACGAGAGGGGCGTGTCCTCCGCGTAGAACGGCAGGCCCACCGAGATGCTGTTGACCGTGCCGCTCGAGCCCCCGCTGGCCGAGGCCTCGAATCGCACGTGCGACCCTCGCACGCCAGGGTCGGCGAGTTCGAACGATCGCGAGACGCCGGTGGGGTCCTCGCGGTAGCCGAAGTTGAACTGCTGGGCGCGCCCGAACAGGTTCCGTTCCGAGAACTGCACGGAGCCGAACACCTGCCCGCCCCCCCGTTCGAGCGCGAACTCGGGGGAGGTGGTCCAGGCATCGCGGGTCCACACCGAGACCGCGACCGAGTCGCCCGACGGCCGGCCCGACACACGCACCGCGTCGAAGATGTCGAGCGCGCGCAACCCCCGCTCGCTCTCCCGCGCGCGGGCCTCGCTCCACGCGTCCCCCGGTGCGATGAGCACGTGGTTCCGTACGGTCGAGGGGCGGGTGCGGAAGTGCAGGCGGTCGGCGAGCCGGTAGACCGGCGCGAGCCGGCCGTGTGGAACGGGCTCGAAGATGTCATGGGGATCGACGTCCACGCGCGCGACCGGATGCCCGTCGATCGCGCTCGCTTCCCGGGAGGCCGCGGCAACCGAAGCGGCGCTCGGCGCGGCGAGGCCGGTGTCCGCCGGCGCTTCCGCCGCCCCTGACTCGCGGACATGGCCCAGCCCGAGGGCCAGGCCCGCCCACAGCCAGAGGAGACTAGCGGCGGCGCGTGTTGCCGAGTCTCTCACGCGCCAGTTGCGCCTCGCCGGAGTTCGGGAAGCGCTTGACCAGGTCCTCGAAGGTCTTCTTCGCGGCGTCCTTCTGCCCGAGCTTGTCGCGGCTCAAGGCCAGCTTGTAGAGGGCGGCGGGGACCTTGTCGCCCTGTGCCCAGGTCTCCTCGACCCGCGCGTACTCGATCGCCGCGCTGTCGAATTGCGATTGGGCGAAGAAGCACTCCCCCACCCCGTACTGGGCGTTGTCCGACAGCTCGGCGGTGGGGAAGCGACGGACGAAATCCCGGAATCCCTGGAGCGCGAGCGCATATCGCCCCTGGGTCAGGTCCTGGGCGGCCTGGTCGTAGAGCTGGTTGGGATCGCCCTGCGTGGGCGCCGCCGCCGGCGGCGTCACCCGCTGGCTGATCTGTTGAAAGCGACCCATGACGTCGTCCAGCTTTCCCTCGAGGCGGCCCATCTGTTCGAACAGCTCCTGGGTGGTGGTCCCGCTCGAGGCTCGCGTGCTGAGCAGGATGTCCCGTTGCTCGGCGACCTCCTGCCGGGTCTCGCGCAGCATCGCGTACGCCGCCGCGTCGCGCGCGGTGAGCGTATCCACCACCGTGCGCAGGCTGTCGAGACCGGACCGCAGCAGACCGATCTGCGGCGCGTAGCAGCCGGACTGCGTCACGACCGTGGCCGCGAGGGCCAGCACCACCAGCGCCGGGACCACGCGCGGGGTGCCCGGTCCCCCGCGCCGACCGCGCGGGTCCACCGGAAGCGCTCGGTTCATGACGCGCTACGGACCACGAAGTGCGCGCGGCGATTCTGCTGCCAGGCGGCCTCGTCCTGGCCGGTGGCGAACGGCCGCTCCTTGCCGTACGAGATCAACGTGATGCGCGAGGCGTCGATGCCCGCCGCCACCAGGTAGTCACGCGCGGCCTGGGCGCGTCGCTCGCCCAGCGCCTGGTTGTACTCGACGGTGCCCCGCTCGTCGCAGTGGCCCTCGATGGTGATCGCGACGCCGGCATGGTCCCGGAGCGTCTTGGCATTGCGGTCCAGCGCGGCCCGTGCGTCATCGCGCAGCGTGTAGGAGTCGTAGTCGAAGAGCGCGGGCTGGAAGTCCTCGGACCGGACGGTCGAAGGCGTGGGCGCGGGCTCGGTGCGCGTGGGCGGCGCCGGCGCGGGCAGCGGCACGGGTGTCTGGACCTGAGGCGGAACGGGCGGCGGGGTGGTCGTCGCCACCGGCTTCTTGGCGCAGCCGGCGATCAGCGACACGCCGAACACCAGGGCCACGACGGCTCGGATGCTCCTGGGAACGAAGGGGCTCATGGTTGACCTCCACGGGTTGAACTACTTTCATCGATTCGGAGTGCCGACCCGGCCGCCGCGGGGCGCGGTGACCAGGCGGGAGAGAGTGCGATGAGTGAGCCGGTATCCAGCTTGCGCGGAGGCGTCCCGTCGAGATCGGTGACGTACAGCCCCCGAGCACCATCGCGATTGGAGGAGAAGACCAGGTGCCGGCCGTCCGGGGACCAGCGCGGATTCTCGTTGCTGCCCCCGCTCACCACCAGCTTCGTGTCGGTCCCGTCCGTCCGGCAGGAGTAGATGTCGAAGCCGCCGCCGGTGCGGGAGACGAACGCGATTCGGTCACCCTTCGGCGACCACGCGGGCGAATCCGTGTAGTCCACGTCGTAGTTGAGCCGCCTCAGGTTCCCGCCCTCCCGATCCATGACGTGGACCTGGGGCGTCCCCGTGCGGTCGGAGGTGAACGCGATCTCGCGGCCGGTGGGCGACCACGTCGGCGAGGTGTCGATCCCACGGTTGTTGGTCAGACGCTGGGGCGAGCCACCGCGCGCGTCCAGCACATAGACCTCCGAGTTGCCGTCCTGGCTCAGCGTGCAGACGATCTCGCGCCCATCCGGAGAATACGAGCCGCTGGTGTTGAGCCCCGGCCGGCCGGAGACCAGGTAGGGCTTCCCACCGGCGGCGGAGATGACGAACAGGCGCGGCCCCGTGCCCCCCCGATAGGAGGTGAACAGCACCAGCGAGCCCTCCGGCGACCACGCCGGCGAGAGCGCGATGGACTGGTCGTTCGTGAGCGGGGCTTGTCGGGCGCCATCGAAGTCCATCACGACCAGGTCCTTGTTGCGACCGCTCTGGGCGATGAACGCGATGCGCGTCTGCGACACGCCCGACTCGCCGGTGAATTGCAGGACGATGTCGTCCGCGAATCGGTGGACGACCGAGCGCCAGTCCCGGACGGGACCGCGATATTCCCTCACCAGGATCGGGCGACGCGCGGGGACATCGCGCACCTCGCCGGTCAATCGCACCTGGCTGCCGTTGACGGTGAGCTTGCCGCCGATCGTCGCCTGCACATCGAAGGGTTCCTGGCCCGCGACCCAGGCACGGCTGACGGTGAAGACCGCCGACCATTCGAGGTCGTGTGCCAGCACCTCGTCGGCCTGCACACTCCACGTGCCCGCATTGCGATCCCCCGCCGGTTGCAGCCCCTCGCAATGCACCCGGATCCGGCGTCCCTGGCCGGACGTGATGTCGATCCTCACGTCGGTCGGGGTCTGAGCGGCCGCGGTTCCGGCCGCCAGGGCGAGCAGCGCCCCTGCGAGCAGCGCGGCACGCGTCACGGCGCCTCCCACTCGAACCCGAAGTGCACCCCGAGCTCGGAGGCCGGGAAACCCAACGGCAGCGGCGGCAGCGGATCGCTGAGCACCACGGCGCGCAGCGCCGATCGGTCGAAGAACTCCATCCCGCTCACCTCGTCCATCCTCACCGCCGAGAGGGTTCCCCCCCGACCGATGCGGAAGCCGACCACAGCACGCACCCGCCGTCCACCGGTCACGAGACCGGCCGGCGGCGCCCAGTTCGCGGCGATCCGATTGCGCACCAGCACCAGGTAGTAGGTGAACTCGAAGTCCCGGGCATCCACCGAGACCGCGCCCCGCAAGCCCGACGAACCCACGGGCGCCGAGGGCAGGGCGGGCGACTCGGGGACGGGTGCGACTTCCTCGCGTGGCTTCTCGACCTTCTTCTTCCTGGGCGGATCCGGCTGCAACTTGACGCCCGTGTCCTCGACCGGCTTCACCTGGGTCAGCGTGGGCTCGGGCGGCGGCGTCTCCACGCGCGGCGGCGCCGTGGGAGTCAACGCTGCCGCATCCACCAGCGCCACCTGCACGGTCTCGGGTCCCGGGAGGATCAGCGTGGCCGCCGTGCGCACGTAGAAGAGCGCCACGAGCAGCATCACGTGGACCAGGCCGGAACCGATGATCGCGCCGCGCATCGCTCACCTCTTGTCCGCCGGGGGCGGCTCGGTCACGAGCCCCAGCGCCGCGACGCCACTCCGCCGCATACGGGCGATCAGGTCGACGATGGTGCCGTAGGGGACGCGCTGGTCCGCCTTGAGGAACACCGGCCGCCGGGCGGCGCCCGCACGGCCCAGCGCTTCTTCGAAACGAGCCAGGGGCACGACACTGTTGCCGACCGCGACCGTGCGGTCGGCGCGAACGCTCACGATCAGCCCCTCGCGCACATCGATGCCACGTGTCGCCACTTTGGGAAGGTCGATCTCGAGCCCGCCCTGCAGGAAGGGCGCAGTCACCATGAAGATGATGAGCAGTACGAGCACCACGTCCACGAGCGGCGTCACGTTGATCTCCGCCATGGGACGCCGGGTCGAAGCGACGATCATCCCTCACCCCCACCCAGTCGCTGGTCCAGGAACTCGGTGGCGAACTGGCTGGTCGCGTTCGTGAGGTCGCGCAGCCGGCCGAGCAGGTGGTTATACCCCACGACCGCCGGGATGGCGGCGGCCAATCCGGCCACCGTCGCGATCAGCGCCTCGGCGATCCCGGGGGCCACCACGACCAGCGAGGCGGACCCCTGCGCGCCGATGTTGAGGAACGCCGTCATCACCCCCCAGACCGTGCCCATCAGGCCGATGAATGGCGAGACGCTGCCGGTGGTCGCCAGGAATCCGAGGTGGCGCTCGAGACGGGCGGTCTCCTCGCTCGCCGATCGATCCATGGCCCGCTGGGCGATCTCGTAGTGCAGGGCGGACGAGTGGGTGGCGTCGGCGGGGTGCTGCTCGAGCGCCCGCTGGCCCACCATCGCCACGCGGGCGAGGAGACTGTTCGGGTGCTGCTCGCACACCAGTCGGAAATCGACCGTGCGCGCGAGCCGTCGGAACGCGGCCAGGAAGGCGCGATCGGATCGCTCGACGCGGCCGTACAGCCGGGCTCGATCCCAGATGATGCCCCAGCAGACGACCGACATGACGAGCAGCACGACGAGGACGACCTTGGCGAACGGGCCGGACTGTAGGACCAGCCCCCAGATGGACGCCCGCGCGCCCGCGCCGAATTGAAGGATGAGGACACCGAGGGCCATCGGCTTCACACTCCTTGTGAAGTCGCAGATAGTTGGTGGCGGCGCGGTGCGGCCCCTCCGCTCGGGGCAGCCACTCCGGTCGCAGGGGAGCGACCGGACGCTAGCACACCCCGCGCGCGAGCCTCAAGCAAAACGGCCAGCAGCGCGGTCGTCCGGGACTCGTCACGCGCGTCGCCCGGTCAATTGGCTGCAAAGAAGCGCGCGTTGGCTGGCATCTCGCGACCTCGAGCATCTAGTCTCAGAGTGGACGCGCCGATGACGTCCCGAGTCCGGCTCGCCCCATGTGAGGAACCCTGTGCGAACCATCGCTCCCCTGACCATCCCATCGCTGCTCGCATCGCTGCTGCTGGCCCTGGTCGCCCATCCGACCCCGGCCACCGCCGGCGACGCCGACCGCCTGGCTCCGTCCTTCGCCGCTCGGACCTTCGACGGGAAGACGTTTCGGCTTCAGGAACAGCGCGGCAAGGCGATCGTCCTCGACTTCTGGGCGACCTGGTGCGGCCCCTGCCGCGCGAGCATGCCCCATCTCAACGGGCTCCAGGAGCGGTACTCGAAGGACGGACTGGTGGTCGTAGGGCTCTCGGTGGACGACATGCCCCCTTCGGCCGTGAAGAAGTTCGCGGACCGGATGGGCGTCCGGTTCCGTCTCGCCATGGCGGACGAGAAGCTGCTCGATCAGTACGGGCCCATCCGCATGCTGCCGACCACCTTCTTCATCAACCGCCGGGGCGAGATCGTGCGACGCACGGTCGGCTACCTGGATGCGGAGACGCTGGACGGCTACGTGCGGGAGCTGTTCTAGGGCGTTCTTGTCACCGGGCGCGAGGCGAGCGGCCCCTGCGGAGCGGCGCCCGGCCCTCGCGGCGCGCCCGGGTCCCGCTCGAGACCCCACACGCTGTTCAGCACCCAGTCGACCAGTCCGATGCACTGGGGGCGCCTCCAGTACCAGAAGTTGAACCCCGAGAAGACAAACGGCTGATGCTCGCGCCCGTGATAGTAGGTCATGCATGCCGCGTTCTGGAGCGCCGTGCCCCCTGACGTGATGTACAGGGTGTCGAGTGTTGAGTACTCGGAGACGCGGTCGGGATCGTCGTCATAGTCTTCGCGGATGAACGTCGGGCTGAAGAAGATGTATTCAGCCTGGAAGTCGCCACGGTAGAAGAAGGAGTCGGGAAGCCGCAGCGGCGGCAGCGGG
>JBGPXY010000144.1:0-6988 GCA_041492985.1 Candidatus Eiseniibacteriota bacterium
AGATCCCACGCACGGTAGAGCGCGCCACGCCGGCGCTCGACCTCGGGCAACGAGGCCCACAGCACGCCCTCGTCGCTCGCCAGCCAGCGCACGCCGGCGGCGGCGGCGAGGGCCACCGTCTCGGGGCTGACGCTCCCCTCCGACGGCCACATCCCGGCCGGCCGCGCACCGAACGCCGTGGCGTGGCGCTCGAGCCCGCGCTCGATGTGCCACCGGGCATCCTCGGGTGCGACCAGCCGTTCCGCGGGCAGCGCCAGGTCCACGCGCGCACGGCGCGCGGTCGAGAGGTCCGAGATCAGCGGCAGGATGGGATGGTAGTAGGGCGAAGCCGAGAGCTCGATCTGCCCCCGCGCCGCCAGCGCCCGGTAGGCGGGGATCACTTCGGCGGCGAGCCGGCGGTGGATCTGGAGCAGCGCGTCCCGATGTCGTTCGGTCCAGCGTTCCCGATCGGCGAGCGCGCGGACGACCTCGGGAGCGTCGTGGAACATGGGATCGATCCAGGCGAGCAGGAACCAGATCTCGAGTGCCAGCAGGTCGCGCTCGGCGGCCGCTCCGCTGTCCCCCGCCGCGAGTTCGTCGGCCCCCCCGAGGGCCGGGATGGAGGCTCCGATGGATCCCGCGAGGGGAGCGATCACCCCGGGCGCCAGCCGCTCGCGCAGCGCGCGATAGGCGGGCCAGCGCTCGATGGCATGAGCGGGTGCCTGACCGCACCGCCAGGCGACCTGCCGGCGCTCGTCGGGCGTGAGCCCGGCGACCGGGCGGGCGAGTCGATCGAACAGCTCGTCGGCTTCGCCGGCGACCACGCCCTCGATCTGGTCGATCAGCGAGGGGACGAAGTTGAAGGTCGCGCGCACCCCCGGATGGCGCTCGAGGTGCCGCGCCATGTCGAGGTAGTCCTTGCTCGCGTGGAGACGCACCCACGGCAGCGCGGCGCGGCCGTCGCGCGGGCTACGGTAATCGGGCTGGTGGTGATGCCAGAGGAGGATCAGGTCGACCGGAGCGAGTGGCTCGCTCATCGGCGCCTCCGACCGATGTCAGGGAGTGACGGAGGCGGGCCGGGCAGCCTGCAGCTCGGCGAGCTGGACGCGGGCCTGATTGGCGTACTCGGTCTCGCCGTACTCGTCCGCCACGCGCTGGAGCCGCGCCATCGCCTGCTGGGGCTGGTTGGCCGCGGCAAGACAGCGACCCGCGGCGAGGAGGAACTCGGCCGAGGATCCGCGGTCGAAGTGGCCGACCAGGGCCTCGTACTCCGTCACGGCGTCCGCGTACTGCTTGTCGCTCTCGAGCGCATACGCGAGGCTGCGTCGCGCGGCGTCCGCCAGCAGCCCCTTCGGATTCTTGGCCAGGTAGCGGCGGTATTCGGCGGCGGCGGTCTTGAAGTCGCCGCCCCAGTAGGCGGCATCGCCGGCCTGGCGGTGGGCGTCCAGGCCGCTCGGGGTCGAGGCATACTTCTCGGCCGTCTCCCGCGCCAACTGCAGCGAGTGCGGATAGTCCCCCTGCCAGTAGTAGAGGCTCGCCTCGGCGAGCTTGCCGGCCGCGGCCTCTTCGGCGGTCGCCCGGGAGCGCAGGGCCATGAAGCCGATCCCACCCACCACCACCAGGCCGGCGAGCACACCCAGCGCGACACGGCCGTGCCGCTCCCAGAACTGGGCGACCGGCACCATGATCTCGGCGCCCGGCTGTTCGAGCTTGGTGGAGTGATGTAGAGGTAACGACAACGCGTGCCTCCAGTTATGACGCCAGTCTCATGTGCTGCGGAGAGCCCGGCCCAGCCTCTCGGAACGCGGGACCTTAGCGGCTCGGACGCCCCCCGTCAAGGCGCGCAGCGGACGCAGGCGACCCCGCCCCGGGCCCTCACCAGCATCTCGGCGGGCGCGCTACAGCCCGGGCAGGGCGGCAGGGCGGGCCGTCCGCGCGCCACGTCCACGCGGCTCGTGAGACGCAGCCGTACGGCCCCGGCACGCAGCTCCTGCTCGAGGTCGGCCACCGGCCACGCCCACTCCTCGAGCCCCCACATCCGCACCTCGGTGCGCAGCGCCCAGCGGTGCCGGACCTCGGCGGCGCGCCGCTCCCATTCCAGCTTGAGGGAGGTCGCATCGCCCCCCTCCATCTCCGATTCGTCACCATGGGGGGTGCGACGCCGCGAGCGCTCCTCTTCCTCCTCGATCCGCGCGGCGAAGAAGTTGGCGAGCCGCGACAGCTCGTCCTCCCGCAACTTGCCCACCGCGCGCTCCCATTCCTGCTCGCGCTTCCCGAGCAGGGTCTCGAGGTGTTCGCGCGCGCGCCCCGCCAGCCGATCGCAGGTCTCGGGGGCCAGCGGGTCCGAGATCTGATAGAGACCCTCGCGCGCGCGCACGCCCGGCAGCTCCGAGCCGCGCTCCCACTCGAGCAGCGCCCCGTCGGGGCCGACCAGCATCACCCAGGGCTCCTGCGCCGGCAGTCCGCCCCAGAGCGTGACGACGACATGGAAGGCGACGCGGCGCTCGTAGCGCACCGGACCGAGGCGCGGTGGACCCCAGACGAGCCCGCGCACCTTGCACACGCCGGCGATGCCGTCCGCGGGCGCGCCCGGCACCTGGACCAGCGCGGTGCGACGGGTGATCAGCGGCTCGGCACAGGCCGCATCGAGAATCTTGCGGCCGGCACCACTTCCGGGGGCCGTGAACCAGGCGCCGCGTGGAAGCGTGGGGCGCTGCGGATCGAAGACCAGACGCACGCGCTGCCGCCGCCAGCGCTTCTGGAGCGTCGGCGCCAGCGCCACCTCCCAGTCGCCGCGCGCCGCATCGCTGAGCGTGCAGCCCGCGGCGGTCAGCCAGCGTCCGACGAACTCGCGCCACGCCGGCCCGTCCGGCAGGAGCACCGGCGCCGAGTCGACCAGGTGCCCGGCGGCGGCGGCCGCCGCCTGACGGCCGATGGCGGTCGCGCTCGCCCGCGCCGCTTCGGCTTCTCCGGGCCGCTGCCCGGTGGCGAACGCCGAGCGGCTCCCGGGCGCGCGCCGACCCACGGCCCGCCGCGGCTTCGCACGGGACGATGGGGCGGGCCGGGTCGCGACCGGGCTCATGCGTCCTCCTGGGCTTGCGCCCGCGGACGCCGTCGACCGCGCGGCGGCGCCTGCGCAGGGGACGCGGCCACCGCGGCCGCTCCGGGCGCGGCGCCGACCGTCGGGAAGAGCAGGTTCTGGCGATCCTTCTGCTCCTGGTATCGGCGACGCGCGAACACCAGGTGCTGTGCCAGCTCGGCGAACCGGCGCTTGCGCATCTGCGGGCTGGTGGATTCGGTCCAGCGCCGGAACACCTCGTCCTCGAACGAGCCGTGCGGCTGCCAGGCGCCGAGGATCTCCTCGATCTCGCCCACCACCAGCTCGAACATGCGGATCTTGCGGTCGAGGATCTCGAGCACGTAGGCCTCGATGGTGCCGCGCGCCACCAGGTTAACCACCCGGACCGGATGCTCCTGCCCGAGCCGGTGCACGCGTCCGATGCGCTGCTCGACGCGCATCGGATTCCAGGGCAGGTCGTAGTTGATGACGATGCGGCAGAACTGCAGATTGCGTCCCTCGCCACCCGCCTCGGTGCTGACCAGCACCGGCGACACCGTCCGGAAACGGTCGAGGGCCTCTTCCTTCTCCCGCCACCCGAGCTCGCCGTGGAACACCGCGGGCTCGATGCCCGCCCCGCGCAGCGCCGTGACGATCGATTCCTGGGTCGAGCGGAACTGGGTGAAGACGATGCACTTCTCGCCGTCGAGCGAGGCGATGCGCTTGAGCAGCGAGCGCACCTTGCTCTGCTCGCCGCTCGCTTCCGCGGTCCGCGCCGCCAGCAGCTTCAGGCGCCGGGCATCGAGCCCGTCGGGACTGCGGCTGAGCTTCTCGAGGGTGGAACGCGCGGCGGCCCACGACGATCCCATCTCCTTCTGCAACACGATCAGCGTGAAGTAGTGCCGACGGCCGGGCGCCCCCTCCTCGCTCTTGACCGACTCGGCGACGAAGTCGCTCACGTCCCGGTAGAGCTTGCGCTCCGTCGCGGTCTGGGCCACCCACAGGGTCTCGACCCGGCGTGGCGCGAAGGTGATGTTGGTGTCGCTGCGCCGCGCCCGGATCATGACGCTCTGCAGCAGCGCGCGCAGCTTCGGCGCATTGCGCGGGGCGCGCTTGTCGTGCCCGCTCAGGAAGTCGCGACGGAACTGGGAGAACGTGCCCACCGTGCCCGGACGCACCAGCGTCGCCAGGTTGTAGAGCTCGCGCAGATCGTTCTGCACCGGCGTGGCGGTGAGCAGCAGCAGATAGCGCGGATTCAGATCGTTGATGAACTTCCAGCCGAGGGTGAGGTGATTGCGCAGCCGATGCGCCTCGTCCACCACGACCATGTCGTAGTTCGCTCCGCGCACGCGACGCCGGTGCCGTTCGTGGCGGGCGGTCTCGAGCGAGGAGATGACGAGCGGGTGGCGTCCCCACTGGCCGGCGGGACCGCGCGAGACCACGAAATCGAGCTCGAACTTCTCCCACAGCTCGGCGCGCCACTGCTCGCACAGCGAGGCGGGCACCAGCACCAGCACGGTGCGCACCGCGCCGCGCAGCAGATACTCCTTGAGGATGATGCCTGCCTCGATGGTCTTGCCCAGCCCGACCTCGTCCGCCAGGATGGCGCGCCCGTTGAGTGTCCCCATCGCCCGCAGACAGGCACGCAATTGGTGCGGGAAGCGCTCGACCCCGCGCAACGAATCGAGCGAGACCAGGCGTTCGGGTTCCGCCCATCCCGCCCAGCGCTCGGCGGCCGCCCGCAGGTCGAAGTGCGGTGCCGATCCCATCTGTCCGTCGCGCCAGCGCCGGATCAGGGCCTCGCCCTGGGCATGCCACACCCGGGCCGGTCTTGGAGGCGTGGCGCCATTGCCAACCACCATCGCCGGGATCGGCGAGCTCCCTCCCGGCTCCACCGGTCCGCCGTTGGCGCCATCCGCCGCGGCCGCCGGCACCGTGGCGCCGGTCACGTCCACCAGCTCCCAGTCCCGCAGCGCCGAGAGGCGACGCAGCTCTCCCTGGAACACGACCTCCAGCACCTCGCGGCCGCGATCGACGTGCACCTCGACCACCAGCCCCTCGCCGAACTGAGGGTGGCGTAGCCGCTGTCCCACCTGATAGCGCGTGGTGCTCAGTTCCACAGGTCGAACTCCTCGCCCTTCTCGGGGATCCGCACGTCGGCGCCCGTGCGCTCGCGCAGCACGCCCGCCAAGACCTCGGCTGGAGCCAGCTCGCCGTGCACCAGGAAGATGCGCCGCGGCATGGGATCGAGCCCCGTCACCCACTGCACCAGCTCGCGCTGGTCCGCGTGGGCGCTGAAGCCGTCGAGCGCCGCGATCTCGGCGCCCACGCGGACCGGCTCGCCCAGGATGTTCACGCTCTCGGCGCCATCGCGCAGACGCCGGCCCAGCGTCCCCTCCGCCTGGAAGCCCACGAACAGGACGGTGTTCTTCGGACTACCGAGCCCGTGCCGCAGGTGGTGCAGGATGCGCCCGCCTTCGCACATGCCGGAGGCGGCGACGATGATGCACGGGCCGGAGCGGTCGTTGAGAGCCCGCGACTCGTCGGGGCTGGTCACGTACCGCAGGCGATCGAATCCGAACGGGATGCCGTGGCCTTCGCTGAACGCGCGCCGCGTCGCCTCGTCGAAGCACTCCGGGTGGCGCACGTAGGTCGCAGTCGCCTCGCGCGCCATCGGGCTGTCGACGAAGATCGGCACCTCGCACACCTCGCCGCGCTCGCACAGGGTATGGAACGTGGCGACCAGCTCCTGGGTGCGACCGACCGCGAACGCGGGCACCAGCAACCGACCCCCGCGCGCGACCGTGCGCTCGACGATCTCGACCAGCGCCCGCTCGGTCTCGGCGGCCGGTGTATGGAACCGATCCCCGTAGGTGCTCTCGAGCACCAGCGCGTCCACGGCCGGGTGGTGCTCCGGGTCGCGCAGGATCGGTCGGGCGGAGCGGCCGAGATCGCCGCTCATACCGAGGGTCCGCGTGCGGCCGCCGGAGCGGAACTCGAACCGGGTGAGCGCCGAGCCCAGCATGTGCCCGGCATCGAAGTACTCCACCCGCACGCCCGGGAACAACTCCCACGGCTCGTGGTACCCATGGCGATCGAACCGGGTCAGCGTCTCGACCACGTCGGCCGGCGAGTAGAGGGGCTCTCGCGCCGGGCGCCCCTTCACGTGCCGGTTGACGTGGTCCACGTCGCGCGCCATGAGGTGGGCGCTGTCGTTGAGCATGAAGTTCGAGAGGTCACCGGTGGCCGGCGTGCAGTGGATGCGCCTCGAGTACCCCTGCGCCACCAGCGTCGGAAGGTTGCCGGTGTGGTCGAGGTGGGCATGCGACAGCACGACCGTGTCCAGCGTCGCGGGCGCGAAGGCGAAGGTGCGGTTGACGCGCTCGGCCTCGTCCCGGTGGCCCTGATAGAGCCCGCAGTCGAACAGCCAGGTGTGCTCGCCGAAGCGCAGCCGGTGGCGCGAACCGGTCACGGTGCGCGCCGCCCCCTGGAATGCGATCGCCAGGCTCTCCGGCATCAGTAGCTCGCGTAGAAGATGATGCCGAACGCGGCCTGGACATCGTGGTTGCGGTCGTCCGGGAGGAACATCGCGACGTAGCGCCCGGAGAGATCGAGAGCCCACGAGCTGTAGATGAACCGCTCCACCCCGGCGCCGGCGCTCACGTAGCTCCCATCCCCGGGATAGAACGTGTCGGCGTCAAGGGTCCTGCCCGAGGTCTGGACCAACCCCGCTCCGACCATCAGCATCTTGGTCGTGCGCGTTCGCGTGCCGAACATCTGGTAGAACTCGAGGCCCGAGAGGACCGCGTTGATCCGGACACGCCCCGGCAGCAGGCTGTCGGTCGGGAACGTGGGCTCGAAGGCGCGGATCTCGAAGCGCTCGTTCTCGAAGGAAAGCCCGAGGGCGCGCTCGTATCGCATCCGGTAGCGCAGTCGGATCCCCAGGGTCGG
>JBGPXY010000189.1:0-5138 GCA_041492985.1 Candidatus Eiseniibacteriota bacterium
GACCGGGGTCAGCATCGGTCCCGGCGCGGTGATCGGCGCCCGGGTGCGCATCGGCGACGGTTCGTCGATCGGCAGCCACGCCCTGGTCACGGGCTGGACCACGATCGGCAAGGGATGCCGGCTCCACCATGGCGCGGTGGCGGGGAGCCCGCCGCAGGATCTCAAGTACTCGGGCGACCCCTCGTATCTCGAGATCGGCGACCACACCGAGCTGCGCGAGTACGTCACTGCGAACCTCGCCACCGAGCCGGGCGCGACCACCCGGATCGGCAGCCACTGCCTGCTCATGGCGTACGCGCACGTGGCCCACAATTGCCAGATCGGCGACCACGCCATCATCGCCAACGCCGTCCAGTTCGCGGGCTACGTCACCGTCGAGGAGTGGGCGATCGTCGGCGGCGGCACGGTGGTGCATCAGTTCGTCCGCATCGGCCGGCACAGCATCGTCGGCGGCGGCTCGCGGGTCTCCCAGGACGTCGCCCCGTTCACGATGGCGGCCGGGGCACCCCCTCGTTGCACCGGGATCAACCGCGTGGGCCTCGAGCGGCGTGGGTTCTCGGCCGAGACCCGGGCGGCGCTCGACCGCTGCTTCCGGATCCTCTTCCGCGATGGCGTCACGGTGGTCGAGGCGGTCGCGCGCATGCGCGAGCGCTACCCCGCCCTCCACGAGGTGGAGACGCTCGCGCGCTTCGCCGAGACCTCCGCGCGCGGGCTCACCCGCTAGCGGCCGCGCCATGGACCGGGTGCGGGTCGGGGTGTGGGGCGCGGGGGTGTGGGGCGAGAAGCACGCCCGCGTCTACCAGGCCCTCCCGGAGGCGGAGCTGATCGGCGTCCACGACCGGCATCCCGGCCGCGGGACCGAGGTGGTGGCGCGCTACGGAGGTCGTGCGTTCGACCGGCCGGAGGACCTGCTCGCGGCATGCGAGGCGGTCTCGATCGCGGTGCCGACCCTCGATCATCGCTCCGCCGCCGAGCGGGCGCTCGCCGCCGGTTGCCACGTGCTGGTCGAGAAGCCGATGGCGGCGACGGTCGCCGAGGCGGACGCGATGCTGCAGGCCGCGCAGCGGGCGAACCGCACGCTGCAGGTGGGCCAGGTCGAACGCTTCAATCCCGCGCTGCTGGCGGCCCGGCCGCTCGTGCGGGCCCCGAAGTTCATCGAGGCGCACCGGCTGGCCGCCTTCCAGCCGCGCTCGCTCGACATCGACGTGGTGCTCGATCTGATGATCCACGACATCGACGCGGTCCTGCACCTGACCGACCGGCTCCCGAGCGCCGTCTCGGCGGTCGGCGTGGCGGTGCTCTCGAACACGGTGGACATCGCCAACGCCCGCCTCGAATTTGCGGACGGCTGCGTCGCCAACCTCACGGCCAGCCGGGTCTCCCAGGAGCGACTGCGCCGCATCCGCTTCTTCCAGTCCGACGCCTACCTCTCGGTCGACCTGTTCGCCAAGACCGGCGAGGTGCTGCGCCTCGATCCGACCAGCGTGCCGCCCATCCGCCGCGGGGCCCTCGAGGTGGAGCAGGGCGAGCCGCTCACCCTCGAGCTGGGCGCATTCGTGCGCTCGCTGCGCGGACTGGGGCCGGGTGCGGCGAGCGGTCGCGCCGGGCGCGAGGCGCTGCGCGTCGCCGAGGAGGTGCGCTCGGCCATGAGCCGGCGGGCGATGCAATGGGCGGCCGGATAGAGCGCCGCTTCCTGCTGGTGGCGGGCGAAGCCTCCGGGGACCTCCATGCCGCCCGACTCGTCCAGGCGCTGCGCGCCCTGGGCCCCTGCCGCGTGTGGGGGGTAGCCGGGCCGGCGCTGCGGGCCGTGGGCGTGGAGCCGCTCGCGGCGATGGAGGATCTCGCCGTGCTCGGCTTCGCGGAGATCCCCGGCCGCCTCCCCGCGCTCCTGAGGACACGCGCGCGGCTCCTCGAGGCGCTCGATCGGGACGCTCCGCACGCGGTGGTGCTGGTCGACTATCCGGGCTTCAACCTGCGCCTCGGACCCGAGCTCAAGCGGCGCGGGGCGCGGATCTTCTACTACATCGCCCCCCAGGTGTGGGCGTGGCATCCGGAACGCGCGGCGGGCATGGCGCGCTGGGTGGACCGCCTGGCGGTGGTGTTCCCCTTCGAGGAGCCGCTGTTCCGCGCTGCGGGGGTCGCCGCGAGCTTCGTCGGCCATCCGCTCATGGACGAGCTGTCGCCCGAGGTGGACGAGCCGACCTTTCGGACCGAGATCGGCGCGGACCCAGGCCAGCGCGTCTTGGGCCTGCTCCCGGGGAGCCGTCCGCAGGAGCTGGAGCGACACCTCGCCGTGCTGCTCGCCGCGGCGCGCACCTTGATGGAAGCGCGTCGGGACCTGATCACCGTCCTGCCGCTCGCGCCGGGGCTCGACCCGGCGCGACTCGCCGGGTGCGACCTCACCGGCGTCCGCGTGGTGCGGGGTCGGGTGCGGGCCACCCAGGCCTACGCCACCGCGTGCGCGGTGGCCTCGGGCACGGCGTCACTCGAGACCGCGCTGTTCGGCACGCCCCTGGTGGTCATCTACCGCACCGGGTGGCTCAATTACGCGATCGCGAAGCGGGTCGTACGGCTGCCGCGCATCGGCCTGCCGAACATCGTTGCCGAGCGCGAGGTGGCGCCCGAGTTGATCCAGGGAGCGCTGACCCCCGGGCGACTGGTCTCGGTGCTCGCGCCGTGGCTGGATGACCCTGCCGCGAATGCCGCCCAGCGCCGGGGGCTCGCGGTGGTGCGCGAGCGTCTCGGCGGGCCGGGCGCTTCGGATCGCGCGGCCGCCCTGCTGTGGTCGCTCGCCTCATGAAGGCGCGCGACTACCCATGGTGGGTGTCGATCGCCGCTCCGGTCGCGGCGGGGCTGCTGGTGGCGCTCGGGGCCACCTGGCGGATCGTGCGGCTGCGCCTACACGAGCGGGACGCGCTGCTCGATCGCGGAGAGCGGTGTATCTTCGCCCTCTGGCACGCGCATCTGCTGCCGCTCGCCTTCACGCACCGGCGGCGGTCGGTCGCCTTGCTCATCAGCCAGCACCGCGACGGGGAGCTGATCGCGCGCATCATCGCCCGGCTGGGATACTTGACCGGGCGGGGATCGAGCACCCGGGGGGGTGAGGAGGGGATCCGTGAGATGCTGGGACATGCGGAGGAAGGACGACTGCTCGGGCTCACCCCCGATGGTCCGCGCGGGCCGGCGCGGCGGGTGAAGCCGGGGATCGTCTACCTGGCGAGCCGCACCGGCTTCCCGGTCCTCCCGGTGGCCGCCGCCGCCAAGGGCGAGTGGGTGCTCGATTCGTGGGACCGCTTCCGGATCCCGTTCCCGTTCACGACCGTCGTCGTCGCCTACGGCGCGCCGATCCCGGTGCCGGCGCGGCTGAGCGACGAGGAGGTCGAGGTGTGGCGGGTGCGGATCGAAGAGGGGCTCCGAGCGCTCACCGCCGAGGTCGAGCGCGTCGCCTCGGGCGGAGCGGACACGTGAGCCTGACGTGGGCCGCCTATCGGATCGTGGCGCCGATGCTGGGCGCCGCCGCGCCCGCCGCGCGTCTGTTCGCCTCGCCTCGGGAGCGGCCGCTGTGGCGCGAGCGGCTCGGTTTCGTCCCCGCCAACGATCCGGCCGACGCGTGGATCCATGCCGCCTCGCTGGGCGAGGCGAACGCGGTGGGGCCGCTGGTGCGCGGGCTGCTGGGGCTGCAATCACGCGCGCGCTTCCAGCTCACCGCCACCACCGCCGCCGGACGCGAGCGCCTCGGGGCGCTGGGCCATCCCCATTCGCTGGCACCGCTGGACGCGCCGCAGACGGTCGCCCGCTTCCTCGACGCGGTGCGGCCGCGACGGCTGTTCCTGATCGAGACCGAGCTGTGGCCGCACTGGTTGCTCGCCGCGCGAGCCCGACGGCTGCCCGTCACCGTCGTCAGCGCGCGGGTCTCGGCCCGGTCGCTTCGCCGCTACGCGCGGCTGGGATCGGATTTCCGCCGGCTGATCGCCGGGCTCGCCGGGGTCCTGTGCCAGAGCGGCGCCGAAGAAGCCCGCTGGCTGGCCCTGGGAGCGCCCGTCACGCGGACCGCGGTGGTGGGCAATCTCAAGGACGATTCGCTTCCCGAGCCTCCGGCCGACCGCGGGCGCGCCCGCGCGGCACTCGGCCTCGACGCGGGGCGACCCCTGCTGGTGCTGGGTAGTGTGCGGCCCGGCGAAGCGCGTCTCCTGGCACGGGCGTGGGGCGGATTGCCGGCCGCGCTGCGCGCGACGTGGCAGGTGGTGGCGGTGCCGCGTCACCCGCGCGCGGCCGCCGAACTTCGCGCCGAGGCGTCGCGGGGAGGACAGGCGCCCGTGGGGGGCGGCGCCCCGGTGGAGATCTCGTGGCGATGGGAGGAGCGGCTCGGCGTCCTGGCCGGGTACTACGCGGCCGCCGACATCGCCGTGGTCGGCGGTAGCTTCGCGCCGCACGGAGGGCACAATCCGCTCGAGCCGGCGGCCTGCGGGGCCGCGGTGATCGTCGGTCCGCATCACTGGGCGCAGGGGGAGGGTGTGGCGGCGCTGGTCGCCTCGGGGGGCGCGCGTATCGCCGCGGATGCCGAGGGCCTCGGGGCGACGCTCTCCGAGTGGATGGGTGACGCCACCGCGCGTGCGAATGCGGGAGCGGCCGCGCTCGAGACGGTGCGCGTGCGACGCGGCGCGTCACGGCGCGCGATCGCGCGCCTGGCGGCGTGGGACCTGTGGCCGGTCGGGTGATCGAGCGGCTGGCCGGGGCGGGCGCAGCACTCTACGGCGCCGCATGGGAGGCGCGCCGGTCGGCCTACGCGCGCGGATGGCTGAGACCGCGCCGGGTGGGCGCGCGGGTGGTGAGCATCGGCAACCTCACCGTGGGCGGGACCGGCAAGACCACACTCACCCTCCACCTCGCGCGACGGGCGATCGAGCGCGGCCTCCGTTGCGCGGTGGTGTGCCGGGACTACCGGGCCGATCGATCGGGGCTCAGCGACGAGGCCTATCTCTATCGCGAGGCGCTCGACAGCGATCACGTCTCACGTGTGTTCGTGGGGTCGAGCAAGCTGCGCCGGGCGACGGAGGCAGCCGCCGCAGGGTTCGAGACCGTGCTGGTGGACGACGCCTTCTCGACCTGGTCGCTGGAACGGGACCTCGACGTGGTGC
>JBGPXY010000050.1:0-14182 GCA_041492985.1 Candidatus Eiseniibacteriota bacterium
CAGGGTGCTCCAGCGGGGACCGCCCTGTCGGACCACCGCGAGGATCGCGATGCAGAGCAGGGCGATCGTGAGCCCGAACAGGACGAGGCGGCGCGACATGGAGACACATTGTCCGTGCCGCGCTCGATGTCTGTCAAAGCGATGACATCGACAGGGCGCCGCGATCGTCCTGCGTCGCCACCGAGATCTTCGGCGGTCATTGTCCTCACCCGAGCGTGCGCGCGGACCGTGTAGTCGTTACGTGATGGGGAATATCGACGCGGGTGTCTCCGACACGCCGCGGCACACGCCGCGCCGCGCCTGCTTGCTCGGCGCCGCGCCTTCACGCTGCGACACAGCGGCTTCGAGCATTCTCCCTCGAGCCTGGTCCGCATGGCACCGACCTTGCGGTGCACGGAATCGGTTCACGGCACCACGCAAGTCCTCCCGCCCTGGCCCCCCAGCCCGCGGGTGCGTGGACACGAACGGTCGACCCCCACTCCGACCGGAACGGCATCACCCAGTGCATCGACAGGATCGATCACGCGCCGCCAGGAGCTGAGGCAGGGAACCCCTCCGCGTCCTGTTCCATTCATCCCGCTGATTACCGCGCGTCTGGGGAGGTCTCTTGCTGCTCATCCGGCACGGTGCCGTGCTTGCCTGTGGTCTGTTCGCCTTGTTCACCCCGCAAACGGCCGCCGCGGTGACGGCCGCCTCTTCGCTGACGCTCCAATGGATGGCACCCGGGGACGACGGGATGGTCGGGAGGGCCTCGCAGTACGACCTCCGCTACTCGACGACCTCGATCACCTCGGCCAACTTCTCGAGCGCCACCCGCTGGGCCGGCACGCCGGTCCCGACCTCTCCCGGGACGACGCAATCCACCACGGTCACCGGGCTCCTGCCCAACACGGTCTACTGGTTCGCCATGAAGGCGGGCGACGAGATCCCCAACTGGTCGGTCATGTCGAACGTGGTGTCGTCCGTCTCGATGACCACCGGGGTGGGCGATCACCCGCTCACGCTCGAGTTCTCCCAGCCCTGGCCGAACCCGGCGCGCGAGTCGATCCTCTGCGCGTTCACGTTGCCGGAGCCCGCGATGGTCCAGGTGGACGTCTTCGACGTGGCGGGACGCCACCTGCGGACCCTGGTCAGCGGCTGGCACGACGCCGGGCACAACGAGCTGGGATGGAATCTGCGCGACGACTCGGGCCATCCGGTGGGCGCCGGTGTCTACCTCGTGCGCGCCCGTCTGGGCGCAGCGGGCTGGACGAGGCGGGTGGTCGTCACCCGATGAGAGGCGATCGCGGTGGTCAGACCCTCCCGGCGCGGGAGCCACCCGGCGGCCGTCGCATGGCCTGTCGCACCAGCAGCAGCTCGGAGACGCTCTCGAGCGTCACCATCCCCACCAGGCGTCCGTCGCTCACCACCGAGATCGCCGGACGCCGGTGCTCACGCATCCGCTGCAGCGCGTCCTCGAGGGGCTCACCCGGCCCGACCACCGGGTGATCGGGAGCGATCACCTCGCGCACCGGCGTCTGTGCTCCAGAGTGTCGCAGCGCCTGCAGCAGCTCCGCCCGCGTCAGCAGTCCGACCGGCGTCTCTCCCGACAGCACCGGGAAGTCCTGCTGGCTCCCGGCCATCAGGAGGTCCACCGCGTGCTGGAGCGAGTCGTTCGCGTCCAGCACCTCGAACTGCGAGATCATCGCCGCGTGCACCGGTAGCCCGCCGAGCGAGGCGCGCGAGCGCACGATCGCGTGCTCCTCGCCCGCCGCCAGGAACACGAACAGCGCGACCAGCATGAGGTTCGGGTTGTAGAAGAACCCGACCACACCGAACAGCAGCGCGAAGCCCTGGCCGATGAGGGCGGCGATCTGGGTCGCGCGGACGTAGGGCAGCCAGATCGCCAGCAGCGCGCGCAGCACGCGGCCGCCATCCATCGGGAAGGCGGGGATGAGGTTGAAGCCCAGCATCATCAGATTCACCACCAGCAGCGTCTCGAGCAGTCCGCCGCCGAGCAGCGACGAGGCGGGGCGCGCGCCGAGCCCGCTGAGCACCGCCCAGAGCAGAGCCGCGATGACCACGTTCACCGCCGGCCCCGCGATCGCCACGACGATCTCCTGCGCCGGCTTCTCGGGCATCCGTTCCAGCCGGGCGACCCCGCCGATCGGCAGCAGCACGATCTCGCGGGTCCGGATCCCGTAGCGACGGGCGGCCAGAGCGTGTCCCAGCTCGTGCAGCAGCACGCAGCCGAACACCATCAGGATCAGCGCCACGCTGGCGAGGGCGTGCTCGGGGTGGCGGGTGAGCAGTCCCTTGGCGACCGCGATCCAGCCGATGAACAGGACGAAGGTGACGTGCAGCTCGACCCGGATGCCGGCGATGGAGCCGATCCGGAACGACCAGCGCATCAGCCGCGTCCCGGTCTCACCCGGATGCGGGCGTCCAGCGTCATCAAGCCGCGGCCCGGCGGGAGCACGCGCACCGGGTTCAGGTCCATCTCCTCCAGCTCGAGGTGAGCCTCGGCCATCTGGGCGACGCGCAGCAGGGCCAGCTCCAGCGCCGCGACGTCGGCGGGCGGCGCCCCACGATAGCCTTCGAGCAGCCGGTAGCCCCGCACGCCGCGCACCTGCTCGCGCGCATCGCGGTCGGTGAGCGGCGCCACCCGGAAGCAGACATCGCGCAGCAGCTCGACGTGGATGCCCCCCAGCCCGAACATGATGATGGGACCGAACGAGGGATCCCGGGTGACCCCGATGATGGTCTCGGTCCCTTCGCGCACCAGCGGCTGGACGAGCGCGCCGCGCATCTCGCCCGCCTTGCCGAGTGCGGCGAGCCGGTCGCGGATCCTCTGCCAGGCGGCACGCACCTCCGCCGCGCTCCGCAGGTCGAGGACCACGCCGCCCACGTCCGACTTGTGCGTCAGGGTCTCCGAGTCGAGCTTGAGCACCACCGGGTAACCCAGCGCATCGGCCGCGGCGGCCGCCTCGTCCACCGTGCGCGCGAGACGTCCCGGCGGCTGCGGGAACCCGTAGGCGGCGAGCACCTCGGCCACCTCGTCGGGCGCGAGCCAACCGTCGCCCGGCCGGGCCGCCGCGCGCGCGAAGACGCGTGCGGCCCGCTCGCGGTCGACCTCCTGCTCCACCGGCTTGCCTTCGTCTCCCGAGCGCCAGCGCCCGTAGCGCACCGCGTGCGAAAGCGCGATCGCGGCCGACTCGGGGAATGCGTAGGAGGGGATGTTCCCCTCGTGCAGCGTCCGCAATCCCTCGGGCACGCCGTGCGAGCCCATGAAGCACGAGAGGACCGGCTTGTGGGGCCGCTTCTCGGCGTCGGCGCCTCGCGTGGCCGCGGCGACCCCGCGCACGATCGCCTCGGCGACCTCGCTCGGCGTGGTGACGATGGGCGGCACGTAGAGCACGAGCAGCGCGTCCACGTTCGGATCGCCGAGCACGGCGGCCACACCCTTCTCGAACGAGGCCGGAGTCGCCGAGGCGATCATGTCCACCGGATTGCGCGTCGAGGCCTCGACGGGCAGGAACGACCGCAGCGAGGCGACGGTCTCGTCGGTGAGCAGAGGCACTTCCAGCCCGTGGGTCTCACAGGCGTCCGAGGCCATGATGCCGGGACCTCCCGCGTTGGTCACGATCCCCACGCGGTGGCCCGTCGGCACCGGCTGGTTGGCCAGCAGCATGGCGACGTCGAACAGCTCCTCCATGGTGTTCGTGCGGATCACCCCCGACTGGCGGCACAGCGCCTCGACCGCCGCGTCGGCGCCCGCGATCGAGCCGGTGTGCGACGAGGCGGCGCGTTGTCCAGCGCGCGTGCGGCCGCTCTTCACCGCCACGATCGGTTTGGTGCGCGCGACCCGCCGGGCGATCTGCGTGAACCGACGCGGGTTCCCAAACGACTCCAGGTAGAGCAGGATGATGCGCGTGCCCGCGTCCTGCTCCCAGAACTCGAGCAGGTCGTTGCCCGAGACATCCGCCTTGTTGCCGACGCTCACGAAGTGCGAGATGCCGATGTTGAGCGTGGCGGCGTACTCGAGAATCGCCAGACCCAGCGCCCCGCTCTGTGAGGAGAACGCCACCGCACCGGCCGGCGGATAGGTGGGCGCAAAGGTGGCATCGAGCCGCACCCCCGCCTCGGTGTTGAGGATCCCCAGACAGTTGGGCCCGAGCAGGCGCATGCCGTGGGCGCGGGCGATGTCCAGGGCGCGCTGTTGAAGGGCCGCGCCCGCCTCGCCCGTCTCCTTGAAGCCGGCGCTGATGACCACGACGGCGCGCACGCCCTTGCGCCCGCAGGCTTCCATGACCGCCGGCACGTGCGCGGCCGGCACGACGATGACGGCGAGGTCCACCGGGCCGGGCACGGACTCGATGGTCGGGTAGGCCGCCACCGACTGGACCACCGGCGCCTTCGGATTCACCGGGTACACGGGCCCGGTGAAACCATGGCTGAGCAGGTTGTGGAAGATCGCCCCGCCGATCGTCCCCGCGTCCCGCGAGGCGCCGATGACCGCGACCGATCCCGGGCGCATGAGCGGTTCGAGGGAGGCGATGCGGGATGCCGGGGTGGCGGGTGCGGGCTCGACGACCATCGCCCTGTTCATGCCCTCTCCTCGCGTCGGAGCGTGTCGGTGTGTGAACCGCGCGAGTCTCGCACACGGAGCGCGAGGGGGCCAAACTGGGGGCTAGCGGTGCGGCGGGAGAAGTGAAACAGCGCTGCGATTCGAGCGACTACGCAGCGCGCTCGTCTGTGTCGTCGTCGGGGAACTCGCCTTCCGCGCGTTCCCAGCCCTCGGTGTCCTCATCGGGCCACAGCTGGCCCTGCCGCTCTTCGTCGAGCATCTCGAAGCGCGAGGCCGGGGTCTGACCCGCGTCGGGGTCGCCCGCGTTCGCCGGATCCTCGTGGAATGCGGCCAGTGATTCCAGGTCCTGCCTTGCCGGCTGATATCCGGGATGGATCCACAGCGAGTGCTGGAGCAGACGCACCGCTTCCTCGGTGGCGCCGAACTGCAGGCACGCGGAGGCGGCGAGGTAGTGAAGCTCGGGGTTGTGCGGCGAGAACGAGAGTCCGCGCAGCGCGCGCGCCAGCGCCGCGCGCAGCCGTCCGCGGCGCAGCGCGTCGGCCGACGCCGTGCCGAGGGCCGCCGCCGCGCCGGCGTCGGGGGGCGCGTACAGGCCCGGGATGTGGCGTCGGAGCTCCGTGACCGCGCGTGCGATGGAGAGGCGGACGACCGGGTCGAGCGAGCGGGCGCGTTCGGCGGCCACGCGGTCCGCCAGATGCGCGAACACGACGGCGATCTCGTCGAGCGTGGGGTGCGAGGACTCGGACACGAGCGCTTCCTCCTGCCGGTGACGGACGACCCGTGCTGCGCCGGGTAGCGGTGTCATCGGCACGAGGCCGCTTGGGCTTAAGAGCTTCCGTTCAGCCGCGGGCGACGCGCGGTCCGGGCGCTAGATACGCAGGGTCCGGCGGGTCCACTCGATCCACCAGGCCCAGGGGATGACGAGCCAGCCGAACAGGGCCCCCAGCGCGATGGCGTGTTCGGTGGTGCCGGCGGGGAGCGGCTGCAGGTTCCCTATATAGAGGAAGAAGAGGGCGGCGACGAACGACCACAGCGAGAGGCGGCCCTTCCAGCCGCGCGGCCGGGTCATGCGCAGGTAGAGCCACAGACCGACCATGAACATCGCCACCTCGATGATCACCGTCGCGGCTACCGAGCGCCACAGGCCCAGCCCGACCAGCGGCCCGCCAGGCCACAGCGGCAGGTCGGGGCGGTGCGTCATCCAGTCCAGCACCCAGTGGCTGGTCACCGCGGCGGCGAGCCAGAGGGCGCCCCGGCCGTCGCGTGTGAGCGTGCGGTAGCCGAGCGCCAGCAGCGCGGACCAGATCAGCGCCATCAGCAGGCTGTGCGACCACGGATAGTGCTGGAAGTCGAGCGGCGTGACCGCCGTATTGCCGGGCTCGATCCGCACGCGCTCCCACCCCAGCAGGAGGAAGATGGGCCACAGGCCGTCGAGGAGGATGGGGGCGAGGATGAGGATCGGCAGTGGGACGCGCGGCGCCAGGCGCTTGCCCGCGAAGCCGACCGCGAAGTGGCCGAGGAACATGGCGTGACCCCCTTTCAGCTCCGGGCGAAGCGGGGATCGGCCGCCCGCAGGGACTGTTCGAGCACGTTGCCGGCGACCGCGAGACGATACTCACGGTCGGAGCGGATGTCGTCGATCGGCGCGATATCGTCCATCAGCGCGTCACGGGCGAGGGCCGCGGCCATCCGCGAGGGCTTCGCCCCCAGCAGCGCCTCCTCGGCTCGCCCCGAGAGCAGCGTCACCGGGGCCACGCTCCCCCACGCCAGGCGGACGTGGTCCACGCAGCCGTCACGGCCGACACGGAGCACCCCGGCCATCACCACCTTGGAAATGCTCTGCGCCCGGCGCGTGCCGACCTTTCGGAAGAACTGAACGCTGCGTGGCGGCGCGAACGGGATCTCCACCGCGGTGATCAACTCGTCGGCGGCGAGCGCCAGGTCGCGATAGCCGCGGTAGAGCGCGCCGAACGGGACAGCGTGCGATCCCCTCACCGAGCGTACGTGCACGATCGCGTCGAGCGCCATCAGCGCCGGCAGCGAGTCCCCGGCGGGCGACGCGTTGGCGATGTTCCCCGCCACGGTCGCGCGGTTCTGGATCTGCCGCCCTCCCACCTCGGCCGCCGCCGCCGCCAGCGCCGGGAAGCGTCTCGCCAGCGCCGCATGCTCGCGGATCTCGCTGAAGGTGGTGAGCGCGCCGAGCGTCATCCCCCGCCGGGTGGTGCGCACCCCGCGCAGCTCGCGCAGCCCCCACAGGTCGATGAACCCGCGCCCGGTGTGGGTGCCGGCGTTGAGGTAGACGAGCAGATCCGTGCCGCCGGCGAGCGGTGTCGGGCGCCCGGCGCCCCCGCCGCCGCCCATGAGCCTGAGCGCGTGCGCGAGATCGCGCGGACGCGCGACCGTGAGGGTGGACAGGGCGGCTCTCATCGGTGCTCTCGGGCTCGTGCCGACGGGCGGTGGCGGGCCATGGCAGCCGGGCGCTTGACGCCGCGTGGCCCAGGGCGCGCGGCGGCCTGCACCGCGTCGACGATCCGCTGATAGCCGGTACAACGGCAGAGATTGCCGGCCAGCGCCTCGCGCACCTCGGGGTCGCTCGGCACGCGACCGCGCTTGCGGCGGAGCAGCTCGTGCGCCGCGAGCAGGATGCCGGGGGTGCAGATGCCGCACTGAGAGCCTCCCATGCCCACGAACGCCTCCTGAAGCGCCGTGAGCCGGGCGCCGCGCGCGAGACCCTCGACGGTGAGGATGGTGGCGCCGGCCGCCTGCACCGCGGGCACCAGGCACGAGTTCACCGTGCGCCCGTCGATCAGCACGGTGCAGGCGCCGCACTCGCCCTCGCCGCAACCTTCCTTGGTGCCCGTGAGGCTGCACTCCTCACGCAGCACGTCGAGCAGGCGCTTCATCGGCGGCACGGACACCCGCCGGCGCTTGCCGTTCACGGTGAGCGACAGCGTGGCGCGCGGGCTCATGCGTCGCTCTCCTGCCTCAGGTTGGCGAACGGCAGCGCTCCGTATCGCTCGACGAACGCCGCCTGCAGTCGTGCCTCGACCACGGCCGGATCCTCGTCGGGCGTCGGCAGCCACGCGAACAGCAGCGAGCGATGATCCCGCAACTGCCAGATCAGTCGTCCACCGTAGTGCGCCACCACCCGGCCCTGGCCGAAGCGGATGTAGCGCTTGACGCGCTGTTGCAAGAGCGAGCGCACGCCGGGGCCCGAGGCCCGGCCGATGTAGAGCACCCGTGCTCCCGCCACCCACTGCTGGTTCAGCTCCTCCAGCGGGAGGGTCGGGTCCTGTCCGCGAAAATGCGGCGCGACGCTGCGGGTGAGGAACTCGGGGGGCCCGTCGTAGTCGCGCACGACGATGTAGACGCCGCGCTCGACCGGCACCTCGAGGCATCGGCTGTCGCGCAGCGTCGCCACCGAGCGGAATCCCGCGAAGCCGTGCTCGCGCAGCTCGGCCACGGAGTCGAACAGGGGTCGGGCGGCGAGTCCCGCGCTCAAGCGTCCGCCCGCTGGCGCAGCGCCTTGAGCAAACGCTCGGGAAGCACGGGGACCTCGTCCATGCGCAGCCCGGTGGCGTGCGCGATCGCCGCCACCACCGCCGGCGCCGGCAGGTCCATGGGCAGCTCGCCCACGCCCTTGGCCCCGCGCGGCCCGTGCGAGTACGGGTTGTCCACGAACTCGACCTGGATGGGCGGCGTGTCCACCGCGGTGGGGATGATGTAGTTGGTGAGCTGGTGATTCCAGACGCGCCCGTCCTTCCAGCGCACCTCCTCGAGCAGGGCATAGCCCAGGCCCTGCACCGTGCCGCCTTCCACCTGGCCGGCGGCGAGCACGGGATGGATGGCCCGGCCGATGTCGTGCGCGGTCGCCACGTTCAGCACCGAGGTCTCGCCGGTGTCGAGGTCCACCTCGACCTCGATCGCGCAGGCCGCGTAGGCGAACACGCCGTAGGCATCCCCGCGATAGCGATCGTCGTCCCAGGCGATCCCGGGGGGCTTCTCGTAGCGCCGCTCCACCCGCAGTGGCCCTCGCTCGCGCAGGAATCGCTTCGCCACGCGCTGGAAGTCCGCGGCGCCGGCGATCGGCCGCTCGGCGAACAGCTCGAGCCGCTCCCGCATCCCGATCGCGCAGCGTTCGAGCAACCCCCCCACCACCATCGTGGTGCGCGAGGCCACGGTCGGGCCGCTGTCCGGCACCGCGTCGGTGTCGGGCGCCAGCACCTCGACGAACGCCGCGGGAACGCCCAGGGCCTCGCCGACCAGCTGCGAGAACACGGTGATGGTGCCCTGTCCGATCTCGGTGTTGGCGCTCAGCACGCGCGGCCGGCCCTTGGGGCTGAGCTCGAGGGCGGCGAGCGAGGCGAGCTTGACCTCGCCGCTGCCGGTGAACCCGGCGCCGTGCAGAGCCAGCGAGAGGCCGATGCCGCGGCGGCGGCGCCTCCCGCCGCGCGCCACCCGCCCCGCGCGCTCGGCCTTCTCGGCGGCGGCGTTCTCGCGATCGTAGCGCTGGCGCCTGCGCGTCCAGTCGGCGAGCCGCGCGGTGCGCTCGAGCACCTGGACGGCGCCGACGCTCTCGCGCAGCGTCTGCCCGGTCGGCGTCACGTCCCCCTCGCGCACCGCGTTCTGGAGCCGGAACGCCAGCGGGTCCATCCCCAGGCGCTCGGCGAGCATATCCATGTGGCACTCGGTCGCGAACAGCGTCTGCGGTGCGCCGAAGCCGCGGAACGCGCCGTTGGGCGGCGTGTTGGTCGCCACCGCGCGGGCGTGGATGCGCGCGTGCGGCCAGCGGTAGGCGCCACCCGCGTGGATGGCGCCGCGCGACAGCACCACCGGCGAGAGCGTCACGTAGGCACCGCCATCCATGACGATGTCCACGTCGAAGGCCATGAGCGTGCCGTCCCGCATGACGCCGGTGCGCACGCGCGCGACGCACGGATGCCGCTTGGTCGTCGCGGCGATGTCCTCGAGGCGGTCGTAGACGATCTTCACCGGCCGGCCGCTCTTCCAGGCCAGCAGCGCGGCGTGGCCACCGATCATCGACGGGTACTCCTCCTTGCCTCCGAATCCACCGCCGGTCACGGTCTGGATCACGCGCACCTTCTCGGGCGGTAGGCCGAGCATGGTGGCGAGCGCCCGGTGCACGTAGTAGGGGCACTGGAGCGAGCCGCGCACCGAGATCCCGCCCTCGCGCGTGCGCTCGGCGAGCATGGCGTTGTTCTCGATGTAGAGCTGTTCCTGGTGCCCGGTGCGGTACGTGGCCTCGACCACCAGGTCCGACTCGGCGAGGCCGCGCGCGACATCCCCCCGCTCGATCAGGATCTCCTTCATGATGTTGTCGTCGCCGTGGATCACGGCCTTGCGCGCCAGGCCCTCCTCGACCGTCAGCACGGCATCCAGCGGCTCGACCTCGACGGATACCGCCAGGCGGGCGGCCTCGGCGCGCTCGGGGTCCTCGTGGGCGACGAGCAGGATCGGCTCTTCGGCGTGGCGGATCTCGGTCGCGGCGAGCAGCGGCTGGTCGCCGACGATGAGCGCGACCACGTTCTCGCCCGGGATGTCCTTGTGGTCGGCGACCACCACGCCGGTCCAGTCGAAGGCGGGATCGAGCGTGACGCGCCGGATGATGCCGCGCGCCACCGTCGAGCGCACGGTGCGGCCGTGGAGCACACCCGGGACCACCAGGTCGTCGAGGTAGCGCGCTCGCCCGGTGACCTTGTCGTAGGCCTCGAGCTTGGGGATGCTGACGCCCACGGAGATGGGCGGTCGGAGCGTCAGGGCGCCAGGCGCCGTGCTGCGTGGGCGTCGCGTGCGGCTCACGGACATGGGGCGCAGATTAGTCGCTCGCCCCGGAGCGCGCAAAGCACAGCCGCGTGGGAATCCGTTCAGCGGATTCGCGGGCCGGCGCCGCGTGAAGCGCCGCGCCCGCGGGTGCTCACTGCAGCCGACGGTAGAGGTCGGTGGCGGCGGCGAACAAGCTGGCGAGGGCGAATAGACCGAACACCGCCTTGGCGCGCGAGGATCGGGTGGAGGGGCCCGATTCGGAGGCGAGACGCAGCCCGCAGGTGCAGGTGAGGAAGTCGCGTCCCGTGGGCGCCGGGGACAGGTGCCCGCACATGGGGCATCGCACCGCTTCTGATCTGGACATGATGGCCGTCTCCGAGCTTGCTGGCGCGTCGCTCGGAGGCTGGCTCACCACCGATGCTGCTCACACCTGGCGGCCCCGCTATTCGCAAGCTGCAGGCCAGCGACTCATCCTGCACGGTCGCGCGCCGCTTCCGCGTTGAACGTCTTCGCAATGCGCGCGCGGGCGCGGTTCCGGCGCTCGAGGGGGCCGTGGCCCGCGGCGGAGGAAGTGTCGTCGGGGCCTTACAGAGGAAGTGCCTCTGGGACTCGAGTGACGGCACTGGCGCGTTACCGGAGCCTCGGCGTTTACTGAGTGCACGCCGACTCATCTCGGGGGCATCGAGGATGGGCTTGCGTCGCTGTGAGCGGCGCGAGTTCGTTTGGCACGTGTCGGCGCCTGATCGATTGCGAGCCGCGGTGTGCGTGATGATTTCTCTTGACACGGATCGACGCCCATTCGCTCGCGACTCGTGCGCCCGTTCACGCACCACGCGCTAGCGCGCTCAGCGTGGGCGCTGACGACATGCAACCGCTGCGCTGAGGACGATTCTCATCGCGCTGCGCTTCGCGAGCCCTCCGTGCATCCACGAGCGCCGCGAAGTCCCGTGATAGTAATGCATCGTGCCCCCGCGCCTGTTCCTTAGCCGCGGAGTCCCGCCATGAAGTCCTACTCGCTGTCCCATCTCGCCGATCGCACGCTGCTGCAGGCACTCGCCACACTCGTCACGCAGGATCTCGCCACGACCGCCGCACTGCTCGCCCATCTCGGCGAAGTGGACGAGCGCAGGCTCTACCGGTCGGCGGCCTACCCTTCGATGTACATCTACTGTGTCCACGAGCTGCGGATGTCCGAGGATACGGCGTTCAAGCGGATCCGGGCGGCACGGACCGCACGGGAGTTCCCTGCCATCTATGTCGCCCTGGCGGAGGGGAGATTGCACCTGAGTGCGGTGGTCCTGCTGGCGCCGCACCTGACCCCCGAGACGGCGAACGAGCTTCTGGTGGCGGCCGAGCACAAGACCAAGGCCGAGATCGAGCTGCTGCTGGCGCAGCGCTTCCCTCTGCCGGACCTGCCGACGTTCGTGGGGGCGATCGCCGCTCCGGCGGTGAGCGGCGCACTGGCCGCGCGGTCCGTTGGGGCGCCCAGCGAATTGTGGCAACTGGCCCCGGGGCCAGTTGCCGGAATTGCAGAGGCGCCCACGCCGCTACTGGCTCCCGAGCCAGCTGGCTTGTCCGGCCCGCGGACGCCGGTGCCTGAGGCCTCCATCGCGACGCGGGCGAAGTTCGCTCCGCTCTCGCCCGGTCGGTATGCGCTGCAGGTGACTGTCGACCAGGAGACCCACGACCTGCTGCGCTACGCCCAGGCACTGCTCGGCCACGCGGTGCCCTCGGGCGATGTCGCCACGGTACTCCAGCGCGCGCTGGGTGCGCTGGTCCATCAGCTCGAGCAGCAGAAGTTCGCGAAGTCCTCCCGCTCGCGCCCGCGGCACAGCAGCGCGAAAGACCGGTATATCCCCGCCGTGATCCGGCGCACCATTTGGCAGCGCGATGGCGGCCGATGCACGTTCGTCAGCGAGCGGGGGGAGCGCTGCGAGAGCACCACGCGGCTGGAGTTCGATCACATCGACCCGGTGGCGCGGGGCGGAGAGACGTCAGCGGCTCGGATGCGGCTGCGCTGCCGGGCGCACAACCAGTACGCCGCCGAGTGCACCTTCGGCGTCGGGTTCATGCGTGGCAAGCGCGACGAGGCTCGCTGCCGGGCGGCGCGGGAGCGTGTGCAGGCGCAGACGAGTGCGCAGAAGTGTGCGCTCGGGCAGGCACAGGAGCGCGCGCAGGCTCGTGCGTCGGAGCAAGCACAGCCGCGGGCGCAGGCCGTCGAGGAATCATCGAGCCACCTCGACGTGCGGCCCTGGCTGCGTCAGCTCGGGTTCAGTGCCGATGAAGCCCGCCGAGGGGCCGCGCTGTGCGCTCACATCCCCGATGCTCCGCTCGAGCAGAGAGTACGCGTCGCACTGCGGGGCCTCGCTCCGAACTGCGTTCGCAAGGCCGCGCCCATGGCGAGCAGCCCTGCATGACGGCGCCGCGCGGCCAGCTTGAACCGCTGGGCAAGCCATGCTCGACCCGGACGTGCAACAGGAGAAGCCTCCGACGTGGGCTGTTATACTGCGCCGCCGTGAAGCGCCTCGCCCTGCTCACGCGCCCGATCCTTCGCCTCCGCGCCTGCGTCTGCCTGCTCGCCGGGGTCTTCATTCTGGGCTCGTGCGCGCCGGCGAAGCAGGCGGCGGTCGGAGCGAGCGCCACCGGGCCGCGCTGGTTCGGCGACACCTCCCCGCCCACGGACAACACGCTGCGTTTCAACCTGGGTGCCGAGCCGGAGACCTACGACCCGAACATCGCGGTCGGGCAGCCCGACGGGCGCGTGGCCCGGATCCTGTTCGAGGGCCTGACGCGTGAGGATCCGCGGACCCTCGAGCCGCTCCCCGGGCAGGCCTATCGTTGGGAGCTGAGCCCCGACGGCCGCACCTACACCTTCCACCTGCGGCCCGGGATCCAGTGGAGCGACGGACATCCGGTCACCGCGCAGGATTTCCGCTGGTCGTGGCTGCGCCTGCTCAAGCCCGAGACCGCCGCGCGCTATGCGAGCTTCATCTACCCGGTGGTCAACGCCGAGGCGTACAACAAGGGCGAGATCAAGGACGAGGACCAGGTCGGCCTCGAAGCGCCGGACGACAGCACCTTCATCGTCCGGCTCGCCGCACCCGTGCCCTACTTCCTCTACCTCTGCCAGTTCTACTCCTGCCTGCCCGTGCCACGCTGGACGATCGAGAAGTACGGCAACCGCTGGACGCTGCCCGCCAACATCGTCACCAACGGCGCCTTTACGCTCGCCTACTGGCGGCAGAACAACCGCTTCGAGTTCGCCCGGCGCCCGAGCTACTGGGACGCGGCGAGCGTCAAGCTGGACCGGCTGATCGGCTACACGATCGACGACCTCAACACCTCGTTCAACCTGTACAAGGCGGGCGTGATCGACTGGTGCCCGAGCGGCTACTTCCCCTCGCAGTTCATCCCCTACGTGCGCGATTACGCCGACTTCAGGCACGGCGACTACCAGGGCGTCTACTTCTACTCGATCTGCGTGAAGAAACCGCCGCTGAGCAACGTCTGGGTCCGCCGCGCGCTCAAGCTCGCGGTCGACCGCGACGCGATCGCCAACGACCTGCTCAAGCGCAGCCGCAGGCCGTGGGGCGGCTTCGCCCCCTCGGGCTACCCGGGCTACGACAACCCGCCCGGGATCGTGTTCGATCCCGCGAAGGCGCGCGAGTGTCTGGCGCGCGCCGGGTACCCGGGCGGCAAGGGCTTCCCCAAGTTCTCGATCCTCATCAACACCAGCGAGGACAATCGCCGCATCGCCGAGGCGGTCCAGGCGATGTGGAAGCGCGAGCTGGGGATCCCGGTCGAGATCCTGAACCAGGAATGGGGTTCCTA
>JBGPXY010000211.1:0-4046 GCA_041492985.1 Candidatus Eiseniibacteriota bacterium
CGCCATCATGGTCTACGGGTTCATCGCCTCGGTGCTGCCGGTGTGGCTGCTGCTCTGCCCGCGCGACTACCTGTCGTCCTTCATGAAGATCGGCGCGGTGCTGCTGCTCGCCGTGGGCGTCATCCTCGTCAACCCGCACCTCCAGATGCCCGCCTTCAGCGCCTACGTGGGCGGTGGCGGCCCGGTGTTCCCGGGCCCGCTCTTCCCCTACGTGTTCATCACCATCGCCTGCGGGGCGATCTCGGGTTTTCACTCGCTCATCGCCTCGGGCACCACGCCCAAGATGATCGAGCGCGAGCGCGACATCCTCCCCATCTCCTACGGCGCGATGGTGCTCGAGGGGTTCGTGGGCGTGATCGCGTTGATCGCCGCCTGCGCGCTGCACCCGAACGACTACTTCGCGATCAACTGCCGCCCCGAGGTGTTCGCCAAGCTCGGGCTCGCAGTCCACAACCTGCACGATCTCGAAGCCCAGGTCGGCGAGACGCTGGCCGGGCGGCCGGGCGGAGCGGTCTCGCTCGCGGTCGGCATGGCGCAGGTGTTCTCGGCGCTGCCGTTCATGCGCGGGCTGATGTCGTTCTGGTACCACTTCGCCATCATGTTCGAGGCGATGTTCGTGCTCACGCTGATCGACACCGGCACGCGCGTGACGCGCTACATGCTCCAGGAGGTGGGCGGCATGGCCGTGCCGGCGCTGCGCGAGTGGCGCGGACTGGCGCCCTCGATCCTGTTCAGCGGGCTGGCGGTCGGCGCCTGGGGTTACTTCCTCAACACCGGCAGCGTCAGCACGCTGTGGCCGATGCTCGGGGTGGCGAACCAACTGCTCGCCGCCTTCGCGCTGGCGATCGGCACCTCGGTGCTCATCAACATGGGCAAGGCTCGCTACGTCTGGTGCACGCTCGCGCCTCTCGCGTTCATGTGCGTCAACACGCTCACCGCCGGCTGGATGAACATCGGCGTGAACTACCTGGCGCCACAACTCAAGGACGGTGCGCCCGGGCTGTGGGCGGCGTTCCTGGCGGCGCCCGCGCCCGCCAGGATCCAGTGCGGCGTGACGCTCGCCATCATGGCGCTCCTCATGGTGGTGATGGTGGACAGCCTGGTGCGCTGGAGCGCCGTCCTTCGCGGGCGACGCGCGATGGTGCAGTCGCCCGGGCACGCGCTGCCCGAGGTCGCGGCGCTCTGAGCTTCCACACGAACCTGCGCTCATCCCGATCGTGAGACCCCGCGTTGCGGTCGCCGGCATCCTCCTGCTGGCGGTCGCTGTGTTCGCGATGCGCTCCCAGCTCTGGACCGTGGCGCGCCCGGGTGAGACTCCACGGCCACTGACCCTGCTCGAGGGCGCCACCCGCCGACCGGTCACCCTCGATGCCACCATCCCGGCGGTGCCGTTCGGTTCGCAGCGGTTGGTGAGCGGGCGCGGCGTCGTGCTCATCCACTACTGGGCGCCCTGGGAGCGCGGCAGCCGCCAGCAGATCGCGCTGCTCGATTCGCTGCGGCGCCTTCCCGAGCTGGAGGGATTGCACACCGTGGTCGTGTGCTTTGACCCCTTCCCGTCGGTCGCGCGGTTCGTCGCCCGGCAGCGCCTGCGCCTCAGCGTGCTGATCGACGGGCGCAGCGACCTGCGGCGCGTGCTGCCGTGTCCGAGTGTCCCCTACACCTACGTGCTGGATGGGAGCGGCCGGGTGGCGGTGGCCCAGGCGGGCGACGTGGACTGGTGGTCGCCCGGTACACGAGCGACACTTGCGGCACTGCTCGCGGAGCCGGTGCCGGAGCCGCCAGCGACACCGCCCAGCTTGTGATCGCGCCCGGAGAGGCGCGGTGCTAGCTTCGAGATCCCCCTCGCCACCAGACGTCCCCTTACCCGAAAGGAGCCGGCCGTGCGCTCCCTCATCCTCGGTATCGCCATCACGCTCGCTCTGCCCGCGGCGGTCTTCGCGGGCACGCCACGCCCCTGGCTTGCGTTGAATGGATCGTGGGCCACGTACTCGATGTCCGATGTGAACGCGGACATCCGGAACATCAACGCCCAGCTCGCTGGTTCGGGGCTGACCATGGACGAGATAGGTCACGGCCTCGGATTCGGTGTTGCGGGAGGTGTCGAGACCGCGGGCCCGGTGTCGATAGGCCTCGGCTACGAACGTCTGTCGGCCAGCAGCGAGGTGAGCGATGCCTCCGGCGGGATCCGCTACCACTTTCCCGCGAATTCGGTGCGTGCGTTCGTCGAGTATCGGTTCCCGAGCGAGACGAACCGGTCGCCCTCTGTCGGGTTCGCGGTCGGGCGGGTGATGGAGGCGGGGTCGGTCGATGTCACCATCACCGGCGCCGGCGCCGTGAGCGCCCACCTGGATGGGTCAGGCCCCCTGCTCGAGGCATTCGTCGGCGGCGATTGGTGGAGCGAGCCGCAGTTCGCGCTGTTCGGCTCGGCCGGCTACCGCTACGCGAAGGTGGGCGAGGTCAAGCTGGAGGGCCAGACCGTGATCAACCCGGACGGCTCGAAGTACTCCATGGACTACAGCGGCGTGGTCATCCGGCTCGGATTCAAGGCGGCGCTCTCGCGCTGAGGGCACCAGCAGCGAAGCCCCCGCCGCGCACGGCGACGGGGGCCGACAGTCCGAACGAGATGGTGGAGCTGAACGGGATCGAACCGTCGACCTCCTGACTGCCAGTCAGGCGCTCTCCCAGCTGAGCTACAGCCCCACTCGAGGGGTGGCCCGGTGCTTCGGGCGACGGTCTGTTATAGCGGACGACCGGGGCCCGGTCAAGGCGGCGGACCGCGCCATTGCGGTGTTTTCGAGCCCTCGGCGGGCCGACTCAACTCCTCCTGCGCCAGCTCACCGCCCGGTAACATGGTACGCAACTCGACGAGGATCGCCCGCACCTGGGCGACCCGGCTCGAATCGGCGATCCCGAGCGCCAGGGCTCGCTCCAGCGAGCGCACCGCCTGCGAATGCCGGCCGTCATAGGCCTGGATCACCCCCCAGCGCAACCACGCCATGCCGTCCTCGGGCGCCAGTACGCGCGCGGCCAGCGCCTCGATCCGTGCCTGTGGGTCGGCGGAATCGACGCGCAGCGCGGCGTCCGCCAGCACCGCATGCAGGCGCGGGTCGAGCGCGTGATGCTGAACACCCTGCATCAGCGTCTGGACCGCCACCGTCGAGTTCCCGGCCGCCAACAGCGCGGCGGCACGCTCGACCTCGGGCGCCGGTCCACGGTCCGGCGTCAGGTTCGCCTGCCGCAGCAAGCTCGCGGCACCGATGGTGTCGCCCCTCGCCCACTCGAGCCAGGCGAGGAAGTAGTGCACGTCGGCCGCCGGCGGCTGGTGCTCGTCAAGATAGACGAGCACGTCACGGGCGGCGTCGATGCGCTCGTTGAGGAGCACGCGCAGGGCGACGCCGCGCAGCTGGGAGAGCTGGCGCGCTTCTTCGTGCAGCGTGTCGCCGCCCACCGCGAAGAAGTACACCGGTCCGCGCCCGGCGCGATCGAGGGAGAAGTCGCTCTGGTAGAACGAGCGCAGGCTGGTATCGCGGTATGCCCAGCGCACCAGCGGACCGTCCGCGCTCTGCCAGGCGAGGAATGCCGGCACGCCGGCGAAGAAGAACGTGCTGCGCGGCGGAACGGTGGGCCTGGCCTGCTTGAGATCGGCGAGGTAGCGGACGAGGCGCTCGGTCGCCCGATCGATGTAGAGGCGGTTGATGTGCGACTGCCAGGTCCACGCACCTCGGCCGGTCGCGAACTCCTTCCCACCGCGCCCGACCTGCGAGCCGGTGGCCAGGAGGACCACGACCCCCACCGCCACCCAGCGCGGCGCGCGTCCGACCACTGAGCCGAGCACCAGTGCCACGCCGCACAGCGCGAACAGGTAGTAGTAGGCAGACCAGATGGAGGCCACGGCGATGATCGGAGCCGCTCCCACGACCGCCCAGACCGCACCGGCGATCAGAACATGGAACGACGCTCGGCGCTCCCCCGCTTCACGGCGGGAGGCCAGCACGGCGAACACGATCGGTATGAGCGGCAACAACGGCAGCACCGCCTCGCCCATC
>JBGPXY010000205.1:0-4377 GCA_041492985.1 Candidatus Eiseniibacteriota bacterium
CGACGAGGTGGGGTTCATGGTGAAGTCGATCAGCAAGGACGGCTTCGTCAAGTTCCTGCCGCTGGGCGGCTGGTGGGGGCACGTGGTCCTGGCGCAGCGCCTGATCATCAAGACCCGCAAGGGAGACGTGCTGGGCGTGGTGGGCTCGAAGCCCCCGCACGAGTTGCGGGATGAAGACCGCAAGAAGGTGCTCGAGATCCGCGATATGTTCATCGACGTGGGCGCCACCTCGGACTGGGACGCGCGCAAGCGGCTCGACATCCGGCCGGGCGACGCGATCATCCCGGATTCGCCGTTCGCGGTGATGGCGAACCCCAGCGTGTACCTGGCCAAGGCGTGGGACAACCGCATCGGCTGCGCGATGGCCGCGGAGACCGCTCGCCAGCTCAAGGGGGTGGCGCATCCGAACACGGTGTTCGCGGTGGCGACCGTGCAGGAGGAGGTCGGCCTGCGCGGGGCACAGACCTCGGCGTTCAAGATCCAGCCGGATGTCGCCTTCGCGCTCGACGTGGGCATCGCGCACGACAGCCCGGGCACCGAGGGGGACGAGAAGCTGGGCGGCGGTCCGCTCATCGTCGTGTACGACGCGACATCGATCCCCAACCGCGGGCTGCTCGACCTGGTCATCGACACCGCGAAGAAGCTCAAGATGCCGCTCCAGTTCGAATCGGTGGAGCGCGGGGGCACCGATGCCGGGCGCATCCACATGATCGGCCAGGGCGTGCCCTCGATCTCGATGGGCGTGCCGGCGCGCTACATCCACAGCCACGTGAGCATGATCGACCGGCGCGACTTCGACGCCACCGTGAAGCTGCTGGTGGCGCTGGTGAAGCGTCTCGACAAGAAGACCGTCGCGAGCCTGACCTAGATCCTCCCGCCCGCGCGGCTCGGACCCCGGGACCGCGCGGGCGTCGCGGGCCGCCCGGAGCTCCCCGATGCCACTCTTCCTTGCCGCATTCAAGATCCAGCCGCTGCTGCCCGAGGGCGAGAAGCTGCTCGACAGCGCGGTGCGCATCGCGTTCACCATCGTCGTCGGGTTCCTCATCCAGCGCCTGCTGTTCCTGCTGGTCCGACGCATCGAGTCTTGGATCGTGCGCGCCGGCAAGTCGGACGAGCACGCGAAACAGCGCGCGCGCACCGTGGGGCAGATCCTTCGCAATCTGTGCACCGTGCTGGTGGCGGGCTCGGTGATCATCCATGCGCTCGCGGTGCTGGGCTGGGACGTGCGCCCGCTGCTCGCCGGCGCCGGCATCCTGGGCGTCGCGCTTGGCTTCGGCGCGCAGACGCTGGTGCGCGATGTGATCGCCGGAATCTTCATCCTCTCCGAGGACCAGTTCGCGGTGGGTGACCTGATCGAGGTGAACGGGAGAGCGGCCACGGTGGAGGCGCTCACCGTGCGGTCGACGGTCCTGCGCGACTTCAACGGCTATCTCCACTTCGTGCCGAACGGCGAGATGAAGATCGTCGTCAACCGAAGCCGGGGCTGGAGCCGGATGGCGGTCGACGTGCCGGTGGCGGCGGACCAGGACGTGGAGCGGGCGCTGGACGTGTGTGAGAAGGTGGCCGTGGCCATGAACAACGACGACGCATGGCGCTCGCGCCTGCTCGATCCGATCGAGGTGTGGGGGGTGGAGGGTCTCACGGGCGCGGAGGCGCTGGTGCGGCTGGTGGTGCGAGCAACACCCGGTCCCGACGCGCCCGAGGCCGCGCGCGAGCTGCGGCGACGCATCGTGCGGGGCTTCGCTGCGGCCCAGGTGCGGATGGCGACGCAACGCGACATCACCATCCACCCGGTCGCTGCCCCGACTGCCGACGCTGCCGCGGCGCGATCGGCCGAGTCGAGCTGAGAGGAGGACGGGGCGTGCCCCTGCGCATCTACGACACCTTGAAGCGGGAGAAGCGCGAGTTCGTCCCGGTCACCCCCGGCCAGGTGCGGATGTACGTGTGCGGGATGACCGTGCAGAACAAGCCACACGTCGGCCACATCCGTGCCTCCCTCTCGGGCGAGGTCATGCGGCGCTACCTCGAACACCTGGGCTACCAGGTGACGTACGCCTACAACTTCACCGACGTGGACGACAAGATCATCGAGCGTGCGACCGCCGAAGGCGTGGTGTGGGAGCAGGTGAGCGAGCGCAACATCGAGGCCTACCTGCGCTACGCCGACCTGCACAACATCAAGCCCGCGACCATCTACCCGCGCGCCACCCGGCACATCGCCGAGATGCACGCCATGATCGCGCGGCTGATCGAAAAGGGCCACGCGTACGCGGCAGGCGGGGACGTGTACTACGACGTGCGCAGCAAGACCGACTACGGGAAGCTCTCGGGCCGGCGCGTGGACGAGATGCGCGAGGGCTATCGCATCGAGCCGGGTGAGGCGAAGCGCGACCCGCTCGACTTCGCCCTCTGGAAGGGCTCCAAGCCCGGCGAGCCGGCGTGGGACAGCCCCTGGGGGCCGGGGCGGCCGGGCTGGCACATCGAGTGCTCGGCGATGGCCATGAAGTATCTGGGAGAGACTCTCGACATCCACGGCGGGGGCCAGGATCTGATCTTTCCGCACCACGAGAACGAGATCGCCCAGAGCGAGGCCGTGACCGGGAAGCCGTTCGCGAACTTCTGGTGCGAGAACGGCATGGTCAACCTGGGCGGCGAGAAGATGTCCAAGAGCACCGGGAATCTGTTCTTCATCGAGGACATCGTGGCCCAGGTCGACCCGGAGGTGGTGCGGTATTACCTGATGTCGACGCACTACCGGAGCCCGATCGACTTCACCGTGGAGCGTCTGAAGGAGGCGGCGATCGCCTACCAGCGCCTGCGGCTGCCGCTCGAGCGGGCGGGGGTGTGGGATGCCATGTCCGGGGAGACGGGCGAGACGGCTGGCGGTGCGCTCGGGGAGGCGGTGACCGAGGCGCGGCGGCTGTTCGCCGAGTCCATGGACGACGACTTCAATACCGCCAAGGCGATGGGTCACCTGTTCGACCTGGCCCGGGAGGTCAACCGCGCCCTCGACGAGGGGGCGGGGCAGGAGGCCAGGGCCGCGGCCCGGGCGCTGTACGACCTGGGCCAGGTGGTGGGCCTGTTCTGGAAGCCGCCGGCAGGGGAGAGCTGGGAGCCCGAGGTCCTCCAGCTGGTCGAGGCCCGCGAGCAGGCCCGCAAGTCCCGGGATTGGAAGCAGGCGGACGAGCTGCGGGCCAGGCTCCTCGAGCGTGGAGTCGCGGTCGAGGACAGCTCCCAGGGGCCCAAGCTCAAGCGGAAGTAGCCGGCGCCGATTCGGGGGGGAGAACCCGCCTCCGGAAGCCCAAACAAACGCTTGACCCTCCTGCGGATGCGGGCCTAGCCTTGATATCGGACCCGGGTGTCATTGGGCTTCGCGAGGCGGGAGAATCACCCCGTATCCAGTCGTTCTCCCAAGCGCGAAGACGTGGCTGCGCGAGTCTATTTTCGCATGGGCCGGCGGGGCCGGCTCTCAACCTTGGGACTGGAAGGAGCTACATGCGTCGATTCACCAGGAATCGGTGGTGGGCCTTCATCCTGACACTCTGCGTTCTCCTCGCGAGCAACGCGACCTTCACCTCACCGTCATACGGCGGCGGGGGTGATCCGCTCGCCGTCGGTGACGGTGGTGGTGGCGGATCGAACGACGCTGGGGATCCCGACGGGCCGAGCGGCCCGACCAAACGGGCTCCGAGCGGTGGTCGTGTCGCGCCGGGCGGGAACGGATTCGCGCGGACTCCCGTGGGTGACGGTGGGGCTGCGTCGAGTGGCTGGGGCTGGCGTTTCCACGTCGTGCTGCGGACCCTGTTGATCCGCTGGCTGCGGTTCTAGATCAGGGATCGGCAGCACCGACACATCGATAGACACCGGAGTATCGTGGTGCCTAGCTACGACCGGATTCGCATCTCGAACCTGGAGCAGCGGCTCGCGGTAGCCCCCGAGGGCGGGGCGCATTCCCGTCCGGAGGAGTTGGAGCTTCTTGCGGACCTCTACGTCCAGGCCGACGCGTACACTCCAGCGCTGGAGATCATCCAGCGCCTGCTGTCGTTGCCCGAAGCGCGGGCGCTGTCCGCGTCGCGGCGCGCGGCACTGGAGCTGAAGGCCGTCGCCTGCCGTCTGGCGCAGGGGGATTCGCTGGGGGCCCTGGGGCAGTGTCGCGAGCTCCTGGGCGGCGAATCCGAGATCGACTCCGGCGCCGTTCGCGCCACCCTCCACCTGCGCTGCGCCGACGCGCTCCAGCGTCTGGGCCGCCTCGCCGACGCCCGCGACCACGGCGGGCGCGCCCTGCGGGCGGCCGATGAGGCCGGCGACCTCGAGCACTCCGCCAAGGGCCTGCACATGCTCGGGGTGATCGCCTACCGGTTGGGCGAGCTCCCGAAC
>JBGPXY010000056.1:0-13339 GCA_041492985.1 Candidatus Eiseniibacteriota bacterium
CCCAGATGCCGCCCACCACTCCGATCGCGACCAACCGCAGCACGTGCGCGTCGTTGGCGCGCTCGGACGCCAGGGCGCGCGCTTCGTATGCGCTCGCGATGGTCTGGACAGTGCCCGCCTCCTGATAAGTGGCGTTGGCGGCGACGTAGTCATCCACCCGGCTGCGATACCGGGTCTCCGCCAGCACCGCAGCACCAGCGGTCACCAGGCCCGCCACGATGAACATCGTCCCGCGCTGGGGGTGCTCGTCGTAGTGCTGGCCCCATCCTGGCACCAGCAGCGACCGCCCCCCGGCCATCATCGCGTTCTTGCGTCTGAGCGAGATCCAGAGCGTGTCCGTCGAGACGCCGTCCAGAACGACGGTGCGATGCCACCGTTCGTAGCCCGGCTCGTCCGCATAGATCTCGAAGCGCCCCGTCATCCCTCGTCCCAGGGACATGGGGGCCTGACCGACCACCTCGTGGTCCCCGACGATGCGAAATGACGCTCCGCGCGGCCTCGACATCAGCGTGAGCGCTCCGGAGCCCCCCCCGGTCGCCGCCAAGCCCGGGGCGGCCAATACGATGGCGAGCAGGAGCGAGAGCGGGGCGGCGCGCAAGGTCATCGGGGATCCTCAGGGTCGTTCGTACCGCGGGATTATGCGGGTAACAACGCTATCGGCTGACCGTCGCAGCGTCAAGTCAGGGTTGGGTCGGATGACCCGCTGTTTTCGCCCTCGTCCTCGTCGCCGGAGTCCGGTTCCTCGTCCACCGAGCCGCCTCCCTGCCGGAAGCGACCCGCGTCGATACCGTGTTTGCGCATCAGGTCGTGGAGCGTCGGCCGACTGACATCGATCTCGCGCGCCGCGCGTGTCACGTTGCCGGCGTTGCGCGTCAGCGCGTCGATCAGCACGCGCCGCTCGGCCTCGTCGCGGGCCACCTGCAGCGTCGGGATCCCGGCCGGGCGCACGCCCGCCAGCTCGAGATCCTCGGGACGCAGATAGGCGTCGCTCGCCAGGATCACGCCGCGTTGGATGCGATTCTCCAGCTCGCGCACGTTGCCCGGCCAGGGGTGGGTCTGGAGGGCGCGCAGCGCCGACTGCGTGAATCCCTTGAGGCGGCGCTTGTGATGGCGGCAATAGAAATCGAGGAAGTACTCGGCGAGGACGCGGACGTCCTCGCCGCGCTCACGCAGCGCGGGGATCTGGATGGACACGACGCTCAGCCGGTAGAACAGATCCTCGCGGAAGGTCCCGGCCGCGATCGACGCCTTGAGATCGCGGTTCGTCGCCGCGACCACGCGCACGTCCACCTTGATCGGATCGCGTCCGCCCACCCGCTCGATGACGTGGTCCTGCAGGAAGCGGAGCAGCTTGACTTGAAGGTGGACCGGCAGCTCGCCGATCTCGTCCAGGAAGATGGTGCCGCCGTGGGCGATCTCGAACTTCCCCTCCCGGGTGCGGTGTGCGTCGGTGAACGCGCCGCGTTCGTGACCGAACAGCTCGCTCTCGAGCAGCGCCCCGGGGATGGCGCCACAGTTGATCGGCACGAAGGCCCCGTCGCGGCGTCGGCTGGCCTGATGGATGGCATGCGCCACCAGTTCCTTGCCCGTGCCATTCTCGCCCAGCACCAGCACGGTGGCGTCCGTGGGCGCCACGCGCTGGATGAGCGCGAACACCTTCTGCATCGGCGCCGAGTCGCCGATGAGCCGATGGTAGCGCTTGCGGCCGGCCGGCATCCCCGCCGCCTGCTCCTCCTCGATGCGCTGGACGTGGAATGCGCGGTGGAGGATCCCCTTGAGCTCGTCGAGCTGGATCGGCTTGGCGTACCAGTCCACCGCCCCGCGCCGGATGGCGAGCAGCGCGTTCTCACGGCTCTCGTTGCCGGTCACCATGACCACGCGCGTCAGCGGGTAGAGGTCGACGATCTCGTCGAGCAGGGCCAGGCCCTCCTCGCCGCCGGTGCGACTCAACGCGATGTCGAGCGTCACGACGCGGGGCCCCTCGTCGCGCATCGCCCGCCGAGCCTCGTCGGCCGTGGCCGCCGTGAGCACTTCGTAGTGGTCCGCGAGCCCCCACTTGAGCTGGTTCCGGATGGACTCCTCGTCGTCGACGATCAGGATCTTCTCCCGGCTCATCGTCCGCCCCCCCGATCCGATGGCGCGTCGGGCGCCGCTCCCGCGGGCGGCTCGGAAGCCGGCACGCGCACTTCGAACATCGTGCCCCGCCCCGGGCGGCTGTCGACCGCGATGCTGCCGCCGTGCCCCTCGATGATGCCCCGGCATTGCATGAGCCCGATCCCCAGTCCTGCCGCCTTGGTGGTCGCGAACGGGCGGAACAACGAGTCGCGGACGAACTCCGGGGTCATGCCGGGCCCGTTGTCGCGCACGCTCAGCACGAGGCGCGATGCGACGCCCGGACCGTCCCGCTCGACCACCGCCCCGAGCTCGATGTCGCCACTCCCGGACAGCGCCTCCCTCGCGTTGGTGAGCAGGTTGACGAGCACGCGTGTCAGCTGGCCACCATCGACGTTCACGATGTCGTCCCCATGGTACGACATGGTGAGCCGGATGCCGCCGTCCCCCGCCAGGGCGAGCCCCGCCGCCGCGACCGAGTCATCGAGCAGCTCGCGCACGCGACAGGGACCCGGCTGGAACACCGGCGGCCGCCCGACCCCCGAAACGTGCGCCATCAGGTCCTTCAAGTTCGACACCGTGCGCTCGACCACCTTCATCGCGTCGCGCTGGAACTCGGGGTCGGCCAGGTGCCTGCGCGCGTTGTCGACGACCAGCGACAGACCCGACACCTCGTTCTTGATGTCGTGAAGGACGAACGTCGAGAGTCGGTTGAGCGACTCGAGCTGGCGGGTCTCGGCCAGCTGGTCGGCGACTCTCGCGAACCACAGCGCGGCCGCGAGCTGGCGCGACATGGCGCCCAGGAACTCCGTGTCCTCGAAGGAGTACTCCTCGCCGTCGCGCTTCTCGGACATCCACAGCAGGCCCACCAGCTCGTCCCCGACGTGGAGCGGGGCGCACAGTGCTGCGTCCATGGCCTGGATCATCGGTCGGTGCTCGACCATCACCGGGATGAAATCCAGGTCGCGCGAGACGTCGCGGAAGACGAGCGGCGCGCGCAGGCGGTGCAGCTCGCGGACCAGCGAGCTGTCGCGTCGCACGATCTCCGTGGTGTCGAGTCCCCATCCGTCCTCCACCGCCCGGGCGGACGGTTCCGGCGTGCCCGCGGGCGGGTGGATGCGGCGGAAGTCGCCGCCGCGCTCCTCACACAGGTGGATGAACACGCGCCCGGTCTCGAATACCGCCCGGAGCAGCGCTTCGATCTGCCGGCAGATGTCCTCGGGCCGCGCGGTGGGCATGATCGCCCGGCTCACGCGCACCCACTCGCGCCGGTAGTCGTAGCGGTTGGCGTAGAAGTTCCGGTCCACGAAGCGCTTCACCGCGCGATTGACGCTCGGGCTCATGGTGAGCAGGAGCCCGCCCCCGCCGGCCAGCACGTAGAAGCCGACACTGGCGACGCGTTTCCATTCCGGCGTGAGCACGGGAAGGAGCTTCGAGAGCACCGCCATGGTGAGCAGGAAGACGGCGGCGAGCGTGAGCGAGACGGAGGAGTAGTAGATCACCGGCCGCGCCACCGGAACGCTCATGTCCGAGAGGCGCCGGCGGGCGAGTGCGAGGGCGGTGACCGCGCCCGAGACGAACAGCGGCACCGCTCCCGCGGCCAGCCAGGCGAGGCGGATGCCGCCGAACAGCAGCCCGCCCGAGACGATCAGCAGGTCGGCGAGGATCGCCACGACGAAGGCGAAGAACATCGGCCGAAGCCGGCGCTGGGCGTTGGCGGGCGCCCTGCGGATCATGCTCTCCAGGTTCATGAGGACGCCGACCATCACCAGCACCAGGTACATCAGGTAGGCCTTGCCCATCCCCCCGAGCAGGATCACCACATCGGCGTCCGAGCCCTGGACGTCGCGGACGACGTAGGGCGTGCGTGCCAGCACCGCCAGCCCGATGCAGGCGGCCAGCGCCACCGTCAGATAGGCCGACGCATCCCGCAGCTGGCGGAACGGCTGGGGACGCGCCAGCACCACGCTCAACGCGAGCCACAGCCAGGCGGTGAGAGCCGACACGCCGGCCATGTACGCGCCCCACTCGCGCGCGCTGGTCGGCGAGGTCGAGGGCAGGAGCGCCAGCGCCCAGACGTTGTGGGCGTTGGGCGAGGTCGCATACAGGATCGCCAGCGCGCCGACCTGGAACGCCGCCATCGAGAGGAATGCCGACGAATAGAGGAGCGTGATCAACCAGTGCCCGCGGCGGAGCGTCCCGAGCAGCCCGATGGTCGCGAGCAGCAGGGTGCTCGCGGCGATCGCCCCGACCTGGAACTGGAAGCTCATCGGGATCATGGGCGGTCCCCGGGGTGATCCCGCCCCGTCTCGACGCGCGCCGGAGGCGCCAGCGGGGAGCGGCTCACGCGGCCACTCCACGCGCCCGCTCACGCCAACCGTCGAACGCACCGTCCAGCTCGGCCAGGGTCATGTGGATCGAGAAGTGTCCCGCGGGCCCGAGACAGGCTCCCTCGGGCAGTCCGCGGCGCCGCAGCTCGAACCGGGGCGCGCCGGCACCGTTGTCACCGGTACGGATCGTGACCGCGTGGTCGAGGCCGGCACGCTCCGCGGCGGCCATCGAGTGCGCGTCGTAGTCGCCGGCCGGATAGGCGAGGCCGCGCGGACGCACGCCGAGCCGGAGCGCGATACGGTCCACGCTGCCGGCGATCTCGCCCTCCTGCTCGGCCGGCGGAAGCAGGCTCAGGAACGGATGCGAGAGCGTGTGCGCCCCGACCTCCATCCCGGCCCGGAGGAGCGTGCCGAGTTGTTCCCAGGTCGCGAGCTCGCAGGGCGCGGTCGATGTCACGCCGGCGGCGGCGCACAGCGAAGCAATTCGCTCGGCCTGTTCCGCTGGCGGCACCTGAAACGCCGGAAGCAGGGTCTCGACCGCACGGGCGCGGTCCGACCGACGGGCGATCGGCAGGTCGTGGTCCTCGCCACCGCACCGCCAGCGCAGGCGCTTCCCGCGCGCGCCGGTCAGCGCGTGAGCGACGCGGTCCCACCACGGGCTCGTGCGCTCCTCGATCAACCCGGCTGCGAGGTAGAAAGTGGCCCGCGCGCCCGCCGCGCTCAGCAGCGGCAAGGCGAGCGTGACGTTGTCCGCGTATCCGTCGTCGAAGCTGAGCGCCACCCAGTGTCCCCCACGGCCCTCGGCGAGGCGCGCGAGCCCCTCGCTCACCGTCACGGTGTGCAGCCCGCGTCGGGCCAGCGCGTCCAATTGCCCCGCCAGCACGCGTTCGCTCACGCCGAGTCGGCGCAGCGGTCGCGCGTCGTCTCGATAGATCCGATGGTGGTAGATGATGGTGAGGCGACCCTCCCGCCCGGCGGGCCCGTGGACGGCGGCGCCGTCACCGCACGGCGCCGCGACGGCGCCGCTCCACGACCCCGGCGCGCCCATCACGCCGCGACCCAGGCTCAGGAGCCATCGCGCCGTCTGTGGGTTGATGATCCGCACGCTGGATGTCCGCCTCTCTCCGTGGCCGGGCCGCGTTCGGCACGGCCGTCTCATGGCCGGGCTAGGAACCACCGCCGGCCAGCACGTCACGGCGGTGGCTGTCGCCCGCGGTGTCCGGACCGTAGCCCTGTCGCATGACCTCGCCGGCATCGTTGATCAGCACACCGACGATGTTGTCCCGCCAGTCCACCTGCACCCGGACCCCGTTCTCCGCCGCCTTGCGCACCGTGCTCCCGGCCATGACCACGAACAGCACGCCCTCCACGGCGCGCCCGATGAGGAGCGCGTCGGGAGCCACGAGATTGGCCGCGCAGTCGAGGATGACGATCGGGTAGCGGCTCTCGGCCTCCCGGACGAACCACTCCACGCGCTCCCCTTCGATCAGCTCATCCACCGGCCGGTCGCTCCTGCCGGCGGGAAGGAAGTCCAGGTGCGGCAGTGACGTCGTGCGCACGAAGCGCTCGTCGAAGTTGCGTTCCGCGAGGATCTGCGCGAGCCCCCAACTGCTGCTCGGCAGCCCCAGGGCGCGGTGCAGCCCGGGATTCCGCAGGTCGAAGTCCACCACCAGGACATTCTGCCGAAGTTCGCGCGCCAGGGTGATCGCCAGGCCCGCGGCGGTCGTACTCTTGCCCTCGCCCCGGGTCGCGCTGGTCACCGCCAGCGTGTGCGGGAGCGGGCGACCGCGGGTGCGCGCCAGCTTGAGGGCGACGCGCCGGAACTCGCTCGCGAGCGGATTCTCCCCCTTGAGTCGCTGGAGCAAGCCGATGTCCTTCTGCTCGCGCGCGGCGCCGAACACGTTCGCAAACGGGCCGGGCCGGCGCCGGCGGGACTCCATCTCCCCCACCCTGGGGAGCGTGCCCATCACGGACAGCCCGAGCAGGCTCTCGACTTCCTGGGGATTCTTGACGGACTCGTCGTGGTGCTCGGTCACGATCACGATGCCGGCGCCGATCAATCCCCCGCCCAGGATCGCGATCAGGAGGATGAACGGCCGGTTCGGGCGCGCGGGCCACCGTGGCCATTTCGCGTGCTCCAGGATCGCGAAGCGTCCGCTCAGCCGTCCGCTCTCGAACGCCTGGGAGATCTGGGCCTCCGAGGATTGTTTCGCGTACGCGTCGTGGATCTTGCGGTTGGTCTCCACCTCCTGGTTCAGACGCTGAAGCTGGCTCGCCTGGTCCGGGGTCATCGCCACGGCGTGCTCGTAGCGGGCGACCTGCTGGTCCAGCCAGTCGCGGCGCGCCTCGACTCCGGCGAGGTCCGCCTGCGCCATGCAGCAGTACACGACCAGATCACGAGCGGACTGCGGCAGTGTGGGCAATGCCTTCTTGGCACCGATGTTGAAGAACGTGGAGAGATTGTCCTGCTTGCGGACGACCGACAGCCGGAGGCCGGCGAGCGTGCTGCTGGCGGAGTCTCTCAAGGTCGTGCTCGCGAGCTGGCGCTGGAGCGTGACCACCTCGTCGATGATATCCGAGGCGGGTCCGCCCGTGAGCGCGTCGAGGTCTTTGTCGCTCAAGCGCCCCGCCAACTGCTTTCGGAGCGCGCTCTCGCGGCGCCCCAGGTCGTCGGCTTCGAGCTGGGCCTGCTGCAACATCGTGCGTGCCCAGCGGACGTTTCCCTCGTGAACGGCCGTGCCCACCACGGTGGCGGGGTGGAGACTCCGGCGAAACGCCTCGAGCCTGCCCTCGCTCTCCGCGAGCCGGGCCCCGAAGACCTGTTCCTGTCCGGCGCTGAACTGTTGGATCTTCTCGAACTCCTCGACCTGGGTGGCCCGGGACGAGAGGACGAACTGGTTCGCCACGGCCTCGGCCAGCTTGCGCGCACGCACTCGGTCGGGGTCCGTGACCTGGACGCGGAACGTGCTCCCTTTGCCGCGCGCGATGTCGATGGCCTCGCGCAGGAAGTCGTTCAGGAACGCCTCGACGTCCTGGTTCTCGCCGGACCCCGGGTAGCGGCTCGCGTACCGAAGCGCCCACGCGCGCGTGGCGGGGTCGGTGCGGATCCCGGACGCCGTGATGACGTTGCGCAGGAACGTGGCACGCCGCGCCTGCTCGCTCATGAGGTCCACCTGGGCGCCGGCGTTGAATGCTCCCGTCCCGTCGGGCTGCGGCGGCGGGCTCTCCAGCATCAGCACCACCGAGCTTTCGTACACCGCGGGCTGCAGGAAGGCGATCAGCAGGCCGATGACGACGATCGCGGCCCAGGGGATCAGGAGAAGCCGCCGCCGCCGCCCGAGGATGCGCAGGCTATCGCGCAGCATCGCCGAGCGAGCCTCACTGCCCATGTTCCCGAACATCATCTGCCCTGGTCGAAGACGGCGCGGATGATCACGAGGTGGAACACGTCACCGGACGTGACAAGAGCGGGCCGGAGCGCTCATCGCGTCACTCCTTTGACCACGGACCCGCGGGCGGACTCGGCTCCCGGGGGCGAAGCGCCGCCACGCGGCCGGCGCGCCACCACTCCGAGTGTGCGGCCCAGCGTCCGCACGTCCAGCACCAGCGAACGGTTGTCGATGTAGAACAGGTCGTAGTGTACCCGACGGACCACACCATCGGCGTCCGAATCCGCGCAATCCGAGACCTGCGCAAGCCCCGTCACCCCCGGCAGCACCGAGAATCGTCGCGCGTAGCCGGGAACCAGTTCGTGCCAGCGCAGCACGAGCTCCTCCTTCTCGGGCTTGGGGCCCACCAGCGTCATCTCGCCGCGCAGCACGTTGAGCAGCAGCGGGAGCTTGTCGAGCCGGTGCCTGGCCGCCCAGCGACTCACGCGCCCGAGGTCGGAGCGGAAACGCGCGCACCGCAGCGGCTGGCCGAGCAGGTCATGCGTCCGCCGCTCCCCAGCGCGCGGGTCGATCGGCGCGGGGCCCGCGGCTTCCCGGCCCGGCCTGCGGCGCGTGCGGCCGACACGCATCTCGTAGGTGAGCGCATGACGCTCTCCGCGCCGACGCGCTTCGAGCCACAGCAGCACCCACAACGGGGCCGAAAGGGCGAGGCCGATGGCCGCGAGCGCGGCGACCAGCGTGCGACTGGGGATTTCGGCCCAGTCGCGACGGCGTGGCGTCATCACCGGAGCGCTCGCGGCGGGCAGCTCGACCACCGGCGTCGGCGGGATCGGCTCGATCGGCACGACCGGCGCTTCGATGAACTCGGGCACCAGCCTCGAGAGCGCATGACGGATCGCCGGTCCATCGCCGGCGTGGGCCAGGCGCTCGAGCTCCGCCACGTCACGCAACAGCGTCGCCTCGTCGTAGACGTCCAGCTCCCACTTGATGATCCGCTCGTGGCGCGTCATGCGCGCCCGCTCGCTCTCGGAATGCAACTCCTCGTAGAGCTTCTCGCCCGGACGCAGACCGGTGAAGACGATCTCGATGTCTTCGCCCTCGCGCAGCCCGGCGAGCCGGATGACCTGGCGGGCGAGGTCGAGGATCCGCACCTGCTCGCCCATCTCCAGCAGGAACACCTCGCCGCCGCGTCCCATCGCCCCGGCCTGCAGCACCAGCCGCACGGACTCCGGGATGGTCATGAAGAAGCGACGTGCCTCGGGGTGGGTGACCGTGATCGGGCCGCCGCGCTCGATCTGGCGCTGGAAGAGCGGGATGACCGAGCCGTCGCTCCCCAGGACGTTGCCGAAGCGCACCGCGACGAAGCGCGTCTGGCTGCCCTGGGCGCGGCTCTGGAGCAGCATCTCGCACACGCGCTTCGAGACCCCCATGATGCTGGTCGGATTCACGGCCTTGTCGGTCGAGATGAGGACGAACTTGCGCACGCCGTGGCGGTCCGCGAGCTGGACCAAGTTGCGGGTGCCGACGATGTTGTTGAGCACGGCCTCGCGCGGATTGGACTCGAGCAGCGGCACGTGCTTGTGGGCCGCCGCATGCAGGACGAGTGTGGGCCTGAATCGCTCGAATGCCCCGTCCAGTCCCTCGAGATCACGGATGTCAGCGATCACCGGGTGCACCGGGAGACCAGGGCGCAGCGCCATCAGTTCGTTGTGCAGGTAGTAGAGGCCGTTCTCGGAGTGGTCGAGCAGGATGAGCTCGCTCGGTGCGTACTCGGCGACCTGGCGGGCCAGCTCGGAGCCGATCGAACCGCCCGCCCCGGTCACCATGACGCGCTCGCCGCGCAGGAACTCGGCCACCTCGGTCAGATCGAGCTGCACCGGCTGGCGCCCGAGCAGGTCGTCGATGCGTATGTCCCGCACCTGGGAGAGCCGCGGCCGTCCCTGCTGCACGTCGGCCAGCCCGGGCAGGGTCTTGACCCGCACGTTCGCCTCGCCACAGCAGCGGGCGATCTCGCGCACCACCCGGGCCGGCACGTCCGGGTCGGAGACGATCACCATCTCCGTGCTCTGCTCGGCGAGCACGGCGGGCAGGTCGGCGAGGGTCCCCCACACCTTCACGCCCTCGATGAGCCGGCCGGTGAGCCGCGGATCGTCGTCGATGAATCCGACCGGCGTCAGGGGTTCGGCTGCCGAGCCCGCCCGCCTCATCTCCTGCGCCAGATGCACGCCGCGATGGTCCGCACCGACGATCAGCGTGCGGATCGAGCGGCGAGGCGCCGGGCCCAGGACGCGCTCGCGCCCGAGACGCCAGGTGAATCGCGCCGCGCCAACCAGGGCCAGCTGCCAGAGCCAGACCGTGATGATGATGCTGCGGGGAAACGGCGCATCGGGCAGGAAGAGCATGATGCCCACCAGACCCGCCGCCGAGAGCGTGACGCCTTTGAGGATCTGGAACACCGTGACGGTGCCCGCGTATCGCCAGAGACTGTGGAAGAGTCCGGAGGCGTAGTAGCCGGCGAGCGAGATCAGGGTGAAGGCCGGCATCACGGCCAGGTAGCCCGCCCAGAAACGGGGCGGGACGTCCCCGTCGAAGCGCAGCAGCAGCGCCGCCAGGTAGGAGGCGTTGCAGAGGGCGGCGTATCCGACCGCCAACAGGAGGTAACGCGGCGTTCTCTTCGGACCCATCACTTTCTGTCCTGGCGGGCACCGGCCCGCCGAGTCGAGGGATGCACGCGCGTGGGCGCGTGGTCAGAAGGCGACAGGCCAAACGCCATCAAGGGGGGCAGCGGCGTGCTGCCAGGGGCGGGCGTTCGGACGTCGGTGGATAGCGACCCGATGGGACATCCCCGTAGCCCGCCGCGGATTCACGACGAGCGACGCGGCCGGGCACATCCCGGACGCGCTGCGACGACTCGGGTTACGGCCATCCTCACGGCTCCAGGCGGGTCCGGGACCCCGACGGGCGCTTCATCCCGAACATCTTATGGGCTTGTGGAAAGTGGTGTCAAGCATCGGGCCACGAACATCTTAGCCGGCACCTCACGTCGCTGCCGAATGCAATGGAGGTCTCTCGCGTGAACGCCTTCAAGCCTCTGCGGGTCGGGCGGTTCGGGCCCGGCGAGCCGGGGACGGGCGTCGATGGAGCGAGGTTGATCGCCGGCAGGCCCGGGAATCGACCCATTTCATCACGGTGAACGGGACGTGAGATCTGCTAGCCCCGTGACAGGCATGAGGCGTCGGCTTCGCGGGGCAGGAAGATCACGTTGTTGTGCATGAATCTGATTCCAAACTGGGCCTTGTTGGCGTGGATCTCCTCCTCGAACTGCGAGAATCGCAGGTAGGCCCCGTCGAATCGGAACCACCCCTCATAGTCCATTTCCGTGATGAATCGGAGCATCTCGGGCAGGGGATGCGGATACAGAAGCGGGGTGACCTCGGTCATGATCACGGGCCTGGAGACTCTGATCGTCTCCAATGCCCCCTTGAGGACCTGGATCTCGTGCTGCTCCGCGTCGACCTTGATGAATCCTACGTTGGAGAGATTCTCGTCGTCGATGCGAACCGCGGGAACGTCATATTCGTCGACCTGTGCGGCATCTTCGAAGCTTGCAGCAACACTCGCCAATTCATGCTGGGGCCTGCCATCCACGATCGGCACGCGGAGACGCAGATTGCCGGGACTGTCAGTCGCCGCCGCCTGCCTCACCGTGACGTCCGGAAACAGGGCCCCGAGCCGACGAGCAAGACCAGGGTTCGGCTCGAACGCATAGACGTGCCGGGAGTATCTGCGAATGAAGTAGGTGTAGGTCCCGATATTGGCGCCGATATCCACCGACAATCGATCCTTGTCACAGAGATGACGCAACAAGCGCAATTCGCGTTCGCCCGAGAGGTAATGATCGATCGCCAGTAAGTGGATGAGGAGCCTGTCCGGCAGGATCCGCCGCGCGATCTTCTTGATCATTCTTCCTCCGGTGAGAACTCAGTCTCCCCTCGCCTGCGATCGCGGGGCACGCGATGTCGCCGGGCAGTCCACCTCGGTCATGGAGGCCGTTGGCTGCGACAATGGTACGACATTCGCAGTCGTCAATGGCTCATGGCTCCGGTTCCATGCCAACCCCGGCGTGGTGAGTGTCTCGGACCCGCTGCCCATCACATCGCGCGTGTTCGGAACGGGGAACCACCGCGTCGCGTGCGAGAACGGAGTGGAAATCGTCCACCCAGGGGCGCCCCGTGCGCCGCTCCATTCGGGGAATCCGGCGGGCGTGGCGACGCCTTGGTGCCAGGAGATCCTCTGGGGGGTCGTCACGCCTCGCTCGTTGCTCCACGGCAGTCGTGTCATGGAATCGTCTCAGCAGCACCTCAGGCGAGAACCGGCCGGGCTGCGCCGCGGTCCATCGCCGCGACCTGGAGCTCCATGATCGTGGCGGAGACGGCATGACAAGGCGAAGTGTGGGACGGCGCGCGGCTCGTCACCGACGTCGGGGTTCGAGACACGGCGGGCTTTGGTTGTGCGCGATCATGGCGGCGGCCGCGGCGGTCCTCTGGGTGGGGGTGCGGAGGTACACACGTGAGCGTCCCGTCGTCGGGCACCAGGCCCAGCGCTTGAGCGCGGAAGACGCCAACACGGCGGCATTCGGCCTGGCGATTGCCGGACAGCATCAGGCGAGTCTCCCCTATTTCCGGAGCGTCGTTTCCCAAACGCCAACTGACTTCCTCGCCCATCAGAACGACTCGACGGCGCTTTCCAACGCAGCGCAGGAGAGCCGGTACCACGTTGGGCGGTTGGAGTCGGCGACGCGATCGAGCGTGGAGCGCGTGGCCTTGATGAAGACTTCACTGAACGAGAGCGACTTGGCCGAATCGTTGGCACGGACGCCGCAAGATCTTGCCCGGGTCATCTCGGGGCGCGCGAAGTCCCTGCGCACCTGGGGATTCCCCGGCGAGGCGTTGGCCGAGTTCCGGCGGGCCCTGGCGCTCACTCGCGGGGATGCGGGACTGGCTCGCGAGACCCGGGCGCTGGCGCTGGCCGTGGAGGTCGGCGTGCCATAGGGCCCTCGACGATCGCGGGCTCCAGTCTGCGCGGAGCCCGCCGTCCCCCCGCCCCCGATCCGGAGTTGGGAGTTCGAGCCATGGCCAACCTCGAACCCACTATGGCTTCATCTTCCCCCCGATCTGCTCGGCCACATCCTTGGCGATCGCTGACATGAGGCTGTGGATGATCACGCGGGAATCGACTTCCGACACGCCCTCCCTGCCCAGAGGCCTGCCCGTGCTCGACCGGCTGGCGTCGAGCTCGGCGAGATTCCGACCCGCAGGGGTCTTCACGATCACCCTCACCGCCAGAGTGGCCTCGCCGGTGCCGACCGGCGCCCGCGCCGCGGCGCGTCCCGCGGCGACGAGGATGAAGCGCCCCGCGACGACCAGATCGGCCGAACCACCGATGTCACCCACCACGGCGGTCCCTACGGAGACGCGCAGATTGTAGCGCAGCGTGTGCCGCAGCAAG
>JBGPXY010000041.1:0-16632 GCA_041492985.1 Candidatus Eiseniibacteriota bacterium
CCTGACGACGTTCGCGGCCTGCTTGCCCTTGGGTCCCTCGACCACATCGAACTCGATGCGGTCCCCTTCCGTCAAGGTGCGGAACCCCTCCCCCGCGATGGCGGAGAAGTGGACGAACACCTCTTCACCCCCATCGATCTGGACGAAACCGAACCCCTTGGACTCGTTGAACCACTTGACCGAGCCCTGGGAGCGCGGTCCATCGTGCGAGACCGGCGGCGCGTGCGACCCGCCGCCGCGCGGCGCTCCGGCATGCGAGGTGGCCTTCTCGCGGCCGGCTCGCCCGGCCGGCCTCCTGGCCTCGAAGCAGTTGCGGCAATAGACGGGCCGGTCGTTGGTCGGATTGAACGGTACCAGCGTCTCGGTGCCGCAGTTGGCGCACACCGCGGGGAACATCGGCTTCGCGCTGCCGCCGCCGCCATCCGGGCCACGGCGCGCTCCACCGCCCGTGCTCCGGCCGCCGCCCCCGGGACCCCGCTGCCCCTTGCGCTTCTCCCGGCAGTTCTTGCAACGCGTCGGCGCGTTGGTCAGCCCATGGTCGCGGTAGAACTCCTGTTCACCGACCGTGAAGGTGAACTCTTCACCACAGTCCACGCACTTGATGAGTCGGTCTTGGAGAGTAGCCATGTTCGGCACTGAGCCTCCGAGGGGACCGCGGTGGTACGGGCTGCATGGACCGGAAACAGAAACGCCCCGGCAGGCGAAAGCTGCCGAGGCGACTCAGGTGACGAGGCGGGTCAGCCGGGACGACGACTGGGAATAGGACGTGCGACGACGAATACTCACGGGCGACCACGCTCGCAGAAACCGATCCACATGGCGTGTTGCGGACCAAAGTATAGGAGGGGCCCGGAAGGGGTGTCAACGGCACAGCGCGCTCAAGACCTCGCCCATGGTGATGACATCGAGCAGGTTGTGGTGGAAGACCGGGACCAGCCGATAGGGGTCGCCGTGGCGCACGAAATCGTGGTAGAGGCCCGGGATCTGCTCCCCGGGCACGTCGCCGGAGCGGCGCCGGCGGCAGATGCGCATCTCCAGGGTCTGGAGTCGGCAGTCCGGCAGCTCGCCCCGCCAGCGGCGTCGCGAGGCATGCAGCAGATCGAGGTGCCGTGGCGGCATCGCGACCCGCACTCGATGGACGTTGGCGCGGTCGCGCAGGAACGGCACGTCGTAGGACTTGCCGTTGAAGGTGACCAGGAACTCGAAGCCGCGTGCCGCGCGATCGAGGGCGGCGAGCAACGTGGCCTCCTCGCCGTAGTGCCGCGCGAAGTACTGGCGCAGGACGAAGTCGCTGCCGTTCCAGTGCATGGTGCCGGCGAGGAACACCGGAGCCGACGAGAGTCCGCCGGTCTCGAGGTCGAGGAACAACGCATGCTCGAGGCCAAGCGCGGACAGGGCGGCCAGCTCGGGTTCGCCGGCAGATGCCTTGCCCAGGCTCCCCCAGTGACGTTTGGGCCTCTCGATCTCGGAGCGGAGACGTTCATGCACGTACACCGCACCACGCTCGTCCCGCCACTCACCCCCGGGGAGGAACGATTCGACTCCGGCGATCGTATCGAGGGCGAGGGGTGTCGCGCGGGAGGACTCCGGCGGTGCGTCGGAGGCTCGCGGGAGCCATGGATGGCGGAGCGAGCCTCCGGGCAGCGAGGTGGAGCAGGATGCGGAACCGAGCGTGCCGCCGGAGTCCTCCCGCGCGACACCCCTCGCCTCATTGGTGCCGCCGGAGTCCTCCCGGACGTCACCCCTCGCCTCGGCATCCACACGCGAACGCGAACGAGCCAGCTCTCCCAGCCGCGACTTCAAGGAACCCACCCGCACGGTCATCCCGAATCCCCCGTCCCGCCCGCCTCGCGTTCCGCGAGCAGCACCAGGCGTTGGCTCTCGGCGCCGTAGTCGCTGCGGTCGGGGCCACCCCAGACGTGCTTCACGGACAGTCCGTGGCGGGCGAACATCGCGGTCAGCTCGGCACAGGTGTAGAGGCGCAGGTGGAATTCCTTCGTCACCTGGGGGCCGCCTCCGGGTGGGATGAGCATCAGGCGCGACGTGACGCGCGAGCTCTCGAGGTCCAGCGTCGCCTCCTCCATCAGCAGCCCGCCGTCTCCCTGCTGCGTCCAGGTGCGCTGGTGGCCCCGGGTGAGGATGCGCTCGCGGTTGGCCATGTCGAGCAGGAAGCGTCCCGAATGCCGCAGCGATCGGACGATGTGGGCGATCACGCGCTCGTTCTCGCCGTCCGCGAAGTAGCCGAACGACGTGAAGAACGAGTAGGCACCGTCGAAGGCCTCCTCGAAGTGGAGCGCGCGCATGTCGCCCACCATCCATCGCACCGCGACCCCGGCCTTGTCGGCCGCCGCGGCCGCGTTCTCCAGATAACGCGGATTGAAGTCGACGCCGGTGACCTGGTAGCCGAGCTTTGCCAGGCCGATCGCGTGCCGGCCCACGCCGCAGGCCAGGTCGAGCACGGCGGCGCCGTGCGGCAGGTCGAGGGCGCCGGCGATGAAGTCGGTCTCGAGCCGGGTGCGCTCCTCGGTGAGCTGCGGCTGATAGATCTTGAGGTAGTCCTCGTCGAAGAAGGTGATGGGCCACTCGGGACGCACGCTCATCCTTCGCTCCTCCCCAGCCAGTGCCGCAGCAACACGCGCGCGGCCTCCTTGCCGGGCACGGCACGGCCGTGACCCAGGTCGGGGTCCTGCTGTTGCGCGGGTCGCAGCACCGGCAGCCCGACGCACGACGGGCACCCGCCCTCGCACGGGCAGCCTTCGAGATGCTCGAGTGCCGCGCGCGCCAGCTCCTCGAGCCGCGCCCAGCCCTGCTCGGCGAAGCCCAGGCCGCCGGGGTAGCGATCGAACACGAACAGCGCCGGGCGACCCAGGTTCTTCGAGTCGATCATGCCGCCCAGGTCCGCAGGGTCGCACATGCTGAGCATCGAGAGCAGCGTGAGGAACAGGTTCCGCACGCCGCTCAGTCCCTCGAACGGATTGTGGCCGGCGCGAACGACCGCCGTCCACGCCGCCTCGTCCGGGGCGAACCAGAACCCGACCGTGTCGAGCGTCAAGCGCGGCAGCTCCAGCGGGTGGTAGCCGATCGAGTCACGGGTGCCGAACTTCACCTTCTTCATGGCGATGGTCTGCCAGGAGTAGGTGACGTCACCGAGCTTCACCGTCTCGCCGCGCCAGGAACGCTGCTGGCGCTCGCCGCGCACCTGGATGCTGAAGTCGAGCACCGGCTGGGTGTAGTAGTCCGCGTCGCGCCGCTCGACGAACGCCGTCTTCTGCTCGAGGTCGAGCGTGCGCACGAAGAACGTCTCGCCCTCGTGCAGATAGATCGCCTCGGGGTAGACCAGCTCGAGCGCGCTGATCGCGTCGACCGTGCCGATGACCGCGTTCCGCTCGCCCGAGTCCATGATGGTGTAGGTGTTGTCGGAGATGGTGCGCAGGTTGACCTTCGCCGCCGGGAACTCGGTGTTCGCCCAGTACGCGCGCCCGTCGATGGTGCGCGTCTCCCCCGCCTCCTCGAGGGCCGCGAGGATGTCGGGCATCTGCGGGCCGAACGCCTTCGCGTCGGCCGCCGAGAGCGGCAGCTCGTAGGCGGCGCACGCCAGCTGTTGCGCCAGGATGTAGGGGTTGTGCGGGTCGATCACCGCCGCCTCGGGCGAGCGCCCGAAGAAGTAGTCAGGGTGGCGCATGAGGTACTGGTCCACGGTGTCGTTGTAGGCCACCAGCACCGCGAGCGCCGGCTCGCCGCCGCGCCCCGCGCGCCCCGCCTGCTGCCAGGCGCTGGCGAGGGTCGGCGGCGCCCCGATCAGCACCGCCGCGTCGAGCCCGCCGACGTCGATCCCCAGCTCGAGCGCGTTCGTGCACACCACGCCGCGCAGCTCGCCCGAGAACAGCGCCTGCTCGATCTTGCGCCGCTCCTCGGGCAGATAGCCGCCGCGATAGGGGCGGATGCGGTGCTCGAGCCCGGGCTCGATGCGCCGGAGCCGGTCGTGCGCGTAGCGATAGACCAGCTCGGCCGCCACCCGCGACTTGGTGAAGGTGATCACCTGAGCCCCCGCCTCGAGCAGTCCGGCGGTGAGCGTGCAGCCCTCGCCGTTCGAGGATCGGCGCTCGACGCGCGAGGCATCGCTGAAGGGCGGGTTCCAGAACACGAAGTGCTTCTCGCCGCGCGGCGCTCCGTCGTCGTCGACCACCGTGACCTCGCGCCCGATGAGACCCTCCGCCAGCTCGGCGGGGTTGCGGATGGTGGCGCTGCACAGCACGAAGCGCGGGGTCGCGCCGTAATGGGCGGCCAGGCGCGCCAGCCGCCGCATCACGTTCGCCACGTGCGAGCCGAAGATGCCCCGGTAGGCGTGCATCTCGTCCACCACCACGAAGCGCAGGTGGCTCAGAAAGCGCGCCCACTTGGAGTGCGCGGGCAGGATGCCCTGATGCAGCATGTCGGGGTTGGAGAGGATGACGTTGGCCGAGTCGCGCAGCTTGCGCCGGGTCGCCGGTGCGGTGTCGCCGTCGTAGACGCCCGCGACCAGGCCACGCAACAGGTCGGGGTGCCCCGAGGCGAGGCGGGTCAGACCCTTGAGCTGGTCCTGCGTGAGTGCCTTGGTCGGGAAGAGGTAGAGCGAGGTCGCCTCGGGCTCGGCGAGCAGGCGCTCCAGCACCGGCAGGTGGTAGCAGAGGCTCTTGCCGCTCGCGGTGCCGGTCACCACCACCACGTCGAGGCCGCCGCGCAGCGCCTCGATCGCCTGCACCTGATGCGTGTAGAGCCGGCGGATGCCGCGCGCCTCGAGCGAGTCGGCGAGCGGCGGGGGAAGCGGCAGCGTCAGCTCGCCGTGGCGGGGCGGCCGCGCCGCGATGCGCTCCCAGTGGGCGATGGCGCCGCGGTTCTCGGGGCGGCGCGCGTGCTCGGCGAGCCACGCAGCCAGCGACGCGGTGGCCTCGCGGCCCCCGTCGGTGCGCGCGAGGAAACGTGTGGGTTCGGCGTGCATGTCGGAACCTCGCGGGCCACGCGCATCGGGCCCGCAGGTCTGGAGCAGGCGCGCTCGGACGCGCCGGGAGCGGCGAAGGGCGGCAGTATAGCCGCTACGGCCCGGATGTGCAGCCGGCGTCTGACTGCGCTCCGCCCCCTACTCGACCGTCCGCTGCGTGGACTGGAAGTCGGTGACCATCCACAGTCCGTTGCGCAGCGCGAAGCGGACCTTGTAGGCCTCGCGGGTGCCGCGGAAGAACGTCATCTCCTCGGCGGACTCGTCCGCGCCGGGCGCCACGCGCCACAACCCCTTCGACTGATTCCAGGCGTAACCGCGCGCGGTGTCGAGCAGCGACTGATCGCCGAGGAACCGGAGTGACATCTCCCGGTCGTTCATCAGCAGCGCCGAGATCAGCTGGACGAAACTGTAGTAGGGCGAGGGCGCCACGTCCTCGCTCACCTTCGTGAACCCGGTGGGTCGCCAGTCGAACCGCAGCGTGCGGTAGATGTGCGGGCAGGTCGAGCACTCGTCGAATCCCGGCGTCGACCGATAGGTGCGCGTCTCGAGCGCCCGACCGCCGTCGGGCCGCGGGATGAACTCCGCCACGCCGACACCGCCCAGCGAGTCGGGGCCGAGCGTCTGCGCCAGCGACCAGGTGGCCGCACCCGGCGCCCGGCGCCAGGTGATGACGACCGGCTGCTGGCCGCGGGCTGCGGTGCGCCCGAAGATCGCCGCGACCTGTACCGGCTGAGCGCCGCCGCCAGCCGGGGCACCGTCGGCGCCACGATCGCGCACGGTCAGGTCGAGCAGCCGCATGCCGCTCCCCTCGATCGCCTGGTCGCGCACGCCCTTCTCATCGCGCCACACCAGATGCGGCCACGCCCCGCCGGCGGGATCCGAGCGGGCGAAGAAGTTGATCGCGGCGACACTGTCGCCACCCGCGACCTCGGCGCTGAACCCGCAGGAGTCGAGGAACGTGCGCGCCCGATCGGTGAGCCGGCCGTCGGCATGGCGGCGCAGGTCTTCGAGCAGGAGGCGCGCGGTCATCGGCGCCGCGCTCGACCCGCCCTGGGATTCCCATTGGTCGTGCGCTTCCCCCACCAGCACCGCGAACGAATCTGCGGCCGCGGCGGCGGTGGAATCCGCGCCCGGCGGCACGAAGCGCGGCGGCTGGCGGCTGCACCCGGAGAGCGCGGCGAGCGCGCCCATGAGCGCCACCGTGCAGCCGGTGAGCCTGGCGAGGCGGACCGCGGAGCGCGTGTCGGCGCCCGCGGTCGCCCTCGCGTCGATCCTGTGTCCCGCGCTCACGGTTTGCCTCCCGGCGTGCTCGCCCTGGGCGTCGGGCGGCGGGCCGGGGTCACGGTGGACGGTCTGGGTGTGGCGACGACGCTGTCGGCGCGTGCGCCACCGGGGCCGCGATTCGGGGGATGCGGCTTGATCCAGTCGCTGATGATCCAACGGCCCTCCTTCTGCTCGAAGTGGACGATGTAGCGCTGGTCGCCCCTGGGGCCATGGTGGAGGAACGCGAGCCACCGCGGCCAGCGTTCTTCTTCCGCGTACTCGAGCATCCACGCCTTCGCGCGGCGCCGCGTCCCCCAACCCGCCGCCAGCGCCTCCTCGAGCTTGGCCGGGTCGCGCAGCAGTCGCGCGGCGGCGGTGCGATTGCCTTCGCTCAGCAGCCGCACGAACAGGGTGAAGGTCGCATACGGCGAGGGCAGCACGCGCATGTCGGCGAGGCTCAGGCCGTCCTTCGATTCGGTGTACGTCAGCTCGTGGATGATGAACGGACAGTCCACGCACCCGTCGAAGAGCGTGTCGTTCTGGGCGCGCACCCAGGCCACCAGCTCGGGCCGGCCGTCGTTGTTGACGTCCACCCAGGCCGCGTCGCCGCCGCCGGTCAGATCGGGGTCCTTCTCGGGAAACTGGAGCATGTCCCAGTACCCCGCGGTGGGTCCCATGCGGAAGAGGGTCATGCGGACCTGGCCCCTCGGATCGCGGTCGTGTTCGATCACGCCCAGGCTGTACGACTGATCCGCGTATCCGGTCCACCACACACGCATCGACGGCCGATGGCCGCCGTACAGCATCGCGCCCTGCATGCGCAGGTCGTCACCGCGGAACCAGTAGAGGAAGCCGACCGCGTAGGCCGTGAGGCGATACGGGTTGCGCACCACGATCATGACGAACTGTGGGAACGTCGGGTCCACCTCGACGTCCACGTCGAGGCCCAGGGAATCGAGCACCGTGGCGATCGCGTGCGACTGGAGCAGATGGGTGCGCCCCAGCGAACGGATCAGCCGGCGTCCCATGGTGCCCACCAGCTCGTAGGCCTTGAAGTTGTCGCCGCCGACCGTGTCGCCCTTGTTCTCCTTGAAGCGCACCTTGGCATCGCTCGACCAGCGGAGCAGCGAATCGGCGGAAGGCGGCAGCCAGGGTTTGATCTCCTGGGCGCGTGCGGCGGCGGGACAGACCCACGCGAGGGCGAAGGCGAGCAGGAGCGCGGCGGCGGCGCGGGGCGGGCGTTCAGCCGTCATGGGGTGGGGATCAGCTCTCCTCGGCCGGCGGGGCATCGACGAACCGCGCGAGCCTACCTGCCGGTCGGCGATGCGGCAAGCGGCGCGGGGGCCGGCCGGTAGACGTACATCCACATCACAGCGCGCACGACGGTACTGCCGGCGCCGGGCCCATAGAACGACCGGCGCACGGGGGAGCGGAAGAGATACCCGTAGTAGCCGCCGAACCGGCGGCTCGCCTCGACGTGGGCCGCGAGCGCATCGCTGCTGAAGCGGATGCGATTCGGCGCCAGGACCACGGCATCGGCGAGCTTGCCTTGGGTCTCGTCGGTGTTGGGAGGTCCTGTCGCGCTCTGGTTGCAGCCCATCCACGTGGAGACGGCGTACCACACGCTCGGACCCGCGATCGCGGCGACGGCCGCGTAGCGCGGGGTCAGCTCGATCGCCACCCCCGCCAGCTTGGCGGCGGTATCGGGCGGCGAGAGGACCCAGCGGATAGTGCTGGTGAAGTTGGGTCCCATGGCCAGTGAATCTTCGGTGCAGCGATTCCTCGCGTTGGCGGGGTCGACCCAGTCCCAGTCCTGGACCGCCGCCGCGACCGAATCGACCGGCGTGTCGAGAGGGTAGGTGTCGAAGCGCCACACCGGGCTCACCAGCCGCTCGCCGGTCACGGTGTTGCGCGCATGGACCGCCCAGTAGTTCGAACCGCCCTGGCGCCACCGGGTGCGTGGCACGAACGAGCCCGTCGCGAGCACGTCCAGCGGCGGGTCGCTCGGGTCCGCGACCTGCACCGAGTCCGGCCCGATGTGGATCTCGTAAGTACTCACGCCCGCCGTGCTCTCGGTGAGGCCGCCCCAGCGCAGCGCCACGAATGGCGACTCCTGGAGGCTGCGGTCCATGGGCGAGGGCGATTCCGGGCGCCGCAGGCTGTTGGTGGTGAACTGCCAGAAGTAGCTCTGGCCGAGCGTGGTCCCGTTCATCGAGCGGATGGTCGACGCCAGTTCGACCGTGTACGTCTGCCGAAGTCCCAGACGGTCGCGCGGCGTGATGCGCAGACGTCGCGTCACCGCGTCACAGGTGATCGTGATCGGGAGCCGGCGTGTGTCGGCTTTGAAGAACACCGTCCGATCGTTGACGGTCGTGGTGTCGAGCGCCGACGCGAATTGCACCCACACCTCGGTCTCGTAGAACACGCCGCTGCTGCGCGCGGGTGGGTGGACGGCCTCGATGAAGGACGGCGGCGGGCCACCGCCTCCGGGGGGCGCGGTCGGCGCGGCCGGCCGATGCCCGCACGCGAGACCGGAGCATGCGGCGAGCAAGGCCGCGCCCCAGCACCCGGCACGGATCGCGCGCCCAAAGTTGACGCGGCGTGACCGTGGCCCGTTCATCGGATCACCACGAAGCGCCCGATGGAGTTCCCGAGCCGGGATTCCACGGTGTAGATGTACACCCCCGAGGCGGCCTCCTGGCCGTTGCGCGTGACCAGGTTCCAACTCGCCTCGCCGGCGCCGCCCGACCCATCGTGCTCGATGGTCGCGACGTGGTCACCCGCCACCGTCCAGATGCGGATCGTGCTGCGCGCGCGCGGCAGTCCCATGAAATCCAGATGACGCGTCAGCTGGTCGCCATAGACCTGCGGCCGGTCCCAATCGGCCTTGACCCGGAACGGATTCGGCACCACCCACACGCCGAGAGCATCCCCGCGCGCCGCGGTCTGAGGCGTCACGCGCTCCTCGAAGCTCACCGTGAGCGGGCTCTCCCATCGATTCACGCGCAGGAATCCGCCGAACGGGGTGAGCGTCTCGACGATGCTCGTCACCAGATAGAGATAGTCGAAACCATTCCGCGCTTCGGGGTCCGAGAAGACGTAGCGGCCGACCGGGTACTGCTTCTGCTCGTACCAGATCCGCGTGTAGTCCAGCGTCGTGTCGGTGACGGTCGAGAGCAGGATCTGGCTGTCGCGATCGTCGAACCCGAACGTGCCGAGCGCCTCCCAGTTTTCGCGCGGCGGCAGCAACGAGGCGCGCCGGCGCCAGTCCGACAACCGGTAGAGCCGGTAGCCGACGAACGTCCCTCCCGTGGGACCGGCCTTGCCGGCGTTCACCAGGATCTCGGGCAGGTTGTCCCACTCGATGCGCGCCGAGTGATCGCCCACGGCGACGCGGTACGACGGCGACGGCGGCACTTCATAGGGATCCAGCCAGCGCAGGACGGTCTCGTTACCGTTGAGCCCGGTGCACACGTCGCAGTCGGCGTCGGTCCAGAAGCACTCTCCGGGATGGTACGTGTGCGGGACGGTGCGCGGAGGGTCGCCGGTCTCGCTCCCGAACTTCCGCGAACAGTTCGGGTCGGCCGTGAACACGAGCCCGGGCGGAGGCTCGACGCACGCCTCGTGACCGTTCAAACCCGTCTCGCCGGTGATCCACCAGTTCGCCTGCGGGCCGTGGTCGTCCGGCAGCAGGTTGAGCTCCGTCCCGTTGTGGAGGAACGCGGCGTTCCCGAGCGTCACCTTCAGGCTGTCGAGGCCGGTCGAGGCCACCAGGGCCACTGCGAAGTTCACGCTCTGCCCGGGGTCGAGCCGGTGGAACGGTCCGCACGAGACCAGCACGACCTGATCGCCGACGTGGTCGTCGGGGCTCTGCGCCCACTCGCCCTTCAGTGCGGCGTACCGGTCGGCGTCCAGCTGTGGCGGACCGCCATTGCCCGACGTGCGATCGTTGGCGAATACCGACACCTTGAAGGTGTCACGCGCGGGCGCCCGCCCCGCCGAGGGCACGAGGTACGACAGCGGATCGCGCGTGTGCTCGAGCGGCAGCACCGTGACCACCGGCAGGTCCGGACTGAAACTGCCCGGTGGCTCGACCACGACCGGGAGCGTGCGGTCGGTGCGATTGAAGCAGGACTGGGTGCGCAGGCCCGCGCCGTCCACGAACACGCGCGATGTGCCCTTGAAGAACGACTTCGTGAACGAGAGCCGGGCGATGGCATCGTTCGAATGGCCGTTCCTCGCCTCGCGCGTGCGCGTGTCCAGGTCCACCCAGAGTCCGAGGTAGAGTTCGCGCAGCGTATTGGTGCCGTGATTGGTGATGGTGAATTGGAGCCCGGCGATACCGTCGTACCCGGGCCACGACCACGCGTAGGCCTCCTGGTGCACGGTGAGCCCGAGCGGTTCATGTGATTCGCCGCCGGCGTAGAGGTAGTGCACCGCTTCCGGCTGATCGTCGGTGTACTCGGCGGTCAACATCTGCTGGCCGATCAGGCCGATGTCCTCGTCGATCTCACCGTCGCCGTCGTCGTCCTTGCCGTTGAGGATCTCCTCGTCGATCTTCCCGTCGCCGTCGTCGTCCACGAGTCGCGCGCTGCCGAAGCGGCCGTGCCAGGCCGCGCGCACGGTGTCCGCGGTGGCGAGCGTCGGGCGGAACTCGAGCAGCGGCCCGCCCGACACCCGGGGTTTCCCCAGCGCGTCGAGTGCCCCCACCCACAGCGCCGCGTACTGCATCAGCTCCTGACCGCTCCCCTGCGGGTACTCGAACGAGGGGTCGAAGGAGAGGTCCGGGAACGGATTGCCGAAGATGCCGGCGTTGCTCACGCGCAGGTTGAACTTGCCCGCGGTGAGCGCGGGGCCGCGGTCGAAGATGTCGACCCAGGCGAGCGCGGAGCTCGCGGGCAGGGTCGCGACGGCGAGGGAGATCAGGAGCGGCGCCGTGAGGCGCCGCCACCTGGAGCCGGGGCTGACCGAGCGAGCTGACATGGGACTTTCGCGATACACGCGGAAGGGCGGCACCTCCGGGGGGACGGGGCGCTCCATCGGAACCGGAATTGGACGAGGGATTGTAACGAAACGCCGGTGCGCGCGTCGAACGTTCGGGGTCTCAAGCGTCGTTGACCTGGCGCGCCCGAGATTCCTATTGTCGCGCGCATGTGCACCCTCATCCTCGGCCGTGATGTGCTGGCGCCCGCCACCGTCCTCCTGGCCGCCAACCGTGACGAGGACCCCTCCCGGCCCTCGGACCCGCCCATGGTGCTGCGCGAGACGCCGCGGGTGGTCGGCGGACGCGACCGCCGCGCGGGAGGAACCTGGCTCGCGGTGCGCGAGGGCCGCGCCGTGGTGGCGCTCCTCAACCGTCGCGACGACTCCGGCGAGCCCGGGCCCGAGGCCCGGGCCCGACCCTCGCGCGGTGCGCTGGTGCTCGATGTCGCATCGGTGGCAGAGGACTACCCCGCCCGGCTCGACCCGACCGGTGAGCGCCACGACATCCTGGAGCGTCTGGGCGACGTCAGCGGTCAGTGGCTCCCCTACGCGTCGCTGTGTCGTGCGTTCGAAGCCGTCTGGGAGTCCGCCTACGCGCCCTGCACGCTGCTGTTCGCCGCCCCCGACAGCTGCTGGCTGATGGCGCTCGAAGCGGACGCGCCGCCGCGCTTCGAGCCGATCCACGGCGGCTGGCACGTCATCACGCACGCCGACATGGACGATCCGCTGGAACCACGCACCGTACGGCTGGCGCGCGAGCTGGCCGACTTCGCACCCGGCTCGCTCGAGCAAGCCGAGCAGCGGCTCGACGACCTGTTGCGCTCGCACGGCGATGTCGACGCCGGCCTCCCGCCCGTGTGCCTGCACGCGGGCCGGAGGGTGACGGTCTCGACGTCGAGCGTGTGGCTCGCCGCCGGCGAGGCGCGTTACCGACACGCCGAGGGCCGGCCGTGCGAACATCCGTTCGTGGATCACTCCCACCTGCTCCGGGCGCCGACGCCCGCCGAGGAGAAACGATGAGACTTAAGAGCCAGGTCGCGCTGATCACCGGAGCGAGCCGCGGGCTGGGGCTCTCGATCGCCCGCGCCCTCGCCGGGGAGGGAGCGGGCGTCGCGTGCGTCGCGCGGGCGGGCGGCGAGCTGGATGCCGCGGTCGCCTCGTTGCGCGCGGGCGGAGCACAGGCGATCGCCGCCCCCGCCGACGTCACGCGCGAAGCGGAAGTGGAGTCGGCGGTGCGCCTGGCGGTCGAAAAGTGGGGCCGCCTGGACATCGTCGTGCTCAACGCCGGCACCTGGCAGGGAGCGCCGGTGCACGAGACCAGCGAGGCGCAGTGGGACCTGTTGCTCGACCTGAACCTCAAGGGCGCATTCCTCGCCCTCAAGCACGCGCTCCCGTGGCTCATCGCGCAGAAGCGCGGCACCATCGTCGGCATCAGCTCGATCGGCGGCCTGGTGGGCCAGCCCGGCTCAGCCGCCTACGCGGCGAGCAAGTGGGGACTGCGCGGGCTCCTGGAATCGGTGGCGCTCGAGGTGAAGCCTCATCGCGTGCGCGTGAGCATCGTCTACCCGCACCAGATGAACTCGGCGGGCCGCGCGATCGCACCGGGCTCGGCCGAGCGCGATCGCGCCGTCGAGCCGGGCGACGTCGCGTCCATGGTGGCGTTCATCTGCACCGCGCCCGAACACGTGGCGATCGGCAACGTCACGGTCTGGCCGCTGGCGGCCGGCATCGGCGACTTCATGCAGGGCGGGCAATAGTAGCGCGGGGCACACCCGGCGCGGTTCGATCTCTGGACCGCGCGCTATCGGTAGAGCCGCTTGATCCGTCCCCATGAACCTCGTTCGACGGGCGTGCTCGACGTCCCGTCGGCGAAGTGGCCCAGGTGCGCGTGGACGATTGCGACGTCACTGTCGGTCACGACACCGTCGTGGTCGAAGTCTGCGCTCCAGTCGGCGGTTCCCAACCTGGCTTCCACGATCGCCTCATCCTCGGCGTCCACCCTGAGGTCGCCGTTCTGGTCCAGCGAAGCGAGACCGACGAGCGCGACCGGCACACCATCGCCGAGGATCTTGATGGTGTCGCGCAGTGCGGTCCCCCCACCACGGAAGGCGATCGCGAGGTAGCCCAACCCGTCTGTCGTCGTGGTCACGGACAGACCCGTCGGATCCACGGAGTAGGCCTCATCACCGCGCAGCGGACAGAAATGGAAGTCCGGGCATCGGGCGAAGTCGATGGTGATCTCGCTGCCCGCGCAGGGAACCCCGTTGACATCACGCCCGATCAGGACGAAGAGCGAGTCCCCGGCGGGACAGATGACGACCGGTCGGCTGACGGTCGACATGTATGGGTTGGGCCACTTGGCGAGGGCGGGTCCAGGTCCGATGAATAGCGCCGCAACGAGCAGGAATGCAGCAGCGAGTCGATGGCGCTTCACGGATACCTCCCGGATCGAAGCCCGTGGTGCGTGGCCGGGCCCCGGACGCATCGACAGCCTTACCCCTGCATGGCGGGGGGGTTCCCCTCATCCCGGCCTTATCCCACAGGGTTGCGGTACGTGCGACTGGAATCCTCCGTTGGCGCCCTCCTCGACCCTCGCCTAGAATGGCCCGGCCGTGGGCCGCTGCGAACACCGGAGGGAGGTGGGTGGGATGGAGCTGAACTTTCCCGAGTGTCGCAAGTGCGAGGACGGGGTGCTGCTCCCGCTATCGGACTACGGACGCGACGGAGCGCCCATCACCTACAAGGCGTGGGTGTGCAGCAATCCGACTTGCGGCTTCAACATCCGCATCGACAACGGCGAGATCAGCCTGGGGCGTGAGCTCGGGGTCTCGACCAAGTAGCCGCCCGCCCCGTGGCGCGGCCGCACAGACGACATGGGGAACGCCGGATTGATCAAGGCCATCATCTTCGATCTCGACAACACGCTGACCGATTTCATGAAGATGAAGTCGGACGCGATCAAGGCCGCCATCGATGGCATGATCGACGCGGGTCTCAACCTGCCGCGGGAGTTGGTGCGTTCCCGCATCGACGCGATCTATCAGGAGCAGGGTCTCGAGTACCAGAAGGTGTTCGACCAGTTGATCGAGAGCGAGCTGGGACACATCGATCCCAAGATCCTCGCCTCGGGCATCGTCGCCTACCGGCGCGCGCGCGAGTCCGCGCTGGTACTCTATCCGCACGTGCAGATGACGCTGCTCGAGCTGACCAAGCGTGGCATCCGGCTTGGGGTGGTCTCGGACGCGCCTCGCGCCCAGGTGTGGTTGCGGCTCTGTTCGCTCTCGCTGCAACACGTGTTCGACGCGGTGGTGACGTTCGAGGACACGGGCGAGCGCAAGCCGAGTCCGGCGCCGTTCCGCGAGGTGTTGCGACGGCTGGGCGCCGAAGCAGAATCGTCGATGATGATCGGGGACTGGGCCGAGCGTGACGTCGTGGGGGCCAGAAGCCTCGCGATGAAGACGGTGTTCGCGCGCTACGGGGATACCTTCGACACGAAGGAGTCCGGCGCGGACTACGATATCAATGACGTGTTCGAGTTGGTGGCGATCGTGGACGAACTGAATGGGGCCGCCCGGGTCGGATCCGCCCGGAGCTCCCCGGACAACCGTGAGCAGGAGGACGCTTGAGCAACAGCAAGGTGAAGGCATCGAAGGTCAAAGTGTACGCCCCTCCCGAGGGCACCAGCGGCCTGGACGGCCAGTTCCACGTCTACGTGTTCGACGTGTTCCAGAAATCCTTCGCCCCCGCGCGCGTCTTCGACACGGTCGAGAAGGCGGTCTCGTTCCAGCGCCACGAGCAGGAGCACATCTACGCCGAACAGGAGGCGGCGCCCGAGCTGTTCGACCTGCCCTTCATCTCCAGCGACCCCGACCTGGTCGCGCGCGCCGCGCGCGAGTCCGAGTACCGCGATCGCCTGATCAGGGAGCTCAGCTCCGAAGCGCGCGGACGCGCGCGCCGGCACTAGTCGCCCCGCGACCATGCTCGCACTCGCCCTGATCGTCTGGCTCGCCGCCTCCGCCCCGGAGGCCCCCACACGCATCCCGGGCACCCAGTTCAGCCTCGGCATGACCGAGACGCAGCTGCACGATCCCGAGGCGTTCGTCCCGGTGCACGTCCCTGATGCGGCCGGCACCACGCCACGCCAGGGCGAGGCGAAGTTCTTCGGCGTGGTGTGCCAGACGACGCTCTTCTTCCGCGACGGGCGACTCGCGCGGGCGCACTTCGAGACCAAGGCGATCTCCCCCAAGGCGGTGGACTACATCGAAGATCAGCTCCGCCGGGAGAAACTGTTCCGCGAGTGCGAGCGTCTCGATCCCGGTCACCACGTCTGCGACTGGCTGGGTGACGTCAAGATCCATCTCGAGACCTGGACGGACCGGTTGGACGCGCGGGTCGAGCTGCCGCCGCGGCCGTGGGAGACCGAGGCCGATTCGGCCCAGGTCGAGACTCCCGCGGCGGCACCCACGACCACCGCGCCCGGGAATTCGGCGGTCGCTCCTCCCGCGCCGACGACATCGGCTCCGGCAGCCGCTCACGAGACACCGGCTCCGACCGCGCCTCCTGCCGCCACAACCCCACCCGCCGTCGCCACGGAGCACGCGGCCCGGCCCGTGCCGACGCTGCCCGAGACCCTTCGACTCTCGCTCCCCGAGAGGAACTCGCCCACCGAGTGGCCGCGGATCATCTCCGGCCCCAAGCTCGACTACCCGGAAGCGGCGCGGAAGGAAAGCGTCCAGGGCATCGTCTGGGTGCTGGCGCTCGTCGACACCGACGGCACCGTGCGCAGCGCCACCGTCGACCGGGGCATCCGCGAGCTGAACGACGCGGCGATCGCGTGGGCGTCGAAGTCGCGCTTCGCCCCCTGCATCCGGGAGAGTCTCCCCTGTCGCTTCTGGGTCCGCGTCGCCGCCCGCTTCACCCTCTACTAGTCATGCTGCTCGTTACCGCCGAAGAGATGCGGCTCCTCGATCGTGCCACCATCGAGGGCGGCTTCGCGACCGGTGAGACGCTCATGGAGCGGGCCGGCGCGGGCGTGGTCGGGGCCATGGAGCGCCGCTACGGCCCGACGCTGGGCCTGCGCGTGCTGGTGCTGTGCGGCACCGGCAACAATGGCGGCGACGGCCTGGTGGCGGCGCGTTACCTGCGCGCGCGCGGCGCCGAGGTCCATCTCGGCGTGCTCGGCGACCACACGCGCATGCGCGGTGAGGCGCTCGCCCATCTCGACCGTCTGACCGCGACCGGCTTCACCGTGGCATCGATCGCCGACGAGGACGAGCTCGAGCGGCTGGTCGCCTCGCGCGACGAGTGGGATCTGGCCATCGATGCCCTGCTCGGAACCGGGGCGCGCGGCGAACCCGAGGGGATGCTGGCGGCCGGGGTCCAAGTGCTCCGCCGGCTGGATGATGGCG
>JBGPXY010000137.1:0-7478 GCA_041492985.1 Candidatus Eiseniibacteriota bacterium
CTGTTCCTGGACGAGATCGGGGAGATGAGCCCGATGCTCCAGGTGAAGCTGCTGCGCGTCCTCGAGCGGCAGACTTTCAAGCGGGTCGGCGGCACCAAGGACATCACCGTCAACGTGCGGATCATCTCGGCGACCAACCAGGACCTGGAGCGGATGGTGCGGGAGGGAGGCTTCCGCGAGGACCTGTACTACCGGCTCAAGGTGGTGCCGCTCTGGGTGCCGCCGTTGCGCGACCGCCGTGAGGACATCCTGCCTTTGTCGCGGCTGTTCATGGACCGCTTCGCGCGTCAGTTCAAGAAGCCGTTCCGCGACATCTCCCCGGACGCGGAACAGGTGCTGTGCGCCTACACCTGGCCGGGGAACATCCGCGAGCTGCGGAATCTCTTCGAGCGCACCGTGCTGCTCGAGACCGCTGAGGTGCTGGCCCCACAGCACCTCAAGATCGCCCCGCGCACACGCTCGGAGGCGGCGTCCTCGCTGGGGCAGAAGATCGACGGCATCCTCAACGGGACGCTCTCCGACGCGGGGATCCCGTTCGAACCGCTGGTCGAGGAGCTCGAGCGCGCCTTGATTCTGCGCGCCTCGTATGCTACCAAGTGGAACCAGAGTCGCACGGCGGAGATGCTCAATCTCAAGCGTGACAAACTCCGCTACCGGATGAAGCTGTACGCGCTCCAGACCGAAGACGGAGCGTCGACCCCTCAAGAGTAGGCGCCGGCACGGGTGAACAGACGCACGCAGGTCCTGGCCGCGGCGCTGGTGACGATGGCGCTGGCGGCGGCATCCTGCGCCTACACCACCAATACCGCGCTGTTGCCGTCGCATCTCAAGACCGTGGCGGTCCCGGTCTTCGAGAACGGCACGACCGAGTACACGCTCGAGCAGGACGTGACCGAGGCGGTCATCGCCCGCTTCGTGGCCGACAACCACCTCAAGGTGGTCGATGAGAAGTCGGCCGACGCGGTCATCAAGGGCCGGCTCATCCTCTACAAGAACGCGGTGTTCGGTTTCAGCCAGTCCGCCCAGGCCCAGGAATACCGGGTGACGCTGACCGCCTCGGTGACCTTCAAGGACAAGGTCAAGAATCGCGAGCTGTGGAGCGAGCCGGAGCTGGTCAAGACCTCCAACTACTACGTCGTGGACACCCCCGGTGCCACCGCGAAGACGGAGCTCGATGGTCGCAAAGAAGCCATCTCCAAGCTCGCCGAAGAGATCGTCGCCCGCTCGGTCGAAGGCTGGTAGCGACGACGGGTCTTCGACGACCGACGCGGCACCCGCGGCGCGGCCGAAGAGTGCCGCGCGCGCGCTCGCCGCACGCCGCGCCATGCCGGTCGCGGCCGTCGCCCTGCTCGAGCGCATCGGCCGCGGCGACTTCCCGGCCGCGCTCTATCTCGAGGGCCCCGACGAGGGGCTGAAGGCGGCCCTGCTCGCCGAGCTGCGCCACGCCTGGGCGCGGGAATGCCCCGAGGCGCCGGCCGCGCGGGTGTTCCGCGCCGCCGAGACCACGGTCGACGAGCTGCTCTCGGCGTTCCACGGCGGCTCGCTGTTCGCGCCGCACGAGCTGCTGGTGGTCCTCGAGGTCGAGGACCTGGGCCGCAGCGAGAAGCGGGTGACCGCACTCGCCGAGGGGCTCGGGCGTCCGGTCGCGGGAACGACGATGGTGCTCGTGGAATCGGATGCCGACACCCAGCGCAAGTCGCTCGAGCCTCTGCGTGGCGCCTGCACCGCCCACTGCGTGGCGACGCCCCCCACACGCGCGACACTGCTCGCCTGGGGGGCGCGACGCATGAGGCGCGAGACGATCACGCTCGAGGCGGACACGCTGGAAGCGGTGGTGGATGCCTGCGAAGGCGACGCGACCACCTTCTTCGACGAGCTGGAGAAGCTGGTCGCCTGGGCCGGCGCGGAAGGCAAGCTCACGCGCGTGGACGTGGTGGCCATCCTGCGTCCGGTGGTGGGTGCCGACGTCCCGGGTTACCTCAGCGCGGTCGCACTGGGCGATCCCGCCCTCGCGGCCCAGCGCCTCGGCCGACTGCTCGCCGCCGGCGTGGGGGAGGGCACTGTGCTGTTCGCGCTCGCGAACCTGGTCGGCGGAGCGCTGGGCGGCTGGGCGCGCCACCGCGACCTGAGCGAAGCGCTCAAGCGCCGGCTCGCTCCGCGCTCGCTCGCCCGCTGTCTCGACGGCCTCTACCGCGCCGAGGCGGCGTGGAAGGGCGGCCGCGCGGACGCGATCGCGGTGCTCGAGCAGGCGACGCGGATGGTGGCGGCCGCCGGCTGAGCGAGGCGCGGTCCCGTGCGCTTGCCGGGTCTCGCGCGCTCGGCGATAGTCCCGGGCCATGTCTCGAGCCCCCGGCGCCTGGCTGCCTCGTCTGGTGGGCTGGGTGCTGATCCCCGCGCTCGGCGTGGCGCTGCGGCTGGCACCGCTGTGGCAGCCGCCCGGAAACACGTGGACGTTCGATGCGTCCGGCCACTACCGGCTCGTCGCCGAGCAGGTCGCGCACGGGCACCTTCCGACTCCGGACCGCTTCACCGATCTCCCGGAGGGCCGCCGCCTCGGTCGTTTCCTGCCGCCCGGCTTCTACCGCGTGGCCGGCACGTGGCACCGCATCGCCGCCGCCCTCGGCGCGCGCGACCTCGATCTCAACCTCCAAGTGCTGATGGCGCTGCTCGGCGCGCTGGTGGCGTGGCCGGTGTGGGGCGCCGCGCGGGCGCTGGGCGCGCATCGCTGGGCCGCCGCGTTCGCGGCGCTGGTGGCGGTGCTTGCCCCCGCGCACCTGCAGCGCACGACGGCATTCCTGCTGCGCTACGAGGGTCTGGGGACGCTGCTCGCGACCGCACATATCGCCCTCGCCGCCGCGGCACTCGGGGCGCGCACGACCCGGTCGGCGCTCGCCCGGTCGATGCTCTCAGCCCTGGCACTGGTGGCAGCCCTCGCGACTTGGCGGGTGACCCTGGTGGTGCCGGCGCTCGAGACCGCGATCGTGTTCGCCCTCGCGGTGGCACGACCGCCGACGATGGGACTGCGCATCTGGACGACCACTCAGGCGCTGGGCCTCGCCGCCGCCGCGCTGCTGCTCGAGTACCTGCGGGCCCAGAGCTTCCTGCTGTCTCCCATGTTTCTCGCGACGCTGGCGGTCGCCGCGACCATTCAAACCCCAATCCTCCAAGGCACCGGTTCGCGCGTCGTGGCGCGGGCGGTGACGCTGAGCCTCGCTGTCCTCGCGGCCACGCTCGTCGGCCTCCGTTGGGGATCGAGCGGTGATTACGAGACGGTGGGCACCCTGCTCCGGCTGCGGCTGTCGGGTGCCGGCAGCACACCGTCGACCGGTCTCGATCCGATCACGGCGGTGATGATGTCGGTCCAGGAGTTCCGGGTGACCGACCCGCTCGCCCTCGTGGGACCGGGGATGTTCTCCTGGCTCGGCGGCTGGCTGGTCGTGGCCCCGATCGTCCGCTGGGTGGGAAGGAGTTCGTCCCCGCGGGCCCGGACCGTGTGGGCGAGCGACGCCTTCCTGCTCGTCCTCGGTCTCACCCTCGGACTGGTGGGGCTCACGCTGCTCATCACCCGGCACCGTGTCCTGCTCGCCCCCCTGGTCGCGGTCCTCGCGGGCGCGGCGCTCGCGGCGCTCACGCCGACGGCGAATCCGGACGCCGCACCCGCGACCGTCACCAGCGGCGCGAATCGACGCGGCGCGCGCCGGGACGCCCGCGGGGGCTCGGGCGAGCCAGGCCGGCCCTCGATGATGGTCCGCCTCTCACTGGCCGCGCTTGGGTTGTGCACGATGGTCCTGGGCTGGGATGCGGTGCGGTTCGCCACCACCGACCGACAGGCCCTCGAGCCGGGCTGGGTGGCGGCGCTGGGCTGGATGCGGGATCACGCGCCGGCGGGAGCGCCTGTGCTCAGCGTCTGGGAGCGTGGCTACGAGATCCAGCTCTACGGCCAGCGACCGACGGTGGTGGACGGTCTGCTCGAGAGCCCGGTCAACCAGGCGCATCTGGTCGCCAGCGCTCACGCGTTCCTCGCGCGCACGCCCGACTCGCTGGCCGCCTTCTGCGAGCGTCTCGGGGTGGAGATCGTCGTCGTGCCCCCGAGTCGCTCGCTGTTCGGGGTGGCGGTGGCGGCCGGGAACCCGCTCATCCGGCGTCTGATCGCACGCCAGCCCTTGAGCCCCGAGGAGGCGGATCGCGTCCTCATCCGGATGATGCTCACCGGCAGCCGCGAGCCGCCGTTCGAGCCGGTGTTCGAGCGGGATGGCTACCGCATCTACCGCCTGGAGGGAGGGCGCGGTGTGACGACTTCGCCCGCAGCCGCTATCCTGCCGGCTTCCTCATCCCAGACGCACACGACAGGACACCCCGGACGAGACCGATGAGCAAGCGATACCCGTTCGCCGACGTCGAGCCGAAGTGGCAGGCCTACTGGGAGGAGCACGCCACCTTCCGCACCACCGAGGTGGCGGGGCGACCCAAGTATTACTGCCTCGACATGTTCCCGTACCCCTCGGGCGCCGGGCTCCACGTGGGCCATCTCGAGGGCTACGTCGCCAGCGACATCGTCTCGCGCTACAAGCGCATGCGCGGGTTCAACGTGCTCCACCCGATGGGGTGGGACGCCTTCGGGCTGCCGGCCGAGCAGTACGCGGTCAAGACCGGCATTCACCCGGCCATCACCACCGCCGAGAACATCTCCACGTTCCGGCGGCAGATGAAACGCTCCGGGCTCTCCTACGACTGGTCGCGCGAGATCAACACCACCGACCCGGACTACTACCGCTGGACCCAGTGGATCTTCCTCAAGCTGTTCGAGCGCGGGCTCGCCTACGTGGCCGACGTGCCGGTCAACTGGTGTCCGGCGCTCGGCACCGTGCTGGCCAACGAGGAGATCGTCGACGGGAAGAGCGAGGTGGGTGGATTCGACGTCGTCCGCCGCCCGATGCGTCAGTGGGTGCTCAAGATCACCGCCTATGCCGACCGCCTGCTCGAGGATCTCGCGATGGTGGACTGGCCGACCAGCACCTGGGAGATGCAGCGGAACTGGATCGGCCGCTCGATCGGCGCCGAGGTGGATTTCCCGCTCGAGGGCGTGAAGGGCACGCTGCGCATCTTCACCACCCGGCCGGACACGCTCTTCGGCGCCACCTACATGGTGCTCGCACCCGAGCACCCGCTGGTCGACGCGTTGACCTCACCCGCGCAACGCTCGGCGGTCACCGCCTACCGGGAGGCGGCGACGCGCAAGAGTGACCTCCAGCGCCAGGAGCTGGACAAGGAGAAGACCGGAGTCTTCACCGGCGGGCACACCATCAATCCCGTCAACGGCGAGCGGCTGCAGATCTGGATCGCCGACTACGTGCTGATGGGCTACGGCACCGGCGCCATCATGGCGGTGCCGGGGCACGATCCGCGCGACTGGGCGTTCGCGCGCGCGTTCGGCCTGCCGATCCGCGAGGTGGTGGCGGGCGGCGACGTCGCGCGCGAGGCGTTCGTGGATCTCGAGCGCGGTGTGGCGGTGAGCTCGACGACGCCCGACGGCAGCTTCTCGATCGACGGTCTCAAGGCCGAGGCCGCAATCGCCAGGATCACCGAATGGCTGGAACGGGCGGGGAAGGGGCGGCGGGCGGTCAACTACAAGCTGCGCGACTGGCTATTCTCACGGCAGCGCTACTGGGGCGAACCGTTCCCGGTGGTGTGGGTGGAGGGCGAGGCGACCGCGTTGCCCGAAGAGCAGCTGCCGGTGCGGCTGCCCGAGACCGACCAGTTCAAGCCGGTCGCGACCAGCGAGAATCCCGAGAGTCCGCTGGCCCGGCTCACGGCGTGGGTGAACACCACCGATCCGCGCAGCGGCAAGCCCGCGCGGCGCGAGTCCAACACCATGCCGCAGTGGGCGGGCTCGTGCTGGTACTACCTGCGCTACCTGGACCCGACCAACGCCGACGCGCTCGTGGACCCGGCGAAGGAGCGCTACTGGATGCCGGTCGACCTCTACATCGGCGGCGCCGAGCACGCGGTGCTACATCTGCTGTACGCGCGCTTCTGGCACAAGGTGCTGTTCGACATCGGCGTCGTCAGCACACCCGAGCCGTTCATGAAGCTCGTCCACCAGGGCACGGTGCTGGGGGCGGACGGCTCGAAGATGGCGAAGTCGGTCGGCAACGTGGTCAACCCCGACGAGATGATCGACCGCTTCGGGGCGGACGCCGTGCGCATGTACGAGATGTTCATGGGACCGCTCGAGGCGATGAAACCCTGGAACACGCGCGGCGTCGAGGGCATCACGCGCTTCCTCGACCGGGTGTGGCGGTTGGTGGTCGAAGAGGACGGCAGTCCGAGCCATGCGCTGTCGAAGGACGCCCCAGCGCCCGAGCATCTGCGGCTGCTGCACCAGTCCGTCCGCAAGGTCACCGAGGACCTCGAGGCGCTGCGCTTCAATACCGCGATCTCGCAGCTGATGGTGTTCGTGAACGAGCTGACCCCGCTCGATCGGCGCGCCCGCGCCCTGATCGAGCCGCTGGTGCTGATGCTGGCACCGTTTGCGCCACACGTGAGCGAGGAGTTGTGGCAAAGGCTCGGTCACAAGGAGAGCTTGGCGTACGCGCCCTGGCCGACCTGGGATCCGGGCCTGGTGCTGGATGAGACGGTCACGCTCGCCGTCCAGGTGAACGGAAAGCTCCGGGCGACCCTGGAGCTGCCACGCGACGTCGCCCAGTCCGAGGCCCAGGAGGCCGCGCTCGCGGACGAACGGATCCGGCGCTACGTGGACGGCGCCCAGATCCGCAAGGTCATCTTCGTCCCGAACAAGCTCCTCAACCTGGTGGTCGCGAGCCGCTGATCGCTGCGCGGCATCTGGCGGCCTCCGATCGCGGCCGAGCGGGGGAGCGGCCATAAGTCCAGTTCAACCGGGCTACGCCACGCCATGCCTGGCCGAGCCGTGTTTGCTGGCCGCGTCATGGGCGCAGGTTTACATAATAGTGATTATGCGACATGACTCAGTTGGGGATTCCCAGCCCCCCGACTGGCCGCGAGCCGGCCTCCTGGCGTCCGCCCCTGAGGGTCACCTTGCCATCCGCCCCATGCTTCGGGCGCTGGCGATCCTTCCCGCCCTGCCTGGCTGGTCTGCGGCCACCCTGTTCCCACGGCTCCTGATGCCGAGCCATCTCCGGTGAACGAGCCCAGCCACGTGGGCGCCGCTCTCGTCAAGCTGCCAACTGGATGTCACGGTCCTCGCACCCTCCAAGGTCGGCCAGCCGGTTTCCGCTCCTCGCGCTCGGGCTAGGATGAACACCAGACGGTACTGCACACTTGTGCCGTGTCCCCTCAGGGCCTACTCTGGCGGCATGCGAGCGGTCTTCCGTGAAGAGTCATGCCGAAGCGCGCTGAACCAGGTCCGTGGGATGGACTTCAAGTGGTCCCTCAACCCCTACATGGGGTGCGCCCATCGGTGCACGTTCTGCTACGTGCGGGCCTTCGAGCGTCGGGCC
>JBGPXY010000001.1:0-52057 GCA_041492985.1 Candidatus Eiseniibacteriota bacterium
AGTCGCGTCAGCAGAGCACCTGGGCTTCCGGCGACTTCGGCCGGATCGGCGTCCTGCTCCAGATCGTCGGCGAAACGCTGTGCGAAGCCGTGGACCTGCGGGCGGGCGACAATGTGCTCGACGTGGCCGCCGGAAACGGCAACGCCTCGCTGGCGGCGGCCCGCCGCTACGCCGACGTGACCTCGACCGACTACGTGCCCGAGCTGCTCGCGCAGGGGCTCCGTCGCGCCGAGGCCGAGGGCCTGCCGATGCTCACGCGCGTCGCCGACGCCGAGAACCTGCCGTTTCGAGACGGCGAGTTCGACGTCGCCCTCTCGACCTTCGGCGTGATGTCCGCCCCCAACCAGGAGCGCGCCGCGGCCGAGCTGCTCCGGGTCGTGCGGCCCGGAGGGCGTATCGGCCTCGCCAACTGGACGCCGGATGGCTTCATCGGCGAACTGTTCCGCGTCGTCGGCCGCTTCGTGCCACCTCCGCCCGGCCTCATGCCCCCGGCGGTGTGGGGCACCGAGACCCGGATCGTCGAGCTGTTCGGGACACAGGCGGCGGACATCCGGACCGAGCGCAAGCAGTTCGTCTTCCGCAACCTGTCGCCGGAGCACTGGATCGATGTGTTCCGGCGCTACTACGGGCCGGTCCTCCGGGCCTTCGAGGCGCTCGATACGGCCCGACAGGAGGAACTCCACGCCGCGCTCGTCGAACTTCTCGAACGGCACAACCGCGGCGGGCATGAGGCGCTGATCGTGCCCGGCGACTACCTCGAAGTCGTCGTCCGGCGCGCGTGATGGCTGCGCCGCGTTCATTGCCACAGAACAAGGGAGGCAGGTCATGACGCACTTGCAAACCATGAGGATCGAGGAGCTGAGGCGTGGCTTCACGGGCGAGATGCTTCTTCCGGGCGACGACTCCTACGAAAGCTCGCGCAGGATCTGGAACGCGATGATCGACAAGCGCCCCGCGGTCATCGCTCGCTGCGCCACGACCACGGACGTCGTCCGCGCGGTGAACTTCGCGAGGGACAACGGGCTCCTGCTCGCCATCCGCGGCGGCGGGCACAACATCTCCGGCAATGCCGTGTGCGACGACGGCATCGTCATTGACCTCGGGCAGATGAAAGCCGCCCGCGTCGACCCCGACACCCGCCGGGTCACGATCGAAGGAGGTGCCACGCTCGCGGACCTCGACGCCGCCACCCAGGCCCACGGCCTCGCCACTCCGGTTGGCATCAACTCCACCACCGGCGTCGCCGGACTGACGCTCGGCGGGGGCTTCGGCTGGCTCAGCCGCAGGCACGGCATGACGGTCGACAACCTCGAGTCGGCCGAAGTCGTGACTGCGACCGGCGAGCTCGTGCACGCCAGCGCGACCGAGCACCCCGACCTCTTCTGGGCACTCCGGGGCGGCGGCGGCAACTTCGGCGTGGTCACCCGCTTCGAGTTCCGACTCCACCCGGTCGGACCGGACGTCCTGAGCGGACTCATCGTGTACCCGATCTCCGCGGCGAAGTCGGTGCTTCGGCAGTACCGCGATTTCCTCGCCTGGGCACCGGAGGCGCTTTCGGTGTGGTCGGTTCTGCGCCTGGCGCCGCCACTGCCGTTCCTCCCGGAGAATGTCCACGGTCAGGGGATCATCGCGCTCGCGGTGATCTATGCGGGCGACCCCAAGCAGGGGGAGCCGCTGATCGAGCCGTTGCGCAAGTTCGGCACCCCCCTGGGCGAACACGTCGGCGTCCAGCCTTATGTCGCTTGGCAGCAGGCCTTCGACCCGCTGCTCACCCCCGGCGCCCGCAACTATTGGAAGTCTCACAATTTCTCGACGCTCGAGGACGGACTGTTCGACGCCGTCGTCGAGTCCATCGGGAAGCTTCCGTCTCCCCAATGTGAGATCTTCTTCGGCGCCATCGGCGGTGCCACCACAAGGCCGGCCCCGGATTCCGCGGCTTACCCCCACCGGGACGCCAAGTTCGTCGTGAACGTCCACGGCCGCTGGGAGGACCCGGCCGACGACAAACGCTGCATCGGCTGGGCCCGCGACTTCTTCAATGCCTCCGCGCCCTTCGCCAGCGGTGGCGTCTACGTCAACTTCCTCACCGCCGACGAAGGCGATCGCGTGCGCTCCGCCTACGGCCCGAACTACGATCGACTTGCCCAGGTGAAGCGCAAATACGATCCGAGCAACCTGTTTCGCATGAACCAGAATATCGAGCCCGCTTAAGAGAAGAATGCTCTTCTTCCAGCTCTCACGGATTTCGAACCTGAACCGACCCGGGTTCTTCGGAGAACTTGTTAAGTGAGTGTCGCCAGCTCGGCCGAGGGCTCGACCGGTGGAACATACCCGATAGGCTCGAGCAGACGGTGGTGGGTGAACCAGGCCACCCATTGGAGCGTCGCGAACTCCACGTCTTCGAGGTTGCGCCATGGCCCCCGACGCCAGCTCACCTCAGCACGGCTCCCGAACCCGCGATTGCTTCGACGAGCGCCGAGCCGAAGGCAAGACCGACCGCGAGATCCGCCGCTGGCTAAAGCGCTAGATCGCCCGTGAGCTCTACCGCGTTCTCGGGCACTCCCGTGACAGCCACTAGGAGCGTCCTCTCAAGGAATGGAGCCTCCGGGAATCCCGGCCCGGTTCAATCGCCAGACGGCTCCCGCCGAACTGGCGGTACTCACGTAACGAGCTCTCCGGAGAACCCGGCGCGATTCATAAAATCCGTTGCTTCGTGCTTCCAGACCTCGCGAAGCGAGACTCGCTAGAGCTTGCCAACAGAGACGGCCACCGTTGAACCTCCTCGATCAGGGCGAATCCAGGCAGGAACCGTCCCCGGCGTCGGAGACTCCGCGAGCGAACGGGCCCTGGGCCGCGAACGACAAGGGGGATCTGGAGGCGGCACCCGGATTCGAACCGGCGTGCAGGGGGCAATTGGAGAATCTCGAGGTCCTACCGGCGGGTCCGATGCCACGGCTGGGTAGCCCTTGATTCGCCGGGCGTGTGAGGGGCAATTGCGGGATCGTGCCACCGCCCCACGGAGCTGTTTCCGTCGCCTCCCTAGCGCGCAACTAGTCGCCGCCACGAACTCGCGAAGCTCTAGCAGCTTCAAGGCCGTGTCGCCGGCACCGGAGCCGGATCGTTCATGGGTACTGAGAATGTCCGCACCGAAAACAGATCTTCGCCTGGGGCGTGCGGAGGATTCGAGCGCATTCTGGGCAACGATTGATGAATACCTCGACCTTGTGATCCGCCAGGATGCGCCGAACCACGCCATCTAGGAATGCGATTCTCTCCTCGGACGTGGGCGGCTTGTACGAGAGCGGTACGTTCTGGAAGGCAGGAACCTTTCGGCGGCGCTCTTCTGCGAGAACTAGGCTCCTTCTCTCCCACCGAGCTCTTTCTTCAGCCGTCCCCGTGCGCTCAGCATCGGTCATCAAATGGCTGAAGTAACACAGCACATACCCTCTGAGTTCGTCGGTCTCGTCGCGTTCCATGTGCGTCACGCTAAGGGAATCGCCCTGTGCGCGCCATAGGAAGGTCGGCGGCCAGCTCGGCGCCCTGAGAGCTACCCCACGCGGCGCTTGTCGGCCACGACGGGAGACCTCCGTGCGCGTCCCATGGCGAGGCGGCCTATGAGCGGGAAACCGCGCCGTCAAGGATTGGTGTCACACCGATCTTCACCGTCCACCAAACCGAAGCGACTCCGCACCGATCGCTCTCGGGGGACTTGGAACGGCGCTGTCCGCAGTAGCCGCGACATACAAGTTCTGATATCATGCGAGCATGTCGGAACGGCCACTCGCCTGGCTCGGCTCCTCTCTCACGGACCTGCGGGCGTTCCCTGCCGACGCGCGCGGAGCCGCTGGCTATCAGCTGAGGCGAGTCCAATCCGGCTTGATGCCCAGCGACTGGAAGGCCGTGTCCTCCGTCGGGCCGGGGGGGTACGAGATCCGCGTGCACACGGGAGTCGAGCATCGGGTCTTCTACGTGGCCAAGTTCAGCGAGGCGATTTACGTGCTGCACGCCTTCGAGAAGAAGTCGCGGCAGACCCGTTCGGACGAGATCGAGGTTGGTCGACGCCGCTATGCAAGACTCGAGGCCCAGCGAAGAGGAGCCTGAGGAGGAAGCGATGGCCACCCGAATTCGACAGTCATCCGGAAACGTTTTCCGAGACCTGGGATTTCCCCGCGAGGAGGCGGAGCACCTGAGAATCCGCTCCGAACTCATGATCCGGCTCACCAAGCTCATCGAGGGAAGGCGTCTTACCCAGGCTCAGGCCGCGCGGCTGCTCGGCGTCACTCAACCGAGGATAAGCGATCTTGTACGCGGCAAGATCGATCGCTTCAGCGTGGATAGCCTGATCGAGATGCTGGGCCGGACGGGCGCCCGGATCGCGGTCGTGGTGAAGCCGCGGAGGCGAGTGGCCTGATCGTCGGCGCTGCCGGACGAACTCGTGAACGTTGAGGGGGCTCAACTTCACGCTCGCTTTGGCGACGGTCGTATTCAACGCTCCCCCGGTTCAATCAAGGGTTTTGCCAATGAAGGCTTGGGCCCTGCAGGGAGTTGGAGGCGGCACCCGGATTCGAACCGGGGAATAAGGGTTTTGCAGACCCTCGCCTTACCACTTGGCTATGCCGCCCCAACGGGCCGAGCACTCTAGCATCGTAGCGGCAGCTCTTGCCAGCGGTGGACATCACTCAACGAATCCCCCCGCCCCCCGCGCCCTTCTCTCCTCGGTGCACCTCGGTGATTCGGCTCGGCTCGAACTCTCTGACGTGATGGGACGCAGGGTGGCGATGAGAGATTGGGCTTCGCTCGAGGGCGGCGCACACACGGTTCCGTTGGCCGACGAGACCAGGTTCAGCCCTGGCGTGTGCGGCGTTCGGCTCACGCTCGCGATCCGGCACCGTCGCGACGAGCGGCGTAATTCTCTCGCCCTGATCTCGAATCTATCTCGACCCGTCGGTCAGAGCTTTCGGAACTCCGCGGTTTCGCCCTGCGCGCCAGGATTGCCGCGGGAGAATCCACCTGGCCCGGCCGATCCCACCACGGTCTGATTCCCAGTTCGCGTGAAAGAACTGGCCGCGTCCTCGAGAATCGCGATGCTCGGGCCGCCGCCGCCGCCGCCGCCGGCACCGCCACGGCCGCCGGTACCGCCACGGCCGCCGTTTCCGCTTAGGCCCGTACGGCCTCCCAGGAAGTCGGACGCCTGGGCTCCGGGCTCGCCGCCGACGCCGAAGGTGCCGCCGGCGCCGCCGTCTCCGCCTGGGCCACCGCTGCCGCCATTGGCCGCAACGATGACGTTGTTCAAGAGCGAGCCGGCTGAGCCCTGCGCGAGCAAGACGCCGAAAGATCCGCCGCCGCCGGCGCCGCCGGCACCACCCTTTCCTCCTCCGCCCCCCGCTCCGCCGCCGCCGCCGCCCGGGCCGCAAATCAAAAGCGTTCCGACGCCGGCGCCTCCGCCCCCCCCTCCTCCTCCGTTCTGACCGTCGATAGCCTTGTTGCCACCTGCGGGCACGTAGCCGCCGCCGACGAAGTTGCCGAAGGACCCGCCCGACGCTCCGTGCGCTCCGTCGCTAACCGGCTGGCCGAAGCCGCCCACGTCGCCGAAATGGGGTGAGACGAGGACCTGGCCGCCCCTGCCGCCCAAGCCGTAGCCGGGGCCAGAGCCCGGTCGGCCACTAGCACCATCGCCCAGGGTTCCATAGCCGCCGTCTCCACCACTGCTACCGATCGTGGAACTCTGGCCCGCCCCTCCATCGTTGGGGCATTCGCCGCCGTCGGCGCCCCTCGCCCCGGCGCCCGTCGCGTCGAGTCCAGCCGCGCCGGGGGGACCCGTCGTCCCCGCCTTGCCCCGGCCCGCGTAGATCCGGTTGTCCGCGATCACGACGCCCTGACTCCCGTTCAGGAGATGGACGCCGATCGAACTGCCGCCCGAGGCCGTGGCGTCGGCGCTGCGAATGGAGAAGCCGTCGATCAGGAGCGAATCGGCGTTGCTCCCTGACATCGCCGTCGGCCCGCCCGAGATGACGGTGGAGTCGGTCGCGAGATCGCGGACCCAGGTCGCGCCGCTGTAGCCGCCGTGGAGGCTCATTCTCGAGCGGAGCGTGATGCTGCCGGCATACGTTCCATAGGCGACGTAGATGTCGGCGCGCGTGTTCCCGGTGGCCGCGACGTCGATCGCCTTCTGAATGGTCTTGAATGGCGCCGGTTGGGTCCCAACATTCGCATCGTCGCCCGTCGCGGCGCTGACGAAGTAGTTTCCTGGCACGTTCGGGACCCCCGGCGGGCCCGGGTTATTCGGCGCGGTAGGAGATTGCTTGCTGCAGCCAGTCGCAACCCCCAGAGCGAGCAACGTCACGAACGCCAGGGCCAGCCTGGTGGCCTGATGGATTCTATGATTCATGGTTCTGCCTCCTCGCAGACGCCGAGGACTACTGCTCGCCGCCCTGACGAGCTCTCTACAAGTGAATGCGCAGATTGTAGTCCGAGTGCGCAGCGGGGGGTGCTTCGTTCCCCCTCCAGTCCTCTCAAACGACATCACCCCAGCGAGAACAGGTCGCTGGGGCGATTGGCTATCGGTCTGAGGCGATGTCGGTTGCGTGACTTTGGCACGGGTCCGGTGTAGAGCGAATTCAAAGCCGCAGCAACCTCTGGCGCCATGTGCGGCTCGAGGTCTCGAGCCGCGCGAAGAAGAGATCGCCGCCGCCGGTTCTCCCAACCCCGTCGCGTCCTCGCCACGGATCTCGTCTCCGACCCTGCTACCGTTTGCTACCGTCTCAGAGTCCCAACGAGTCCTCTCGTGTCCCCTCCTGTCCCCGCAAATGATATCGCCCCAGCGAGGCAACTCGTTGGGGCGATGGGGGGAATCACTTGGGGCGATGCGGCTTGCGCGCTCTCGTTGAAAAACAAGCCTCCAGGTTTTGCAGACCCTCGCCTTACCACTTGGCTATGCCGCCTCGGAAGTGTCGCGGGGCGCGGAAGGTAGCACGCCGAAAGAGGGAGCAACAACCTGAGTGGCCCGGAGGAGTGTGGGTTCAACAAGCGTCCAAGAGCAAGGTTCTCTACGACAGCGGGTCAACCCCACTTCCAGGTAGGCATGGGCGCCGTGAGGGCATCATGCGCCGCGTTCGATTCCCCTGGGCCGAGCACGAGAGTTTCCGGGTGCCGGGCGCGCATCGTCCGGAATCGGCTGGCGTCGATCTCTCGCGAGATACGGGCCAACCGCGTTGCCGATGGGCATCAGGGCTGACGAGGCTCCGCCACGAAGAGCGTCCGCAGGTAGTCCACCACATTCTGGATCTGCCGTTCATTGAGCGTGCGCCCCCACGGCGGCATCCCCGTCGAGAGCCCGACCGCGCCGCCACCCGAGCGGATCGCGGTCACAAGATCGACATCGGAGTGCCGTGCCTGGAAGCTAGAATCGGCCAGTGAGCGCGGCCGTGGATCGAGGTTGTAGGCGTTGAACCCGTCGCCCTTCCCTGTTTCTCCGTGGCAGTTCAGGCAATAGTGGCGATAGAGCGCCCGGCCTTCGCGCGCGTTGTATCCGAGTTCTGGGATCGGCAACGTCGAGGCGGAGTAGATCGCGCTGACCCTGTCGACCGCCGTCGATTCGGCGGCTCCCGGGATCCGCGACGCGCGCTGGGCGGCCGTGCCCCGGCAGCCACCGGCCCAGGCCAGCACGGCAGCCATCACCACACTCGATGCGCGGAGGCCGCGCCTCATGGCCGCTTCCCTCCCGGATTCCCGGCCGACTTCGCGGACGAGGCCGCACCGTGCGCCGCAGTGAGTGACGGGAGCGACGCCACGTACGCGGTCAGTGCACGGGCATCGACGTCATCGAGACCATAGTCGGGCTCGCGTGCGTCCGGCCTCCAGCGCTGCGGGCCTTTCAGCCAAGAATAGATCCAACCCGTCTTCAACCGCTGGCCGGCACCGTCGAGCAGCGGACCGTAGAAGCCCCCCTTCCCACCGATCATGTGGCAGGCCTGGCAGCCGTAGCGTTCGTGGAAGAGCTTCCGTCCCCGCTCGACCTCCTCGGCCGCCGGCGCGGTCGCAAAGATCTCGCCGGGAATGCGATCGTCGCGCAAGACGTTCTCGGCAATGCTGGCGATGAAGGCCCGTTCCTCATCGGGCATCTGGAGCTGGATCATCCGTTCTTCGAGGATCGGTCTCACCGTGGTCGGCAGCTTGAGATAGCCGGCCAGCCAGCTCTCGCGTACCTTGCTCCCCTCGGCCGTGAGCGGCGCGGTGGAGATGTCGCCACCGGCTCCGCCGATCTGGTGACAGGACATGCAGCGATACTTGCGCACCAGCTCCCCGAACCGACCCGGAGGCGTGTAGGCCGTCTCGCGAGCCGGCACCTGATACGCCACCGGCACCGGCGCGCGCCCCATCGAGAGGAGCGCCGTCGTCAGCGCTTCCGTCTCGTGCTGGGTGAAGCCGAAGCGGGGCATCTTGAGCCCGTCGCGGAACGATCGCGGGTTCGTGACTTTGGCCGCGAGCCAGTCGGGCAGCGCGCGGGGCAGATCGTTCCGCCGCCCGAAATCGAGCCGGCCGACCGGCTTGTCCCCGATCCCGGTCAGCTCCGGGCCGATCGCCGCACCTTGGGCTTGGCCGCCGATCTGATGGCAGCCGTTGCAGCCCGAGCGGCGGAAGATGGTTTCCCCCGCCTGCACCACGCGATCGGCGGAGTGGAGGCCGGGCGCCGGGGCCGGCGCTGACGCATCCGTGAACTCGTCCATCATGTAGTCGGCGAGGTCGGCCACGTCCCGCGCACTGAAGTGATAGCGCGGCATCCGGGTGTCGGGATAGAACCGCTGGGGATCGGCGAGGAAGGCGAGGAGCCAGCGACGCGTCACTTTGGATCCCATCCCCGAGAGCTCCGGCGCGCTTCCATTCCCCCGCCCTTCGATGCTGTGGCACGAGATGCAGCGCGAGGTCGAAAACAGAAGCTTGCCATGCTCGGGATCACCCGGCGCGACCACGGCGGGCAAGTCAGCGTCCAGATCGACGCGCGGCGGGCGGCTCCACAGGAACGCAACCACCGAATCGATCTCCCCCGCCGAGAGCTTGAACTCCGGCATCCAGGTCGCCGGCCGCAGGGACCTGGGCGACTGGATCCACGCCGCGAGCCACGCCGGATTGGTCTTCTGCGACAGGCCGGCCAGATCGGGGGCTTCGCTCTTCCAGCCCTCGTGACCCGCGACCTTGTGGCATCCGAAGCAGCCGACCCGCGTCATCAAGGCCCGTCCCTCCGAGAGCAGCGATGCTTCGGGCACGGCGTCGGCGAGATGGCAGCGGCCGCACGCCGCCTCGGTGTAGCGCACCGGCAGGATCGGGGAACTCCAGTCGCGCACCTGGCCGTGCGCCTCGGCCATGGTGGTCGCGCGCCCCTGCCCCAGGTGACAGGCGACGCATCCGAACCGACCGATATCTCCCGGCGTGTGCGGCGTGCGTGGGTGCTGGCGGAACGGTTCGGGGGCCCCGGCCATGCGGGGCTCCTCGACGCCCAGGTGGCAGCTGACGCAGCGATCGACGTGGTCGTCGAGCGCCGGTAGCCAGATCTGCTGAACCCCCACCACGCGCGCGCGGGCCTGCTTCAACTCCTTGAGGGAGGCTGCGGAGCGAAGCAGCCGCTGGCGGTACTCGTTCTGGTAGCGACGGTACTCGCGGAAGTAGTCCTTGATCGGCGACACCGCCAGCACGACGAGAAAGGCCACGCTGGAGACGCCGAACCAGAACCAGAGCCGGTCGGACGACGGCCCGGGCGGGGTCACAGGTGCACGCCTCCCTGCCATGGCCAGATCCACTTCCACCCGGGACCGCGGAAGAAGGTGCCGATCACCGTAAGGATGACCGCCACGACGACGAACCAGGTCATGATCCAGTCGCTGAGCGTCACGCGGACGAGCCACCGCCGCCACGAAGCCGGACAGAGCGGCAGCGAGGGCATCACCATCGCCGCATAGAGCAGGACCGTCGGGACGAGCACCGGCCACACGCGCCAGGCCGCGAGGAAGGCCACGAGCGCCGCCACCACGGTGGTCAGCCACGACAGCCGGCGCCGCGCGGAGGCCTCGAGGAAGCCCCGGTCCTCCAGGTTCGTTCGGAAGTACGGGATCACGACCATCGCGACCACAACCAGCCCGGGGATCAGCACGCCGGCGACGACCGGCGGGAAGTAGTGGAGCAACTCTTGAAGTCCGAGGAAGTACCAGGGCGCCTTTGCCGGGTTGGGCGTGTTGGTCGGATCGGCGATGCCTTCCAGCGGGGAGTCGAAGAACAGCGAGAGCAGCGCCATGGCGATCACGCACACCTGCACCAGGATGATTTCGCGCAGGATCAGGTGTGGCGCGGTCATCACCGTCTCCTCGCGATCGACGAGGACGCGGGCCGCGGTGTCCGGGCGCAGGATCGCGAGCCGCTTGGGCGTCGCCGTCGCGTCGCTGCTCGGCTCGATTCGGTACTCGGTCATGCGTCCTCCCCGCTTGGGCGAGCCGTGCGGCGCGAGCCAGCCAGGCCGCCATCCTTGCGGACCCGCCAGAGATGGAGCCCGACCAGGAGCACCAGGGCCAGCGGCAGGATGACGCAGTGGAGGACGTAGAAGCGCAGGAGGGCGTTCTCGCCGACGATGTTCCCACCCAGCAGCAGATAGCGGAACGGCGGCCCGAGGACCGGCATCGCCTTCACCATGTTCGTGCCGACCGAGACCGCCCAGATGGCGAGCTGATCCCACGGTAGCAGGTAGCCGGTGTAGCTCAGCAGCAGCGTGAGGAGCAGCAGAACCACGCCGATCACCCAGTTGAACTCGCGCGGCGGACGGTAGGCCTTGTGATAGAAGACGCGCAGCATGTGCAGGAAGACAATGAACACCATCGCGTGCGCGGGCCAGCGGTGCAGATTGCGAAGGAACATCCCGTTGCTCACGGTGAACTGCAGCTCCTTCATGTCGTGGTAAGCCTGCGGCACCGAGGGATGGTAGTAGAGCATCAGCAGCAGCCCTGTGGCGGTCAGGATGGCGAACAGGATGAGGCCGATGGCGCCCAGGTAGTACGTGCTCGAGCTTTCGAGGCTGCGCCGCCGCACCTTCGCAGGGTGCAGATGCAGGAGGAGACTCTCCATCACCACCATGACCCGGTTGCGATTCGTAGCCCGGATCCCGTGGCGGACGATGGAGTGCCACACGCGGCTCTCGGTGATCGACGTCGGCAGCCTCATCTGGTCCTCATCAGAATCGGTACGTGGTGCCGGCCGGAACCTCCACCGCCGTGTCCACGATCAGCTCTCCCTTTTCGGAGAGGCTCATCTGCAGCCAGCGGAGAGGGCGTGGCGCGGGACCGGCCACGACGTCGCCGGCGAGCGTGAACTGGCTGCCATGGCAGGGGCAGGCGATGATGTTCCGGTCTGGCTGGAAGCGCGTGATGCATCCGAGATGTGTGCACACGGCCGACAGCGCGCGAAATCCTTCCGTAAGCCGGATGACGTAGACGCGCTGTTCGACGTTGGTCACCACCGACCCGACCTCGATCGCGTCGGGTGGCCCGGCGGAGAACGCCGTCGGCGGCTCGAACAGCACGCGCGGCCGCAGGAAATCGACCAGCACCACGCCGGCGCCTGCGGCCGCCGCTGCGCACGCCGCCAGCCCGGCGGCGACGCAGAAATCGCGGCGCGTGATCCCCGGTGCCTTGGCGGCGTCGGCATCAGACATGTGCCGGCTCGAGCAGCTGGAACTGCTCCATGGTGATGGTCCCCGCCGGGCAGCGCTCGGCACACAGCCCACAGCGGATGCAGATCGTCTCGTCTTTGATCAGCGCCGTGCCCGCGCCGCCTCCCTGCGCGAGCAGCGCCGCCGCGGCCTCCCCGTGTTCGGCGCGCACGGCGTCCCCCATCGCCGGATCGGCGACGATCTCGGACAGGGGCACGAAGGTGATGCAGTTCTCCGGGCACACGTCGGCGCAGCCGCCGCACAGGATGCACTCCGTGCCCTGTTCCGGGTCTTCGTGGAACACGGTGTTGACCCAGCAGTGGAGGCAGCGCGATGCCTCGAGCCGGGCCGACACCTCGGTGAAGCAGTGCTCGATCTCGGCGATGCCGACACGCCGCTCGATCGGCAGGACGGGCGGTCGCTGGCGCGGCACGCCCTCGAAATCCAGCGCCCGCCGGTAACCCGGCAGCGGTTCGATGAACACCTCTACCGGCGGACCCGGGGTCGCGACGCCACGCAGAAAGCCGTCAATCGATGCCGCGGCCCTCTTCCCGTCCGCAACGGCCTCGATCGCAATGCGTGGTCCGAACGCGGCGTCACCCCCGGCGTAGATGCCGGGGGCCGTGGTGGCGAGGGTCGTCGGATCCACCTGGAGCGTGCCGCGCGGTGTGACCGCAACTCCGTCCTTCGGTCGCAGGAATGACAGATCACAGGCCTGACCGATCGCAAGCACGATGGTGTCGGCTGCGATCGCCAGCTCGGTGCCTGGGACAAAGGTCGGGTTGAAGCGCCGCTGGCCATCGAAGACTGCGGAGCACTCGATGGTTTCGAGGCCTGTCACGCGACCCGCCTCGCCGAGGATGCGCTGCGGCCCGCGCCCGGCATGGATGACGATGCCCTCCCGCTGCGCCTCATGGATCTCGTCGCGGTCGGCCGGCATGGCCTCGAGAGATTCGAGACACACGATGTGGACCTCCTTGGCACCGAAGCGGATGGCCGAGCGTGCGACGTCGAACGCCGTGACGATGTTGAGGCCCGGATGGATGACCTCGTCCCGAAGGGGTGTCCGCAGGGCGGAGCGCGCCACGTCTACGGCCACGTTTCCACCGCCCACGACGAGCACGCGCCGGCCGAGCTCGACGCGGTAGCCCATGTTGACGTTGAGCAGGAAGTCGACGCCCTTGAGCACCCCGTCCAGGTCGGCGCCGGCGATCTCGAGGTCGCGGCTGCGCTGCGCGCCCGGGGCGAGGAACACCGACCGAAAACCCTGCTCGCGCAGATCCGACAGGAGGAAATCGCGGCCCAGGCGCATCCCCACCTTGAGCTCGACGCCGAGGTTCAGGATCGCGTTGATCTCGAGCTTGATCAGCTCGCGCGGCAGTCGATACTCTGGGATGCCGAGACGCAGCATCCCCCCCGGCACCGCCTGGGCCTCGAAGATGGTCACCGGATATCCGAACAGCGCCAGGTCGTGGGCGGCCGCGAGCCCTGCCGGGCCCGCGCCGATGATCGCCACGCGGTCCTGCGGGTGGCGCAGCAGGCGCTCGCCGTAGATCTCCCGGAGCAGATCCACGTCCATCATGCTCTCGACGCCGAAACGCTCGGTGACGAAGCGTTTCAGCGCCCGGATGGCAATCGGCTCGTCGAGCGCCCCACGGCGGCATGCCGCCTCGCAGGGCGCGGCGCAGATCCGGCCGCAGATGGATGCGAGCGGATTCGGTCGTCGCGCCACGGCGTAGGCCTCGCGGTACTTCCCCTCCGCGATCAGCGCCACGTAGCGCCCGGCCTCGGTGCCGACTGGGCAAGCCTTGCAGCAGGGGAAGTTGCTCTCCAGCCAGGCCCGGTCGACCCGGCGATCAGACGTTGACACCGGGCGCCTACTTCTTCATCGCGAAGTCGGCCGTCGTGATCCCGGCGACCGTCACCGGTCTGGCAGCCTCCGCCTTGAACTTCGGGTGCCACACCTTCACTGTGTAGGCACCGTCCGGCAGATTCTTGATGGAGTAGGCGCCGGTCTTCTCGGTGACTGCGAACCAAGGGGTCGGCAGCGCGATGATGAAGCCCTCCATCTCGGCGTGCACCTTGCACAGGAGCGTGGCGTTGCACCGCGTCTTGAAGGTGTAGCTGCGAGTCTGACCTTGCGGCCAGCTTCCCAGATTGAACTGCTCGCAGCACTTGTCCGGCGAAAAGACGTTGTGGAGAACCTGGTCGCCATTGAGGAAGTCGACCGTGGTTCCCTGCTGGACCGGCAGGACGTGCGGCGTGAACACCAGGTTCTGCTGGTTCATCCTCGCGTGGGCCGTCGGGGCCGGGAACGTCCTCCCGGGAATCGCGTCGATGTAGACCACCGCGTCCCCATTGGTCTTCGCGCCCATGACCGTGACGACGCCCTTCAACTCGCCCGCCGGGGCGGCCGAAGCCGCCGCCAGCAGGATCACGGCGCATCCCACGCCAGATAGAACTCGCATACCGTTTCCTTTCGTGAGTCGGCCGGTGACGAAATCAGAACCCGATGATGACGCCGAGCGTGCCTCCCTCGTTCGTGAATTTGCCCCCCGGCTCCTTCACCCATGAGCTGGCGAGGAACGACTTGACGTTGGCACGGGCGAGGCCGTTGACGGTCAAGGACACCCGGTCGGTCTGCTCGTCGGTGATCTTGAACGACTCCCACCGCCCGGCCGGGATCAGCCACGGATATGCCACCCAGGACAGTTCCGCGAACTGGCTCTTGATCGAGACGTCGACGATCGTCGGATCGGCCACGAACAGCCGGTCGTCCTTGCGGTCCGTATACCCAGCGCGGGCCATCACGTCGTGGTAGTTCACGGCCACGTCACCCCCGGCCATCCGAAATGGATCCTGTGAGTTGGGATCCAGCGGATCTCCTCCCTCGAGCAGGCCCTTGCCCTTGTAAATGAAGCCGGAGAGCGAGAGGGAGGTTTCGCTCCAGGGCTGCGGGTTGGCGGGCAGCGCCGCCTCGGCGGCGCCGCTGGGAGCTCCGTCGAACGGCAGCCCCCCGAACTTGTAGGCCAGGCGGGCGTACACATCCTTCGAATGGTCGCCCAGGCTTCCCGACCCCTCGACCAGACCGGCGTTGTAGAGGACGCGGTGCTGGAGCATCCCGTAGGCCTCGAGGCCCTGCTGGAAGCCGTCCGGGGCCCAGGGGTTGTCGCCGACGGGCTGTGTTAGGACCAGCGGTTCCTGGTTCAGGATGGAGCGATGCGAGGACACCAGCATGATCCCCGGTTCGAAAGAGCCGACCTTGAACTGCAGCGCGGGCGAATCGAGAGGGCGTACCAGGAGGTTGACCCGCTCCATCTCGGTGGCGATCTCGCCCCCGTCGCGGGCAAACACAACCGATCCCCAGAAGGAGAAATGCTCGTCGAGGGTCCCGGCGCCCAGAATCTCGAGCTCGCCGCCCATGCCGCCGAAGGTGACGGTCTTGGTCGTGGGATCGTAGTCGACCGTGCTCGTATAGAGGACGGCGACGGGCGGCATTCCGGGGATCTCTCCCGGCCATACCGCGTGCGGCCAGAGCTTCTTGTAGCCTTCCGCGCCCAGAGAGACGGGCGGGATCTTGGTCATCGCCGCATCGTTGCCGGCCGGGAACCGATAGCCGTTCTGCCGGAACGCTTCACCGAAGGGAGTCAGGGCGGGGATCGCAACGTGGCAGGTTTGACAGCTCGTCTGGTATTTCCGCGCGAATGCCGGAATCGTATAGGCGTTCCGCGGCGCGAGGAGCGCCGCCGAAAACAGCACGATCAACGCGAGCGCGAACACCGTGCGCACGTCGAAAACCACCCGCTTCGATCCTTCTCGTGACATAGCCCCTCCTCGTTTCAGTGGGACAATCGAACGAGGACGAGCCTAGAAGGACGCCGCGGGCGTCACAATCAGCGGAATGAATCATTTCTTCTGATGCAGATGCATCAGATGATCGCCCAGTCGGGGAAGGGGGCAGGCTAGAGGAGATGTGTGCGGAGCGCCAGCGAGACCGCTTCGAGCTTGCTGTGAACGTCGAGCTTGCGGAGGATGTTCTGGACGTGGTTGCGCGTCGTGGCGACACTGATGAAAAGTGAGTCGGCGATGCCCTGAGTGCTGGCGCCCTCAGCCAGGAGCCGCAGGATCTGGATCTCTCGCGAGGTCAGGGCCGGGGATGTCGCCGACGGCGCATCACCGGTCACGGGTCGGGACACCGGCGGCGTGGGCTGATCGGTCAGGATCCGACGGATCAGCGCGCTGGCCTCGCGCTGGCGGTCGACTTTCGCGAGGAAGTGGACGAGCGTGTACTGGCGTGGGCGCGGCCCCGGCAACACCACGATCGAGAAGTGGGCCGGTATGAGCTCGCCCGACTCGGTACGGACGTCGAGTTCGAAGCGCCGCGCCGTTTCGTGCCGTTCGACCATGAACGTCAGGGAGCACTGGCGGTCGCAGAAGCGGTTGCCAAAGACATCACGACCACAGATGATCTCGTGGCAGGACTTGCCGAGCACCTGGGAGGCGTGGTAGCCGAGCAACTCCTGGGCACCCTTGTTCCAGATGGCGATGCGCCCCTTCTCGTCAGTCGCAAAAGCGGCGCCGCCAGCGCGGGCGACCACATCCAGTGGGTCCACGGTCAGCTCGCCCTCTCACCTCTGCGTTCGAATGAGTCTCCCGCTGCGGTTCGCCCAGCGGTAGCGCGCACCAGAGCCGATCGTCCCACATCGTCCCGCGAGACGACAGCGGGATCGTTGGGCCCGGGCCCGTCGGGGAGCGCATGCGCTCGTCCTCTGAGCCAAGGCGCCGCAGACAGACTTGACTCCATCCTAGTCCCCCCACTTGCTACAATTTGCTACCGTCTCAACTTCCTCATGAGTCCTCTCGTGTCCCTTCGTGTCCCCTCGAAGGATATCTCCCCAGCGAAGGCAACTCGCTGGGGCGATTGGGCTATCGGTCTGGGGCGATATCGCTCGCGGGCTCGGCGTTGAAGAAAATCGCGCCGAAATTTGCAGACCCTCGCCTTACCTGTGGCGAATACGCAGATCAGCGCCTTGCGGAACCATGGCCTGCGTCACCAGGAATGCCCGATCATGGCTCCGAGGGTGCCACCCTCTGGGGACGGGATGCCGGCTACGCCCGCGCCAGCCTTGGGAGCAAGCGAATCAGACCTCCATCACCGCGGCCGTAATGACGTTGATGAACAGGTCTCCACCCCAGTGCGGTGACCCCACCCTCGCCCCTTGGTAGCTTTGAACCGAGAAATAGCACCCGACGATCTCATGAACCGGGTCCACCCATAAGGACATGCCGCCGGAGCCGCCATGGCAGAACGAGGCTGGCGAGTAAAGCGATCCGTCTCGCAGACCTCTCTTGGTCCCATGGATGTCCCAACCGAGACCCCACCCCGCCTCGGGGAACAGCTCGTCGCCGTCCCTTGCCGGGATCCCGGGAATCTGGTTTCGCGTCATCTCGGTAACGGACGCAGGGCTCAAGATCCTGACATCGCCGCGGCAGCCGCGATCGAGAAACATCTGGGCGAAGATCGCCATATCCATCGCAGTCGAGTACGCGGCGCCGTTGGCCCAGGGGGTGTGCTGAAATGTCGGGGTTTCGAGCCCGGGCTCTGAACCGAGGCTCACGGCCCACCCCGCCTCCATCCGGCGACGCACCAGTCGGGATCGCGAAGACTCGCGTACGCCGAATGACGTGTCGATCATGCGCAGTGGCTCAAAGATTCTCTTCGCTGCGAACTCCGACACGGATTGCCCGCTCACCCGGCGCACGATCTCGCCCAGCAGGCGATAGCCATAGTCGCAGTAGGACATCTCTACACCCGGCGGCTTCGACAATGGCGCCTGATAGCGCAACCCCAACCACTCGTGCATGTAGGGGGGCTGGTCGCCCACGGGGGGAGGAGCGGCGAGCGTGCCGCGATTCTGCTTCACATACGTTTCGAGCTGCTCATCGTTGAACCCCGAGGTGTGCGTCAGGAGATGGTGGACCATGACGGAGCTCTTGCCTTCGCCCTGGAACTCCGGGATGTATTCGGCCACCGGTCGGTTGAGTCCCAGCAACCCGTCTTCCACCAGAATCATGACCGCGGTGGCCGCAATCGGCTTGGTGATGGAAGCCAGGGGGAAGATCGTGTCCCTCTCGACCCGTGGAGCACCGGGCTCGGGCGTCAGGTGCCCGTGTGCCTCGTGAAGGACAACGATGCCGCGTCGCGCGGCAAGAACCACCAGCGCTGGCGTGCGCTCTTGCGCTACCAGTCGCGCCGCCAGATCTGCGGCGACACGCACGCGATCGGGCGACATCCCGACCTCTTCGGGGGTTCCCGTGCGCAGGCTCAATGTTCACTCCGCGGAGGAGCGGGGGTGTGCTCTGACGCGACCTGGCTCGCAGCCAGCCGCGAGTTCGTCAGGAACTGCTCTCGCAGCGCCGGATCGCCGATGTTCCGCGCCAGCGCCTCGATCACGCCCGACGCGAGCTGATATTCCCCCGTCGCCTGCTGAGCCTCTCCAATCGCTACGAGCGCCTGCGCTCTGGCCACCCGAAGACGCCAGACCATCGGCAGGTAACTCATGGTCTCCGCCAAGAGCAGGGCTGGATCGGCAAACGCGGCGACCTCCGCTGGCCGGCCCGCCCTGAGCAAGATGCGGCACGTGAGCTCATTCGCAGCGACTTCGTCGGGCCTCCGGCCATACTCGCGTGCCCATGCGGCCGCGCGTTCGGCACCTCGCAGAGCGTCGTCCAGCGCACCCTGCGCGAGCTGCATTTCAATCCTCCCGGATTCCGGAATGAACGCCGACGCCGAGCCCGGTGTTTCGTTCTCAAAATCTCCATCGCCGCTGCCGTCCGGCAGGTCGGTGATCCGCCCTGAACGAGCGAGTGAGATCGCGAGGTAGTGTCGCGCCGATCGTTCCATCCACGCTCGACCGAGGCGCTTCGCTTCCTCGATGACGTGCGTGAACATTTCAACGGACTTCTCATACGCCAGGGCCTCCAGGTACCAGATGCCGATCGTCCAATCGCGCATCAAGCGTCCGAAGGGATGGTCCTCGTCCGCGATCTCCTGCTGAAGCGACGCCCAGGACTCGTCGTAGCGGCCGAGGTAAAGCAGGCCGAGGGCCTTGATGGATGCGTACTGCACCGGTGCCACTCCCAGCTCCTTCGCCACTCTCGTCGCGGTGTCACAGCAGTCGATCGTCTTTTCGAACTCGCCCCGGAAGCGGTAGCTCCACATCATCCTGAAGTAGAGCTCGTTGAGCCGGACGAGATCGTGCCGCGCTTCGAGCTGGGTGCGAAGGGCCTCACCCTCATGCAAACACTCCGGAAGCCTCAGGAATGGCAGTCGATTCTTGCGACTATCGAGCATCAGGCCTTCATCCTGGATCTCGCGGCTCAAAGCCAGTGCCTCCTCCGCATCGGCGGCGGCCTGCGGCTTGCATTCGGGCCAGAAGTCCACGAACAGGCTGGTCGCGAGCAGCGCCCTCGCGGTAGATGCTCGGTCGTTGAGTTCACGCCCGAGAGTGGATGCGCGCTGGAAGGACTCGCGTGCTCTGGTGGCCCATGCCGGATCGTCGAGGGCGACAATGTAGTGCGCCTTCCCGAGGCCGAGCAGCGCGACCAGCTCCTTGGGCTGATCACGACCCCGCCGCGCACGGTCCAGCAATCTCTCGTAGTCGGCAGTCGCTTCCTTGCCTCGGAACAGATCCAGGCACAACCGCGCGCGCGCTTCCAGAATGCGACCCTGAGTGTCCCCTTCCTTTGACAGCTCGATCGCCCGCCGAAAATACTCCAGCGCCTCGGGGCTCGCGTATCGGTCGACGGCCTTGAGTCCCGCCTTCTCGAGGTATTCGATCGCCTTGGCCTCGTCCTCGCCCCGGCTGTAGTGAAACGCGAGGCGATCGTAAGCGTCTCCGGCGCGATGGTCCCCGTCTTCTCCCACGTAAAGCGCTTCCAGCGCCTGACCGATGCGGAGGTGCAACCGCCGCACTCGAATCGGATTCCACTCTTCGTAGAGGATCTCCCGGAGCTTCTCGTGGGTGAACGTGAACTTGTCGTCACGCTCGCTGCGGATGAGCTGCGCCGCGGCCGCTTCATCAAGCAGATCGAGCAGCTGGTCTTCGCTCGCGGTGCTGAGCGCGGCCAGCTCGCGGAACGCGAAGGTCTTTCCCAGTGCTGCCGCTGTCTGCAGGGCTTCTCCACACGCCGGGCTCAGGCGAACGAGGCGCCGAAGGATCGCCTCCCGCACACTCTGGGGGATGGCCAGGTCGCGGATCGCATCACGCGTCCACTCGCCTCCCTCCCGGTAGATCTGTCCCTGTTCCACCAGCGACTTGACGACCTCTTCGACGAAGAAGGGGTTGCCTTCCGTCTCCGCGTAGATCTCCTGCACGAATGCATCCGGGACCTGCGCGCGCCCCAACAGCACCGCCAGTAGCGCGCCGGTGTCGGCACGCGACAAGCGGTCGAGCGCCACCCGCGTCGCGAGCCGCTCGCGGTTCCACTCGAGCAGGGCCGCATTCAATGGGTGGGCTCGATCCAGTTCCACCTCCCGGTAGGTCGCAAGCACGAGCAGACGCTCATTGCGCAAGTTGCGCAGCAGGTAGCTGAGGAGGGCCAGGGTGCCCTGATCCGCCCAGTGGAGGTCGTCCAAGAACAGCAGCACGCCGCGCTCGCCGGCCAGCGACCTGAAGAAGCGGGCCACGTGATCGAACAGCCGCAGGCGCTCCTGTCCGGGAGGAAGCGGCGGGGTGGGCGGGAGTGCGCCCAGTTTGCTTTCGATCTCTGGCGCGAGCTTGGCGAGCTCGATCACCCCGCCACCGAGGTGCTGGCGCAGGCTCTCGCTGGTCTGTTCTCGCACCCAGCCCTGCAGCACCTCGGCGAACGGCAGGTACGGCGTACTGGCCTCATACTCGTAACACCCGCCGCGAAGTACGATCGATCCCCTGAGCTGCGCAATCACGATCGACTCCTGCGCCAAACGAGTCTTCCCCACACCCGGCTCACCCGAAATCAGAGCCAGCTGGCCATGCCCCTGGTGAGTGTGGGCCCACAGCGCCCGCAATTGGTCCAGCTCATGGCGTCTGCCCACGAGGCGCCCGCGCCTCAGATGCTCTAGCACCTCGACGGCTTCCGTGGCTTCTGGCCCTGGGTCGGGGGCCAGCGGCGCCGAGACCTCGGCCTGGGACAGCGCCGTCGCCACCTCGCGCGCCGACGCAAAGCGGTTCTCAGGCTCCTTGGCGAGCAGCTTGAGAATGATGGACTCGAGGGCCGGTGGAATGTCCGGACGCAACGCACGAGGCGATAGCACGGGCGCGTGTAGATGCTGAGAGATGACCATCAACGAGTCGTCGCCGGTGAAGGGGAGCTGTCCCGTGACGAGCTGGTACAGCATGACACCCAGCGCATACAGATCCGTGCGGCCGTCAATCGGTCTGCCCAGGGCCTGCTCGGGGGACAGATAGAAAGCGGTCCCGACGATCGTGCCGTCGGTGGTCAGGCTCGACGACACGGAGCGGGCGACTCCGAAGTCCATGAGCTTGGGCTGGCCGTCCGCGAGGATGAGGATGTTGTCGGGCTTGAGGTCGCGGTGGACGATGCCGTGTGCGTGCGCATGCTCGAGCGCGGCGCAGATCTGGCGCGCGATCGAGAGGACTTCGGAGAGATCTGCATGCGGTCGAGCCTGGAGCGATGACCCCTCGACGAGTTGCATCACAACAAAGGGAACATCGTCCGCTTCGCCCGCGTCATAAACGCGGACGATATTGGGGTGGTCGAGTTTCGCGACGGCCCGAGCTTCTATGCGAAGGCGCGCACGCCCCTCGGTTCCGAGACCAGTCTCGCTGAGAAACTTGATCGCGACCGCACGGTCCAACAGTAAGTCGTGCCCGCGATAGACAGTGCCCATGCCACCACGGCCCAACTCGGCGTCGAGACGGTAGCGGCTCTGCAGCGTTGCACCGGCCCGCGGCTCCTTCGCTGCTTCCACCCCTGAACCTCCTGCACCAGCCGGCGTTCTTCAGGATCCGACGCGCGATGCGACGAGGCTCGCACATGGAGCGGGACGTCGCAATGCGAGACACCGACACGCGCTGGTGCCGATGCCGGTGGGCGCTGGGGCATCGGACCGGAGCCCGGCGCTGCGTTCGGAGTCGGGGAACGGAGCATTCGCCACTCGGGCGGGTCCCCGCTACGCTACGATCGTCTGACGCGGAGGTGGCTGATGAAGCTGCGCGATGGCGATCCGGAAGAAGCTGGGATGTCCGCGGAGCGGATCCGTCGACTGAGCGGGCTTGCGAAAGGCTGGGTGGATCAGGGAATGACACCTTCCCTGGTCGTTCTCGTCGCCCGAAAGGGCGTTGTCGTTCTCCACGAAGCGTTCGGCAAGCTGACTCCCGAGCCGGGCGCGCCGCCGCTTCCGAAGGATGCGATCTACCCGATCGCCTCGATCAGCAAGCTGTTCACCGCGACGGCGGCCATGATTCTCGTCGACGACGGCCTGCTCGGGTTGCATCGGCCAGTCCAGGAGTACATGCCCGAGTTTGTGGGCCAAGGCAAGGACGCGGTCATGGTCCACCACCTGCTCACCCATACGTCGGGTTTGCGGGGCGAAGACCTGGATGAGCTCGTTCGGCGCAAGCTCGGCTCTGGCGAGATCCAGCCTTCTCCAGATGCAGTTCATCCCGGGCTCAACGAGTTCCCAGCGCTTCAGTATTTCTCCCAGACGCACGATGCTCCGCTCAGCTACCGACCGGGTGCCGAGATGTCGTATTGCGGCTATGGCTACCGACTGCTTGCCGAGATCATCGCGCGAGTGAGCGGAAGCAGCCTTGCCGAATTCGCGCAGGCGCGAATCCTCGGTCCACTCGGATTGGGCGATACCTTCTACGGTCTGCCAGACGGCCGGCGGGCTCGGCAGGTGCGCCGCGGACCCGAGGCTCCTCTTGCGCTTCTCGATGATCCCACCACCGCGCCATGCTTTGCCGGGATGGCCGGCATGTTCTCGACCGCTCGCGACCTCGCGGCGTTCGGGCGGATGATCTTGAATCGGGGCCAGTACGGTGCGGCGAGGATCGTCAGCGCCGCGTCAGTCGCCGAGATGACTCGAAACCAGGTTCCGGGCGTCCCCGGATCCTACCGGGGAGAGGTATTCCCGGAATCGTCCTGGGGGCTTGGCTGGGACGTCCACGGCACCAAGCGGAGCCTCCGGGAGGCATCGCTCTTCTCACCCCGAGCGGTGAGAATGGGCGGCGGTGGCGGCACCAACTTCTGGGTCGATCCGGAGCATGAGCTGGTCGGCGCCTACTTGTCGGTCCAGGTGCATCCGGGGAGCAAGGAATCCTCTCCCGGGTGGCGGGCGGACGTGTTCGTCGACGCCGCGACGGCGGCGATCGTCGAGCCATGAATCCTCAGCCAGCGCGACTACCGCCCCGGCCCACCCACGCGCAGGCCAACACATGCCGCGTCGTTTGAACGTGGAACCGTTCGACGCCTGAGCGTTTGCGCGCCATTCGCGTGCGGCGGCGCCGGCGTTCGCGACCCGATCCCGCGCAATGGCCGCGAGGAACCCATAAACGCCGGCGGACCTCGCCCGACAGGGAGTGTGGCAGTCCCCGCACCCTTTCGTGGAGGCTCGTCATGCGTCGCACCCGTATTGCCGCCGTGGTTCTGCTCGCCACCTTGGCCGCCGTCGCCAGCGCTCGATACGCCCGCGCCGACGATGCGGCGGGCTCGTTCTCCGCCACCAACAATCCGTTCGGCCGCTGGAGCTACGGCTACACGAGCGACCGCGGCGGCACTTTCACGCTGTTCGACACGCACGCCCCGGACGGGGCGGGGCTCGACGTGTGGAAGAAGGTCGGGACGCAGGCGCAGGTCGCCCACAACGGGACGGGCGCACCCAAGCTGGTCGGCGGCACGGTGTACACGCTGAACGGCGGGCTGAATCTGACGCCGGGCGCCAACTCCGAGTGGTCTGTCGCGCGGTGGACGGCGGCCGCGGCGGGGAGCTATGCCATCAACGCTCACTTCTTCCCCCGGGCGCTGGCCAACGCGAGCGGAGGCGCCGCCGAAGTGGCGGTGCTGCTCAACGGCGCGGTCGTGTTCGATCGGTGGATCCAGTTTCAGCTCGGGATCAGCACCGCATCCCTCGCGACCACGCTGCCCCTGAACCCGGGAGACAAGCTCGACTTCACGGTCGGCAACGCGGGTGACGGGAACAATCTCGACGTGATCGGGCTCGACGCCACCGTGAACGCGATCGCTCCCGACCCGGGACCGGCGGGGCTCGTCTTCTCGTTCGGAGGCCAGCGTTACGTCGGTTGCAAATGGGGCTCGTGCTTCGAGTCGATCGCGTTCGATCCGGTCAACCGCCGGCTCGCCTCGAAGAACTTCATCCGCGACCTGTGCGGCAACCAGGTTTCGGCCGGACCCGACGAGCAGCCGGGCCTGTCGTGGGACTCGAAGACCGGGACGTACTGGCAGGTCACGAATGACCGCACCATTCGGCGCTGGAGCAGCGCGGGCGTGCTGGTGGACACCGTGTTCACGATCCCGCTCACCTTCACGGTGCCGACCACCGGACCGGACACGCTGGAGGCGGTGAAAGGGATCGCGACCGATTCCAGCTTCGTCTACCTGGTGGACGCGGGCCCGGTGCCCGGCGCCATCCCGTCGTGCGAGTGGTTCAAGTTCAGCCGTACCGGCACGCCGGTGAAGTCGTCGAAGGGCACGAACTTCAATGCCAACCTCGGGCCTGGTCCCGACGCGACGGTGGACGACATCTGCTACGTGCCGTTCTCGTCACCGGTGCTGCCGGGCCGGCTGGTGGTCGCGATCGAGCACACCGGGCTGCAGGTGATCGACACCAATGGCAACTTCGTCTCGAGCTTCCGCTGGACCGATCAGGGATACGCGACCCGACCGCTCGCCGCACTCGCCGGTCTCGCGATCGATCCTCTGACGGGCAACTTCTATCTCGGCGACAACGACAAAGGCGCTGCGCTGGTGTTCACGCGCATCGTGCCTCAAGGCGCGGCCTCGTATACCGTCGGTGGCATCGACGGTTCGGGCGCGCTCGGGGCGGACCTCAAGAACCCGACTCCGGGTTGCGATCTTCCGCTGTGGTCGCCGTATGGGGTGCCGGCGAACAGCAGCGGCAACTTCTTCGGTCTCGCCTATCGGACCGTTGACCGATCCGCCTACACGCTGGACTTCGGCACCCCGGCCGATCTGTGGCGCTTCGATCCGCGCATCGGCTCCGGAGCGCGCGTCGGGCCGACCGGCATCGACGGCTCGTGGAGCCTCGCCTACGACAGCGAGCGCGACGTGCTCTACGGTGCTGTCGGATTCCCCGCCTCACGGGTCGTGACCATCGACCCGGCGAGCGGTAGCACCGTTTCGCTGCCAAATCCATCCGGGTACTCGTTCGGGTCCAGCACCGACCTGGCCTGGAACTCGATCGACAAGAAGCTCTACGCGGTCGACGCCTCGGTGAGCCCTCGCCACCTGCTCCGCATCGATCGCGACACGGGTATCGGCGTGGTGGTGGGCAACACGACCGCGCGCAACGGCGGGCTCGATTTCGACGCCTCGACCGGGAAGCTCCAGGCCTACGACGGGACGACCGGCAACCTGGTTTCGATCGATCCCGCGACCGGAACTACCACCCCCCTGAACACGCTGCAGCGACAGGCAGGCTTCGAGGGCCTGGCGGTGGTGCCGGTCCCCTCAGCCCCGGCCGTCGCCGTGTTCGAGCTGCCTCCGCCAACGATGTCGGAGGCCATGGTCGCGGTCCCCAACCCGACCTCCGGCGCCACGCGCCTCGACTTCTCGCTGCCGGCGGCCGAGACCGTGACGATCGGCGTCTACGACGTCGCGGGCCGGCGCGTCCGCGAAGTGGCATCGGGCCGTTATGAGGCGGGGCCGCATCGGGTGAGCTGGGATGGTCGCGACGGCGACGGCCGTCCGGCGCCGAGCGGGGTCTACTTCGCGCGAGTTGACATGGGCACGCGGACCCGCGTCGCGCGCCTGGTCGTCTCTCGGTGATGTGGAACGACCCAGGGCCAAGGCACTGACTCACTCCGGGGAGTCACCCTCTGGGTGGCTGAGGGTCTTGCGGTGCGATTGACCGGGTACGCGCAGGCGACGCTGCGCCTGGAAATCGACGAGCCGGAGTCGGATCAGGCGCCGACCGCGCGGGCGCCCGTTCGCGCCATCACTGTCTTGCAGGGCAGGGAGCCATGGCGCACTTCTGGGCGCGAAAACAGAGGGGCGATCGTCATGACCACACCGGGCGCATCACGTCTTCGAAGCGGGGATCTCGGCGCACCATGTCCCAGAAGGACGTGACGCGCGACCACAGGATGAGCGGATCGCGCTCGACCACCGCCCGCTCCACCCGGTGGATGGGTTCGTCGGGGAGTCCGGCCGCCGCGGGCGGCAGCGCCCAGTCGGGTTCGCGCTCGAGGTTTCTCGCGAGCAAGGTGCTCCGGCCCACCCCGGGATGGGCACCGCTAGCTTCTCCAGATCCCCGCCAGCGGGACGACCGCTCTCCTGCTCCCGCTCGATGCCGAACGAGGCGGAACCAGAGTCACTTCCGCTCTCCCTGCCTCTCGCCCATTCGCGCCTTCAGCCGCTTCGCCCAGCCCAGCGACAGCGCGATCTCGCGCCGCTCGGCCACGCCACGCGGCGGGCGGGTGAACAGGAACCGGTCGCTGATCGGATCGTAGTCGTAGTCGCGGAACGCGATCTCGGTGGCCGCCGGGGGGACCTCGAACAGCGCTTCGGGCTGTCCGATCGCAGGGCCGCCGCCGCGCGCGTCAATGGGCACGCGCATCAGGATCTCACCGCTGACTTCGAACAGCTCACGCCCCGCCCGACCCCAGCGTATGGCGCCGGCCCCGCCGGTCGAGAGTTGCCAACTCCCTGCGCTCCCGTCCAGCCGGCGCAGGCAGACCTCCTCGCGTCGGGTCTTGTTCGTGACGTAGGCCAGCCACCCGCCGTCGGGAGACACCCTGCCGGCCAACTCGTAGCCGTCGCCCTCGATGCGGATCTCCCGGGACGGGACGTCGCCGTCCGCCGCGGCAATGTGGATGCGGCCCGTGCGCTGCCCGTAGTCACAGTAGACGACTCCGCGGCCGTCAGGGGTGACGTCGGTCACGATCAGCGGGTGCGGGGCGCGCGCCCGCTCGCGCTCGCCACCCGCGCCGTCCAGGCGGCGCACCACCACCACCTCGCTTCCTGCGGAATCCCTCCTGGTGTACGCGATCCGCACACCGTCGGGAAACCAGGCTCCGGGACCGCTGCGGCCGCCGTAGGTGAGGCGGTTGATCGCGCCGCTGCGGAGATCGGCGAGCCACAGGTCGGTCGCCCCGCCCCCGGGGCCCGCCGCGATCAGGGCGCGCGCGCCATCGGGTGAGATGCGCAGCTGGGTATAGGGCCCGGCGGGGATCGCGGTCGGTGTCCAGCGACCCGACCGGTCCATCCACCCCACCTCGCGCGTCACCTCGCGTTCTCCGCCGGGGAGCCAAGCGATCGTCCCGTCGTCGGCGATGCCGAAGAATGATGCTCCGCTCGACGCGTCGCCGCTCACCCCGGCGAGCACCGGCACCGGATCCTGCGTGATGCGGGGGTCGCGGGGGTCGATGCGGGCGGCATAGAGGTCGGTGCCCCGGGCCAGGAGGACATACCCGCCAGGGGCCCAGGCGGCGCGCCGCGCGCCCTTGTAGAGATGACGGCGCTCCCCGGTGCGCACGTTGACTGCGTCGATGCCGGCGTCGTCGTAGCCTCCGGGGCTGTCCACGGTCTGCACGGTGAACACCACCCACGGCCCGCCGTCGAGCGCGCATGGGAACCGGTGCGTCCGCTCCCGCCTCGTGGTGTCGAGGGCGGTGATGGCGACCGGCGTGCCTCCGCTCTCCGGGATCCGGTAGAGCGGCTCCGTGGTCTCGCGCGAATACACGATCGTGCCGTCGTCGAGCCACGTGCCGAGCCTGTCCTGAAGCGCGTCGGCGAGCTCGACCGGGGTGCCGCCGCGAACCGAGACCTTGCACATCTTGCGGGTGTCGAAGAACCCGATCCATTGGCCGTCGCGCGAGAAGAACATGTTGCGCGCCCCGTCGGCGCCCGGGATCTCAATGTCTTCGCGCGCATCCAGCCGGCGCAGGCGCAGTTTCAGCACGCCCCCGATGCGCACCGTGTAGGCGATCGCCCGGCCGTCGGGAGCGATGGCCATGGGGTGATAGCTGATGTCCTCGGCCACGCGCTGCCCCCCGGCGGGCACGATGCTCAACTCGGTCGCGGAGGGCGCGGGCGGCGGCATGCGCCACAGCGAGACGGCGAGGGCGACCACGGCGGCCGCGGCGAGAAGCCAGGGAATGAGCGCGGCGCGACGCGCGGGTGCCGGCCCCGTCGCGGCGCCCGCCTCGGGCAGGGTGTCCCCGGGGTTGGCCGCCAGGTCCTCGAGCGCGATGCGCGCCTCACCGATCGCCTGCAGGCGCCGCCGCGGGTCCTTGGCCAGGCAGCGCACGAGCAGCCGTCGCCAGCGCGGGGAGAGTCCGGACGGTAGCGCCGACCAGTCGGGCTCGTCGCGCATCACCGAGGCGAGCGTGTCGGAAATGGTGTCGCCCACGAAGGCGTGGCGCCCGGTGAGCATCTCGTAGACGACGGCGCCGAATGCCCACACGTCGGCGCGGCGGTCGGCCTCGCGCCCGCGCGCCTGCTCAGGCGACATATAGGCGGCGGTCCCCAGGATCACTCCCTCGTGGGTCATCCGCTGGGTGAGGGTCGGCGATTGGCTGAGCTCGGCGGTCGAGCCGCTCGCATCGGTCGCAAGTGCGCGGGCGAGACCGAAGTCCAGTACCTTGACCGTGCCGTCGGGCCGGAGCTTCACGTTGGCGGGCTTGAGGTCCCGGTGCACGATGCCGCGCTCGTGCGCGTACTCGAGCGCCTCGGCCAGCTGCCGCGCGATGGGCAGGGCGTCGGCGGTGGCGAGCGCCCCCGAATGGATGCGCTCGGCGAGCGTTTGCCCTTCCACCAACTCCATGACGAGCGCGTGCGAGCCGCCTGCCTCCTCGACCCCGAAGATCGATGCGATCCCGGCGTGGCTCAAGGCCGCCAGCAGCCGGGCCTCGCGCTCGAAGCGGGCGAGGCGCTCGGCGTCGCCCGCCAGGGCATCGGGCAGCACCTTGATCGCCACCTCGCGCCCGAGGCGCGGGTCGCGCGCGCGGTACACCTCCCCCATCCCGCCCGCGCCGAGCGGGGCGACGATCTCGTAGGGGCCGAGGCGAGTGCCGGGGGTGAGTGGCATCGGTGGAATCTACAGCATGACCGTCCTTTCCTCCGATGAAGCGCCGGCTGCGTTCTGGCCGAGGTTCAGCTGGCTAATGCCTCCCATCGGTGGCCACCGTTGGCCACCCTTGAGACGACGCCCCAGAGGACTCAACCCTCTGGGGCGTCGCGCATTGTATTGCCGCGGACCTGCTTGCAGACTCGGTCTCGTAAGTGACGTGTTTTCGAGGTCCCGCGTTTGCAGACCCTCGCCTGACCACACGAGGGACGAGGCCGGCGCGCCTGGAGGCGAAGGGCCCGAGCTACGCGCGACGCTTCGTAGGTGTTTGGGTCGACCAGCCGAAGCGACGGTAGACCGGGCAATGTCCGTTGTGCGAAGTGACGACCATCATCGTCGCGATCGACATTGGGATGAAGGCCCAGAGTCCCTTCGCCAGCCCGAGCGCCACAATCCAGAACATCGCCGAGGCGATCGACAGGCGCAACATGCGATCCATGGAGCCAAGGTTCGTCATCATGAGCCCCTCCTTGGGTCTCTTCGGTCCCCCCGCCTGGCGGACCCATCGAGACCGTCGCCCCCGGCCTATTGCATGGCCCAGGCCGAAAGGGTCAGTCTTCGTCGTACTCCTTGAGGCGCAGCAGGTTGGCGACCCAGGATCGGGGCAGAATGAAAGACCGGATCGCCTGCGAGGCGTCAATTTTCTCGCCGCTACCCCTACGCACGGACCGGTTCACGACCCACTAGTTGCGGAACCCTTGCTCCCATGACGGCAAGCCAGATGACGATCACGTAGCTCATCCACGTGCCGAGCGGTATCGCCAGGGCCACGCCCAGCACCTGCAGCGTCCAGCGCGCGAGCCACCGGGGCAATCGCTTCGGCCATGGCTCGAACAGGCCGAACGCCAGCATCACGAAGAGACCGGTGAACACCGTGCGGGTGGGCAAGGACAGCAGCCCGGACTCCCAGCCGAAGCTGATCATCAGGCCGAAGACAATCGCATTGGACGGCGTGAACCGCACGCGCCCCCAGCCCAGCATCAACGCCATGCCACGCGGCTTTGAAGGAACGGCGGTTGCGCTCATGGCATGAGGATGATCCAGCCGGGCGGCGGGCGCGGCGAGAGCTGGACGACTTCACGACGGATCGGTCGAGCGGGCTCGATCGCAGGCTAGCGGCGGGCCAGTGAATCGCTCGCTGGCTACCCCTTCAGAAATGCATCGGCCGCCAAGCGCGTGGCGATCGATGCTTGAGTATCCTGACTATCGTGGCTAACCTGCCCCCGGGATTCAGGCGTCCACCAGGGCAGCCAACCGACCATGATCCTACGTTTCGCATGCGCGCTGGCGGTGATGTCCGCCGCGACGGTGCTGGCCGCCGGCTGCCGGGAGGGGCGTGATGCCGCTCAACTGGAGAGCGGAGGTCAGGCCTTTCTCGCCCAGTGTGCCGTGTGTCACGGTGTGCGAGGCGCGGGCGACGGACCGCTGGCCTCCTCCATTGCCGCCGAGGGCAAGACCACGCCAGCGGTGCTCGACAGCGCGCGAGTGGCTTTGCTCGGCCGGGCGGGCGTGCGGCGGGCGATCGAGACCGGAGCCCACGAACTCCCCGGCTCGCCGATGCCCGTCTGGGGACCTCACCTGGGCCCCGAGTGGATGGATCGCATCGCCGACTACGTGGTCGCCATGCCGCCGGCCGGCGAGGTCGGCCGGGACATGATCGAGCGCTACCTGGCTGCGCCCGCGGGATCGCCGCCGTCCGGTCGGCAGGTCTATGTGACGTACTGCTCGAGCTGCCACGGGCCGTACGGCGGTGGCGATGGGTTCTTCTCGTCCGCGCTCGCATCGAAGCTCAAGCCGCCCGGCCTGCGCGGTGCGGCGCTCTCCGGGCTCGACGACGCCGAGCTCTCACGCCTGATCAGCATCGGCGGCGCACACGCCCCGTACGCGGTGACCATGCCGGGCTGGCTATACACGCTCTCGCCGGCCAACCGTCGGGCGCTTGTGGGGTACCTGCGCGCTCTCGCGGGGGCGGCCGAACGCGATTGAGCCATTGAGATCGTCCTGGCACAGACCAGGAGGACGATTGTGCGACGACAAGCTCGCATCCTGCCCCCAGCTGGCCTCAACCTGTTCCTGGCCTCCTCGCGGTTCAACAAGCCACTGCCGCAGCTCTACCGCCATGGCCGAGAGTAGAAAGTCGCTGGGCGGAGCCTCCCGAGCGAGGTAGCCTTGATGATGAAACGAGGTCGCGGCTAGGCTGCCGCGTCCGCCGCCACCCGGCTCGAACGCACGATGGAAGAGGCTCATGAGAAGCGTACGTTGGACGCGCGCAACGCTCCTGTTCCTTATGGGCCTCCTGGCCCTGATTCCCCCGTTGGCTGAGTCGCACCGTGACGCCTTGAGGGCCCATCCATCGGGAAGGATCCCGGCTTCGCTCGGCACCGAAGACGATCCGGACGCCCAGGCCGAGATGGAATTCTCGATGCTCCGCGATCCGAGAACCAATGCGATTCCTCTGGACATCCGCAGGCGGGAGGCGGTCTTCGCGCGAAGCCTTCCGGATCGGAGGGCGCTGAACCTCCAGAACGAAGGGGAAGGCGCGACCAGCACCGAGGCGCTCACCTGGACCGAGCGGGGCCCGAACAACGTGGGTGGGCGCACGCGGGCCTTCGCCATCGATGTGGCCAACTCGAGGACGCTGCTCGCCGGCAGCGTGGCCGGTGGCATCTGGAAATCGATCGATGACGGTGGCTCCTGGTCACTCCGAACCGCCCCGGCGCAGCTTCACGGGACGACCTGCATCACCCAGGACAAGCGGACCGGGAAGACCAACCTCTGGTATGTCGGCACGGGCGAGATCCGTGGCTCGACCACCAACGACACCCGATGGGGATCGCTCTACCGGGGCGATGGCGTCTTCAAGTCCATCGACAACGGAGACTCGTGGACCCTTCTGCCCTCGACCTCCTCCGGCACTCCGCAGACGACGGATGACTTCGACTTCGTGATCGACGTGGCGACCAATCCGGCCAATGCGATCCAGGACGAAGTGTTCGCGGCGACCCACAATGGCATCTACCGAACCCTTGACGGCGGGAACACGTGGACGAAACCACTGCCCTCCGACTCGGGGTTCACCGACGTGGCGGTCACCTCCACCGGTGTCACCTACGCATGCACCAGGACGGGCGTTCTCCCCCGGATCTGGCGATCCCCCGACGGTGTGACCTGGACGAACATCCTTCCCGCCACCTTCCCCACCACCGCGAACCGGATCGTCATCGCCCTGGCGCCGTCCAATCCCAACGCCCTCTATTTCTTCGTGCAGGGCGCGAACAACACTCCGGGCATCGCGGGCCATCAGATCTGGAAGTACAACTACGTCTCCGGAAGCGGCGCCGGGGCCGGCGGGACCTGGGTAAACCGAGGCGGCAACCTGCCGTCGGACATCAACACGCAGACCGGCTACGACATGATCGCTCACGTCAAGCCGGACGACGAGAACTTCGTCGTGATCGGGGGCACAAACCTCTACCGCTCGACCGACGGCTTCGCGACCAGCGCGGCCACCACGACGATCGGCGGCTATCCCTTCTATCCGGACTTGAATCATCATCCCGATCTGCATGCCGCTGCGTTCGTGAGCTCCGCCCCGAGCGTGTACTACTCGGCAGGCGACGGCGGCATTGCCAAGGCTGCGGACATCACGATCGCGAGCATGGTATGGACGAGCCTGAACCACGGTTACAACGTGACCCAGTTCTATTCGGTGTCGATCGCCCCTGAGAGCGGCAGCGACCTGATCATGGCGGGCGCTCAGGACAACGGCACGCGGTTGGGCAACGCGCCGGGCGCCTCCGATTGGATCATGGCTTTCGGCGGGGACGGCACGGTGGTGAAGGTGGCGCCGGTCGCGGACGACCGGCTCTACACGCAGTACCAGGGCGGCCAGATGCAGCGGCAGAACCGGGACGGCTCGAATCTCCTGGACATCACTCCCTCGGGCGCCATGAACCAGCTGTTCGTGACCCCGATCGTCCTGGACCCCAACAACTCGGCGCTGCTCTACTACCCGGCCGGAATCTCCGCATCCACCAGCAGGATCTGGCGCAATGACTCGGCACCGAACGCGACGACGACGACCGGATGGACATCGCTAGCCGCGACCGAGGTGGGCGCGGGCACGGGCTACGTCCGGCGGATCACCGCGCTCGGGATCTCGACTGCGGGCGGTCCGAGCGTGCTGTATTACGGAACGGTCGACGGGCTGGTGATGCGGGCCGACAACGCCAACACGGCGACCCCGACTGTGACGAACATCACCCCGCCCGGACTGCTCGGGGGCACGGCCTCGGGAGGGTTCGTCCGGTGCATCGCCGTGGACCCGACGAACTCGAACAAGGCGCTGGTGGCGTTCGGGAATTACAACTTCCCGAGCCTCTGGTACACCACCAATGGCGGCGCGAGCTGGACGGACGTGGAAGGCAATCTGGCTGGACCGTCGGGGCCGTCCGTACGTTGGGCTTCGATGTTCTACGTCGGCGGGACGCTGCAGGTGTTCCTGGGCACGAGCATCGGCGTCCTCTCGACGACGGCGCTTGCAGGGGGCGCGACCGTCTGGGTTCAGGAGGGCGGCACGACGATCGGCAACATCATCGTCGGATACATGGACTATCGTCCAACGGACAGGACGCTCGCGATCGGGACTCATGCGAGGGGCGTGTTCACGACCTCGTTCCTCTCGCCGGTGGCAGTGGGCGATGGGAGCACCGTCCGTCACGAGCGTGTGGCGCTGAGCCAGAGCTACCCGAATCCCACGCACCGGGCGGCGACCATCGCCTACGAACTTCCCCGTGCGGATCACGTCTCGCTGAGGGTGTACGACGTGAGCGGCAGGGAGGTGGCGACGCTGGTGAATGAGCGACAGGGTCGCGGCCGGCACGAGGCGCGCTTCACCGCGGGGCGCCTGCCGGGCGGCCTGTACTACTACGTGCTGAAGTCGGGTGGCGCCACCGAGACGAGGAAGCTGTCGTTGGTGAGGTAGGTGGCGGGTTGGGGCGGCGCGCCGGCCGGGTGTGAGAGCACCCTTCACGCCGCCCCCCCCCGATCTCGGGGCCCACCGGTCAAGCCGCTGCGGTGACCGCCTCCACGCGCGGCGCGATCAGCTTGTACACGACCGGCGTGACGATGCGCGCGAGCAGGGTGCTCGACACCAGCCCACCGATGATCACCCACGCCAGCGGCGCGTACATGGCGCTGCCCTGGAGCGCGATCGGCAACAGCCCACCGATCGCGGTGAGGCTGGTGAGCACGATCGGCAGGAAGCGCACCTCGCCGGCCTTGCGGATCGCGTCCTCCAGTCCCATCCCCTGGGCACGCAGCTGGTTCGTCAGATCCACGAGCAGGATGGACGTCTTGATCTCGATGCCGATCAGGGCGGCGAAGCCGATGGTCGCGGTGAACGACAGCGTCTGCCCGGCAAGGAGCAGCGCGACGACCCCGCCGCCAATGCCGAGCGGGATCACCGACGCCACGATCAGCGTCGAGCGGAAGGTGCGGAACTCGAGCACCAGGATTGCGAGGATGCCGAAGACCGCGACCAGGATGGCGCCGCCGATGCCGCCGAAGCTCTCCTTGCGGCTGGCGATCTCGCCGGCGGGCACGATGTGATATCCGGCCGGCAGGGGCAGTCGACCGATGCGGTCCAGCGCGCGGCGGGTGACACGGTCGGTGTTGTGGCCGGTGCGCACGTTCGCCGTCACCGTCACGCTGCGGGTGCGGTCGTAGCGCTGCATCTCGGGCACCGCGCGCTCGAATCGCAGATCCGCGACCTGGGCCAGAGGCGTGAGCCCCCCGCTCATCGCGCTCACGTAGACGCGCTCGAGATCGGCCGGGCTGGGCCGCCCGGCACGGGCGAGCCTCACCACCACCGGACGTTCGTCGCCGTTCGTCTCGCGCAGGCTGCCCGCCTCGAGCCCGGCCAGTCCGAGCCTCACGGTGCGGTCGATCTCCAGCGTCGGGATGCCGAGCAGCCCGGCCTTGGCCCGATCGATCTCCACGCGCAGGTCGCTGCGCTTGAGCCGCACCGGGTTGTTCACGTACTGCGTGCCGGCCGTGGCCTCGAGTGCCTCCTCGACATGCGCGGCGATGGCATCGAGCGAATCGAGCGAGGTCCCCTCGATGCGCAGGGCGATCGGGGCGTCCACCGGAGGGCCGTTCTCGAACTCCCGCAGGGCCAGCTCGACGCCCGGATACATCGCCAGCTCGGCTCGCAGCGAGTCGAGCAGCGGCGGCGTACGGCGCTGGTCATAGTGATCGAGCAGCACGAGGAGCTGCCCGACCCGCGGATCATCGACCCGCGAGGTGACGTTGTAGTAGACGGGTGGGTTGTCGTGGCCGACCGAGGTGTAGATGGTCCTGATGCCCGCCCGGCGGGCGATCACGCGCTCGGCGAACCGCGCGGCCGAGTCGGTGACGGCGATGCTGGCGCCCTCGGGGGCGGTGATGTCGACACGGAACTGCGGCGTCTCGGCCTTGGGGAAGAGCGAGAACCCGACCACCGGTACCAGCGCTAGGGTAGCGACCACGAAGGCCGCTGCGATCGCCAGCGCCCTCCCCGGCCGCCTGAGCGCGCGGTCGAGGAGCGGCGAATACGTGGCATGGATGACTCGGTCGAACGCGCGCAGGGCTCGGTTCCCGCCGGGACCCTGGTCGCCACCCGGCAGCAGGCTCACCAGCCAGGGGATGATCGTGAGCGCGACGAACAGCGACCCCAGCACCGAGAAGACCACCGCCATGGGCAATGAACGGATGTAACGCCCGGGCGCTCCGGGCAGGAAGAGCATCGGCAGGAATGCGAACAGCAGCGTGGCGGTGGCGCCGAGCACCGCGACCCAGATCTGGTGGGTGGCGAGGATCGCCGCCTCGCGCCGCCCGTGCCCGGCGCGGCGGAAATGACTGATGTTCTCGACCACGACGATCGAATCGTCCACCAGCAGACCGAGCGCGATCACCATGCCGACGATGGTGAGCTGGTTGAGGGTGAATCCGGTCCAGTTCAGCGCCGCGAGGCCGATGGCCAGCGAGAGCGGGATCGAGATCATCACCACCAGCGCCGCCCGCAGGCCGAGCGGCAGCAGAGTCAGCAACACCAGGCCGATGGCGATCAGGAAGTCCTCGCCCAGGCGCGCCAGCCGGTTCGACACGTTGGCCGCCTGATCGAAGCCGCGGCCCAGCGTCACGCCGGGCGGCAGCTCGCGCTCGAATCGGTCGAGCTCGGCGTAAATGCGGTCGCGCACGGTCTGGGCGCTGATGCCGCCCTGCTGACCCGCGGTCACGAACACGGCGCGGCGCCCGTTGAAGCGCGCGCGATAGGTCGAGTCTGCGTAGCCCCACTCTACCGTGGCGACGTCGCGCACGCGCACCACCTGAGCCCCGTCGCCGCGGATCACCGTGGACCGGACCTGGTCCAGGTCTTCGTAGCTTCCCGAGGAGCGCACGCCGAAGCTACGCCGCCCGGCCTCGACGCTGCCGGCGGGGATGTCGGCGCTCTCGCCACCGATGGCCGCCAGCACCTGCCCGACCGGCAGGCGCAGCTGCGCGAGACGGCCGAGGTCGAGCTCCACGTGGACCTCACGCGCAGGCGCTCCCCAGCGCTCCGCTTTGCGCACGCCACCTATGGCGCTGAAGCGGTCTTCGAGCGCCTCGGCGAGGGAATCGAGCGTGCGGTAGCTGGCGGCGTCGGCAACCAGCGCCACCTGGACGATGTTCACGTCGAGGGTGGTGCCGCGCCGAACCTCAAGCCGCGTCAGCTCGGCCGGCAGCGACGGGCGAAGCGCGTTCACCTCACGCACCACCTCGTCGTACTTGCGGGCGGCGTCCTGGTTGGCCTCGAACTCGACGCGGACCGTCGCCACGCCGGGATGGATGCGGCTGTCCAGGCTCTTCAGATCGTCCAGCTTGTGCAGTCGGTCCTCGATCGGCTTGATCACCAGCCGTTCGAGGTCCTTGGGGCTCGCGCCGGGATAGACGGCGACCACCGCGTAGAGCGGAAAATCGAGCGGCGGATCCTCGAGCCGCGGGATGGCCGACCACGAGGTCACCCCGAGGAGGGCCAGCATCGCGAACAGCACGACCGTGAACTGCCAGTTCTTGACCGAGAACTCCGTGAGCTTCATGGCCTCACCTCCACCGCGCGCCCGTCCCGCAGGAACGCGGCGCCGTCGGTGATGACTAACCGCACCCCGTCGAGGCCGCCGGCGACCGCGGCCTGGTCACCGGAGACGAACGCGAGCGTGACCGGGCGGCGCTCCGCGCGCCCGCCGTCGGGGCTCAGCACGAACACGGTGGCGCCCGCACCGTCGGCCTCGAGGACCGACTCGATCGGCACCATGATCAAGGAGCGCGAGGCGGCGGGACGGATCTCCACGGTCCCGACCAGCCCGCTGGAGAGCCCCAGCGCGCCGGGCAGCGACACCTCGACGCGGTAGGTGCCGGTCACTGGGTCGGCGGCCGCGGCGATCTCGCTGACCGTGCCCGCGAACTCGCGGCCGGGAAGCGCGCTGAAGCGGACCACGGCGCCGTCGCCGCGCTGGATGCGCACCACGTCGCGATCGGCGAGCCCGACGCGCAACACCTGCCCGCGCGAGCGGCTGCCCAGCCTGAGGATCGGCGCGCCGGCCTGAACCAGCTCCCCCGGCTCGGCGCGGCGCTCGAGGATCACCCCCGCCGAGGGCGCCACGATCACCGCGTGGCGGCGGTTGAAGGTGACGCTCTGCAGCTCGGCGCGTGCCACGTCGCGCCCGGTCTCTGCGTCCTCCACCTGCTCGAGCGTGGCGACGCTGTCGGCGTAGAGGCGGCGCGCCCGCACCAGATCGCGCTCGGCCTTCTCGGCCACGCTCTGAGCCCGGGCGACCCCGGGGTCGATCTCGCCCAGGTCGAGGGCGGCCAGCTCCTGCCCCGCGACCACGGTCCGGCCCGCGTCCACCAGCACGCGGGCGATGACCCCACCGATCTTGAAGCTGAGGGTCACCTCCTCCTTGGGACCGAGGGTGCCACTGGCCGTCACCGGCAGCGCGACGCGCCGCATGGTCACCGGCGCCACGCGCACCGCGACCGGGGTCGCGGCGGGGTGGTCGGCGGCGTCCCCCCGGGTGCAGGATTCGAGCGCAAGCGGCAGGAGGAGGGGTAGTGCGAGCGTGATCAGCGCGCGTCTCATGGCGGTTCTCCTTTCTAGAGTGGCAGGTCGCGGAGCGCGGCGGCACGCTCCAGATCGACCCAGCGGATGGCGTATCGGTAGGCGGTGAGGATGCGGTTGAGCTCCGCGCCCGTCATCGCGGCGCGGGCGTCCACCAGCTCGAACGGACTGGCGGCGCCCTCTTCGAAGCGGCGTCTCACCAAGGTGTAGGTGCGGCGCGCCGCGTCCAGCCGGGTGTCAGCCGTCGCAATCGCCGCGTGGGCCACCGTGGCGGCCTCGTGAGCGTCGCGGACTTCGAGCGTGATGCGTTCGGCGAGATCGCGCCGCAGCGCAAGGGCCCGATCGGCCTCGTAGCCGGCGGCGGCCCGACGCGCGGCGTCTCGGCCACCGTCAAAGAGGTTCCACGACACGACCAGCGACGCCGTCCAGTAGTCCTCATCGCTGCCGAACGAGAGCCGCGGGCCCTGAAAGCCATACTCGAGCGCCACGGCGGCGCTGGGGATGTACCCCGCCGTGGCCACCCGCTTCGCCGCCCGCGCCGCGCCCACGCCGGCGTCGGCCTGACGCAGCTCCTCGCGCCCGGCGAGCGCGCTCGCCACCGAGGCATCGGCGGTGATGTCGAGCGGCAGGTCGAAGGCGCTGTCGGGGATCACCTCGACCGGAGCTTCGAGCGGTCGCTGAAGCACGTGATTGAACGCCCGCGCCGCAGCCGTCCGGTGCTCGCGCGCCTCGGCGAGCTGCTGCTCGACCTCGGCGCATTCGGCGCGGGCGCGCTGCAGCGCCTCGGGCGTGGCGCGCCCGGCCGCGAGCAGGCGGCCCGCGACGCGCTCGCTCTCGCGCACCAGCGCCAGCGTCGCTTCGTACGTCTCGGTCACGCGCTGCGCCGACGCCTGCACGAGATACGCGACCTGTACGTCGGCGGCGAGCCGCCGCGCGGCCGCCGCGAGCTGCAGGCGCTGGCCATCGCGGCGCGCGTGCGCCAGCGTGAAGTTGGCCCGGATCGCCTCGTTGAAGAGCGGCTGAGTGAGGCGCACGGTGGACTGGTGCCGCTGCGGCAGGGAGAAGTTGAGGTCGGTCGGGAAGCTCTGGGTGCCGGTGATCTGGTTGAGCGCCGCGTACGCAGGGTTCACCAAGTCGCCGAGGTTCGGCACGCCGCTCGCGCGCGTGCCGCGCGATTCGAGGCTTACCGATGGGAGCAGGAGAGCGCGTGCCTCGCCCACCTCGGCCTCGGCGCGGCGTGCGGCCAACCGCTCCTGCTCGAGATCGAGGTTGGACTTCAGGGCCTGCGACACGAGGGCGCCGAGCGGATCCGGTCGCTGGGCGGCGGCCGGGCGTGCGAGGGTGACCGCGGCTGCGGCGACCAGAATCAGATGTATGGGCCGAGAATGGCTAAACATGGGTAACTCTCCTAACGGCGTTAAGGGCCAGGTCAAAAAAAATCATGACGCCCTCCCCCGTGCCGCCGGCTCGCGAAGGAAGCCGTGCAGCAGGACCTGCATCGACGCCTCCACCGTGGCGCGCAAATCGCCCCACGGAAACCCGTCTCCTTCGTAGTACTTCACCATCCGCAGCGAGATGAGACCGTGCACGGCGCCCCAGAGGATCTGCGCCAGCTGGTCCGGGTCCTTCACCTCTGGGCGAATCCGGCCCTGCTCGATCGCCTGCCGGCACGCCTCGCGCAGGAACATGTAGGCGTCCTTCTCGGGATCGCCGTGCACCCACTTGGAGTCGAAGATCCTCGGCAGGAAGGTCATGAACATGAAGCGGTACTGGCTCGGGTATTCCACGGCGAAGCGCAGGTAGGCGCGGCCCACGGCGAGGATGCGCTCCACGGGATCAGCCGCCGCAGCCTGGCCGCTGAAGTGACGCGCGAGCGATTCGAAGTCGCACTGGCAGAGCTCGGTGAGGAGCGACTGCTTGTTGCGGAAGTGGTGATAGAGCGCGGTCGGTGTGTACTCGACGCGCTCGGCGATGGCCCGCATCGTCACCGCGTCGTAGCCCTCGTCGGCGAACATCTCGCGAGCGGCCGCGAGGATCTTGTCACGCGTCTCGAGCTTCTCCCGATCACGCCGTTCTTTCGTTCCCACCGCGGACCTCCTCCTTGCCTGACCGCCGTTACGATACCTAACGGCGTTAGGTCAGTCAAGCGGTAAGATGCCGGACCCCTTCTGGCAGGTCCACGGAGAGTTCGAAGGTGGCCCCGGCGCACCCGGCGCGGGCCCCAGGTCCCTCCGATGGAATCAGCCCCGGCGAGAATAACTCGCTGGGGCGATTGGCTATTGGTCCGGAGCCTCAGAAGTGTGACTGTGGCTGGTGAAGCGTCGTGACGGGGGGCGAAGGCCCGAGCGCGTCATGCGACCCGGGCCGCGAGATCGCGCAGGAAATCCCCGGGCTCGAAGCCGTAGTCCTGTCGCGCCGGGCGGATATCGTAGCCCTTGGCCACGACCAGCCGGTCCAACTGATCCGGATTGAATGGGACGGGCAGGCGACAGCGCACCGCGGCCCGCAGGAGTCCGATCGGCACGGGGACACACCTCACCCGCATGCCCGCGCGTCTCAGGGCGTTCGCCATGTCGGGCGCCGTACACGGTTGTTCGGCGCACAGCGTGTAGACGGCCCGCGAGCGCACGAAGCGATTCACGACATCGAGAAGGAACTGCGTGACCCGCTCCGCCGACACGGGGGCGTACCGCACCGGACCGTTGTCGCGGAAATCCACCATGATGCGCGTGCGCAGTGCGAGTCCGACCAGGACGTCGATCCCCTCCGCCGACTCGAGGCCGTAGATCTCGGCCGGTCGCACGATGACCCAGTCCAGACCGCTCGCGCGCACCGCTTCCTCGGCGCGCAGCTTGGATGCCCCGTAGGCCCCCGCATCGGGATGTGCGCAGATGGTGCTCATGTGGATCAGCCGCTGGCCCGGCCGCGCGCTGTCCAGCAGCCGGCGCGTGAGGACGTGGTTCACGTGCTCATAGCGCGACCCATCGTCGCTATGTGTCACCGCGGCCAGGTGGACGATGATGTCGGCCTCGCCGATGCGCGCGGCGTGACCCTGGCACCGCTCGAGCCCGTCCGGCAGCAGCTCCACGCGCCCACCGCGGTCGTCCACCGGCTGCCGGTGCACCGTGGCGAGGATCCGGTGGGTGGGCAGCAGGCCGTCGATGAGTGCCCGGCCCAGTGCGGAGCTCGCACCCGTCACCAGCACGGTGCTCATGCGCCGGTCCGGTGCCGCTGGTAGCGCGGCCCGAAGCGGTACGCCAGCAGGTGACGCAGGAACTCGAACACCGCCCCCGGCCTCACGAACGACTTGCGACCACCCAGGCTCTGGAACTTGACGGGGATCTCGTACATGCGCAGGCGCAGGGCCAGGCAATTGAGCATGATCTCCGCGTCGACGAACCAGTCGTCGCTGAGCAGCTCCATGCGCTGGAAGGCCTCCCGCTTCATGATCTTCGGCTTCGAGTTGACGTCCGAGAAGCCGCGGTAGGCGGGGAACAGCAGATTGAACAGTCGTTGATAGATGAAGGAGATGAAGTTGCGGTAGAGCCCATCGGCACGCACGACCCGGTAGGTCTTGATGAAGTCGTAGTCCTCGCTCCTGATCTTCGCGAAGCAGGAGAAGATGGCTTCGACCGGGAACTGCCCGTCGCCGTCGATCACCCCGATGTAACGCCCGCGGCAGGCCTCCAGGCCCTTGCGCATGTCCCAGCCCATGGCCCCCTGCTTGGGCTCGGCGATGCACCGCACGTGGAGGAGCCTCGCGGCCAGGCTCTGACACACCTCGGGCGTGCGATCCCCCGTTCCGGGCCAGAAGTTCGCGACCAGCACCAGCTCCCATTCGATGCGGAACATCGACATGATCCGGTGCAGGTTCTCGACGAACGGGATGATGGACTCACCTGCGCGATAGCACAGGATGGCCATCGAGAATTCCACCGGCGGGTCCTGCGACTGACTCTCCATCGGGCGCCGAGGATAACCCGTCACGCGGGCATGTCTAGAATGGCCGCCGAGCGCGCAGCGCGCGCTGGGGCTCGCGGGCTCAGCGCCAGGCCAACCTCACGGCCTCCGCCTCCTGGGCGAGCGCCGCGGCGCGATTCTCCGCTTGCCGTGCATCCGGTCCGCGCGATGCGGCGTCATAGAACCCGGCCAGGACCTGCTGGATCATGATCCGGCACCCACGCATCTCCTGGGCGCCCTTCCCCCGGGGTTGCAGTCGTGCAAGGCGTTCAGCTTCCTGCTCCAGGTAGGCGATGGCGCTCTCGCCGAAGGGCGGTCCGCCGGCCAGCCCACTCAGAAGTTGATACGCCTGCGGTGTGGGCTCGGCCAGATTGGCCCGCCGCACCGCCGCCAGGATGCTGGCGGGATCGGGTGATGGCAGACCCGTCAGCATGGCGGTCGCGAGGCTGAGCGCCCGCGTCATCTCCGAGGGGTACTTCAACTGGCCCGCCACCGCCCGCGGCACGAGCGAGGCCGTCGGTTCGGACCGGGCGTCTGCGAGCACCACCATGCGGCCATCGTTGTAGATGCTCGCCCACTGGCGCGTCGCCGTCAGTCGCGACAGGAGGGGACTGAAGCGGGGCGATGAGGGAACGATCACCAGATGCACCTGGTTGTCTCTCAGCAGCTGTGGGCCCTGGTCGGTCGTCTGGATGCGAGTCCACAAGTCCAGCACGCCGGGCGGATAGATCTGCTGGGCCCTCCCGCCCATGAGCAATCGCGTGTCGGGATGGACCCACCGCAGATAGCCTTCCCATTCCCAGGCCGCCAGCGCGTTGCCCGAGAGCCGGTTGTCGCCGAGGAACTGGCCGGCCGACACCGGGAAGACGTCGGACACGGAGTGCATGCGATCGAAGATCGTGCTTCCGGTTCGGATGGGGTGGTCCGGGCGATACGCCTGGAAGTTTCGCCACCCCAGCGTGAGCAGTGGCACGATGACGCCGAGGCACGCCGCGATCGTGACCCACCGGCCCTTGCGAAGCGCCAGCCATCCCAGCAGCCTCGCCAGTGGGGGCGCCGTCGCGAGCACCGCGAGCGGGACGAATCTCCGCGACTGGAAGGCCATGAGCGTCGCCGCGCCGAGCAGCACGTATTCGAAGGCCACGGGTCCGAATGCCGCCCGTCGATCAGGTGGAAGAGTCTGCCGGGTCGACCGCGCGGGGACCTTGCTCAGCAGGCGGGCAAGACCCAGGGCCAGCACCAGCCCGAGGACGACGAACAGCTCCCACGGAAACGGCATCCGATCGTTCGACAGGAGCGGCAGCCACTCGGGCACCTGTCTCCAGCCCGGGCTCGAAGCGACCACGAGCGGCTCCTCGAGGTTGACCAGCCCGAAGGGGCTCAGCGCGCACGCGACCACGCACGCCGCCAGGCAAGCGGGGAGCCGCCAGTGCTTGCGAATGTTCGCGCGCCCATGCGTGCGCCAGTCCTCGATCAGAGCGCACGACACCCAGAGACCCACCATCCCCAGGCCGAATACGAACGCGCCGTGCAGATTGGCCCAGACTGCCATGAGCGGGACGGTCCACCAGATGCGACGGTGGTCCTCGAACGAGCGGAACATCACCAGCATGCTGAGTGGAACGAGCACCAGAGTCATTAGATTTGGGCGCAGCAGGACGAAGCGGAAACACGCCAGCACGATTCCCGCCGACAGCAGGGCCGCTGTCGGCGCATGGCCGCCGCGGCGGCGTGCGACCAGGAAGAGGAGCGCCGACATCACGGCCAGCAGGCCCGCTTTCAACACCAGGAGACCCGCGTCCCTGCCCCAGAGCCAGGTCGAGTAAATGAGGAGGTGGGACAGCCAGTTCTGGTTGATCCACACCCGGCCACCGGTGGTGAAGGACCAATCGTCCGGGCTGCCGAGCTTGCCCTGGACCACATCGCGCCCGCCGGCCAGGGCCATGAAGAGATCGGCGGCCGATTCCGAAGTGGCCCAGGTGACGAGCACCGCCGCCGCCGAGAGCAGCACAAGTCCCACCACGACGGCGACGGGTGTCTTCGCTCGCGGTTCGACACGCGGCCTCGCCCCTTCGGAACGCGCGAGCGGTTGGAGTTTCCTTGCCATGGGGCCCGGATTAGCACAGCCGACGACGACAACGCAACAATCCGCGGACGACCTCGATCAGCCCAACTCCCTTCGGGCGAGCCACAGTCCGGGCGCAAGGGGCAGCAGCAGGGTGAATCCCCGGAACAGGAGCGTCACTCCGAGACTCGCCTCGATGGGCACGCCCGAGAGGTGAAGCATCGCGACGCAGGTGCCGTCGAAGGTCCCGATCCCGCCCGGGATCAGGGTGAACGTCGCCACCATCGAGGCGGTCACGTAGCTGAGGAACACCACCGCGGGACTCGCGCGGATCCCCATCGCCGCCAGCGCGGCCGCGAGCGTGGCGGCATCGAGGAGGACGATCGCCAGCTGGAATGCACCGGCCTCGAGGAGCGCCTTGCGCCGGGCGCCCCCCGCGCCTCGCGCGCTGCGCAGGGCCCGTGTGGCGTGGATGAACGGCGGCGCTCGGCGGAGCCACCGGGGCAGCCTCGCCGCGCCGCGCTTTCGCAGCCACAGGCCGGCGATCGGGACGACGAAGATCAGGACGAGCACCGGCGTCGCGAGCCATGCGAGCGCGCGGCGCGAGTCGCGCATGAGCAGCCCGACCACAAGGGCGGCCAGGACCGCCGCCACCGAGGCGAAGTAGTAGCCGACCAGACTGATGACGACCGCGCCGGTGGCGGTCCGGCGCGATACCCCACGACGCCCGAGTCCGCGCACGACCAGGAGGGTCCCGCTCAACCCCGCCGAGGGGATCGCCTGGTCGGTGAAGAGCTTCGCGAGGCCGAGGGGCAGGAGATTCACCAGCGAGCGCCTCGTGCCAAGGCCGACGAGACTGCGCTGCCAGATCGCCGCCGCGCACACGTAGGTCGCGGCCTGCAGCACGAGCGCCACGGCCAGCCACTCCGGACGCACGTGCCGAACGAGCTCCGAGAAGCGCTCGACTTCGCCGACGTGCGCCACCACGAGGACGAGACCGAGCAGGACGAGCAGGCCCGTCGTCCAGACCGCGAGCCGCCGGCTCATGCTCTGGCGAGGCGCCGGTAGAACCACCGTTTCACCAGGTCGACCGTGACGAGATAGAGGACGACGATCCCCCCGAGGATCGCGAGGAACCTCAGGGGGATGGGGACGAATCCGAGTCGCGCTCCCAGCGTCGTGAAGGGCAGCATCGTCGCGGCGGCGATCACCACGAAGGCCGTGACCAGGAGCAGCGTGCTCGGCCACGAACGGAAAGGACCGCGCCGGCTTCGGATCACGAAGATGACCAGCACCTGCGTGGCGAGGGATTCGACGAACCAGCCCGTGTGGAACCCCGCCTCGCCGAGACGGAACAGGCGCAGCATCACGTAGAAGGTCAGGAAGTCGAACAGCGAGCTGACCGGTCCGATCGCGAGCATGAAGTCGCGGATGAACGTCATGCTCCACCGGTGCGGCCGGGCGATGAACTCATCATCGACGCGGTCCATCGGGATCGGGATCTCCGAGATGTCGTAGAGGAGGTTGTTCACCAGGATCTGCACCGGGAGCAGGGGAAGGAAAGGCAGGATCAGCGTGCCGCCCGCCATGCTGAACATGTTCCCGAAGTTGGAGCTGGTGCCCATCATCAGGTACTTGAGGATGTTGCCGAACGTCCGGCGCCCTTCCAGCACGCCGCGGTGGACCACGCTCAGGTCGTGGTCGAGCAGGATCATGTCCGCGGCCTCGCGGGCCACGTCCACGGCCCCGTCGACCGAGAGACCGACGTCCGCCGAGTGGAGCGAGGGCGCGTCGTTGATGCCGTCTCCCAGGTATCCCACGACATGTCCGCGGCTCCGGAGCGCCTGGATCACGCGGAGCTTCTGAGGTGGCGTCACGCGGCAGAAGAGGCTGACATTCTCGGCCCGGTCCGCGAGCGCCGCGTCGCTCATGGCCTCGAGCTCACGACCGGACAGGACTCCCCCGACGGGCAGCGCGAGCTCTCGGCACAGATGCTGGGTCACCAGCTCGTTGTCGCCGGTGACGATCTTGACGGTGACTCCGCTCGCCTCGAGGGCGTGTACCGCCTCCGACGCGCCGGCCTTGGGAGGGTCCTCGAACGTGGCGAATCCGGCGAAGAACAGCTCCGTCTCATCGTCGAGGATGGCATGCACGTGGTCGGGAGCCGTCTCCTTCCACGCGACCCCCAGCACTCGGAATCCTTCTCGCCCGAAGGTCTCGAATCGCTCGTTCACCTGGCGCCTCGCCGCGTCGTCGAGCGGCAGGAGTCGCTCCGGACCGCCGTCTTCGTATCGCGTCGCATGCAGGAGCACGTCTTCGAATGCGCCCTTGAGCACGAGCAGGCGCTGCCGCCCGTCGTCGGCGAGCACCGAGACCCGCCGCCGCTCGAAATCGAACGGCATCTCGTCGATCTTGCGCCAGCCGCTTACGTCCACGTCGGTGCGACGCAGGATCGCCTCGTCCAGCGGCGTCTTCAGTCCGCTCTCGAAGTAGCTGTTCAGGTAGGCGAGGTGAAGGACGCGCGGGCTCTCGCGGCCCTGGGGATCCAGGTGCCTCGAGAGGCGGATCACGGCCTCGGTGAGGGTGCCGGTCTTGTCGGTGCACAGCACGTCCATGCTGCCCAGGTCATGCACCGAGGCCAATCGCTTCACGATCACCCGCTCCTTCGCCATCCGCAGCGCGCCACGCGAGAGCGTGACGGTGACGATCATGGGCAGCAACTCAGGCGTGAGCCCCACGGCGAGTGCCACCGCGAACATGAACGACTCGATCCACGGGCGATGGAAGCTGGCGTTGACCAGCAGGACGAACAGGATCATGAGCACTGCGTTCCCGACGATGAACCGACCGAAATCGCGGATGCCCCGTTCGAAGGCGGTGGCTGGGGGCCGGGCCAGCAGGCTCTCGCCGATCTCGCCGAGCGCGGTGGCGACACCGGTGCGGCAGACGAGCACGCTCGCGGTCCCGCTGACCACGGAGGTACCCATGAACACCGCGTTCGAGGCGGAGGCCGGATCGGTTGCGGGCTCGGAAAGGTCGCCCGCGTGCTTCTCGACCGGGAACGGCTCACCGGTGATGAGCGCTTGATTGAGGAAGAAATCCCGGGCCCCGACCACGCGGCCGTCCGCGGGGACGAGCCTCCCGGGCGAGAGCTCGACCAGGTCTCCCGGGACGATGTGGTCGCGGAGCAGCTCCAGGCGGTGGCCCCCTCGCACCACGGTCACCTGGACCGCCACCGAGTGCTGCAACCTTTCGGCGGCGCGCCCGGCGCGATGCTCCTGCACCGCGTCCAGCGTGACGCTCAGCCCGACGACCGCCGCGATGATGAAGAAGCTCGCGGTCTGTCCGGTGAAGAACGAGATCAGCCCCGCGGCAAGCAGCAGCAGGACCAGCGGGTTGCCGAGTCGCGTGAGGAGTTGGAGCGCGAATGTCTTCGTGCGGCGGGGCTGGATCCGGTTCGGACCGTACTTCAGGAGTCGACGCTCGGCTTCGGCCGGTTCGAGCCCTGTGCCATCCGTGCCCAGCTCGGCCAGGATCGAAGTCCATGGGCGCGGCCAGAAAGGTCCGCCCTGGCCGGTGACGGACGCGCTCGTGTGTGCGCTCATGGGAAGGAGGCCGAGCCTACTCCCCGCTCCCGCTCCCGGCCAGGCGGGTCCCGGTCGGTCCATTTTGGGTCGCGTTGCCGATACGGTAGATTCCCCCGCTCATGACCCTGACCGCTGGCACCCGGCTCGGACCCTACGAGGTGCTCGCCCCACTCGGCGCGGGGGGCATGGGCGAGGTGTACAAGGCGCGAGACACGCGCCTGGAGCGCACCGTGGCGATCAAGGTGCTGCCCGAGCACCTGTCGGCGACGCCCGACCTGCGGACACGCTTCGAGCGCGAGGCGCGCGCGGTCTCCTCCCTCAACCACCCCCACATCTGCACCCTCTACGACATCGGTCACCAGGACGGAGTGGACTACCTGGTGATGGAGCACATCGAGGGGGAGACGCTGGCGGCACGACTGGAACGAGGGCCGCTGCCCACCGCGGACGTGCTGAGGTACGCGGCGGAGATCGCGGACGCGCTGGACAAGGCGCACCGGCAGGGGATGGTGCACCGGGATTTGAAGCCCTCGAACGTCATGCTCACCAAGAGCGGCTCCAAGCTCCTGGACTTCGGCCTGGCACGGGTGATGGGGCCCGGTGGACCGGCGGCGGGTGGCGGGAGCGGCAGCGGGCCGGCGGTGCTGAGCCAGACGCCGACGATGAGCCAGCCGCTCACGGCGGCGGGGATGATCGTCGGGACGTTCCAGTACATGGCGCCGGAGCAGCTCGAGGGCAAGGAGGCGGATGCGCGCAGCGACATCTGGGCGTTCGGGGCGACGGTGTACGAGATGGCGACTGCGAAGCATGCGTTCGAGGGAAGCAGCCAGGCGTCGCTGATCGCGTCGATCCTCAAGGAATCGCCCCGCCCGATCGCGGAGCTCCAGCCGCTGACGCCGCCCGGGCTGGACCGGGTGGTGGAGCGCTGTCTGGCGAAGGATCCCGACGATCGCTGGCAGTCCGCGCGGGACCTGGCGCACGAGCTGCAGTGGATCGCGCAGGCCGGCTCGAAGGCCGGCGTGGCGGCTCCTGTTGCGGCCCGCCGCAGGAGCCGCGGGCGCCTGATCGCCGCGCTCGCACTCGTCTCGACGCTCGGGATGATCGCGTTCGCCGTGCTCTACATGCTTCGCGCGCCGGCGCCGCCCAAGACCGTGCGTTTCGAGATCCGCACCGCCACGGCGGTCCAGTCGCAGGACGCGCCCCGCATCTCCCCCGACGGCCGAACGCTGGCCTGGACCGCCGTGGACTCAACGGGGACGTCGCGGATCTGGGTGCGCGCGCTGGCGGCCACATCGGCGCAGCCGCTCCCCGGGACCGAGGGCATCGTCCAGCGCCCCTTCTGGTCTCCGGACAGTCGGTTCCTCGGCTTCTTCGCCGGCGGCAAGCTCAAGAAGATCCCGGTCACGGGCGGTCCGGCGGCCACGATCTGCGACGCTCCGAACGGGTCCGACGGCGCGTGGAGCCCCCGAGGCGTGATCCTCTACGACGGCGGCAGCACCGATCCCATCCGGCGGGTGTCGGCGGGTGGTGGCGTGCCCGTGACCGCCGTCCCGCTCGACAGTGTCAACAACATCGGCGTCGGATGGCCGTTCTTCCTGCCCGATGGACGTCACTTCCTCTACATGATCCTGGGCACGCGACAGGCCCTGTGCGTCGGCACGCTGGATTCCAAGGAGTCGCGCGAGCTGGGGCCCTGCGACTCCCGAGCCGAGTACGCGCCGCCCGGGTACGTGCTGTTCGCGCGCGGGGGGGCGCTGGTGGCGCAGCCCTTCGACCTCCGGGGTCTCAAGTTCAAGGGCGACCCGGCGCCGATCACCGAGTCGATCCGGACCCAGCCCTTCGGGGGCGCGGACTTCTCGGTGTCCCAGGACGGTGTCCTCACCTACGCGTCGGGTTCACTCCAGAGCGGGCGGCTGATCTGGGTGGATCGGCAGGGCCGCGAGCTCGAGACCGTTCCCACCACGAGCCTGGTCAACGTGCTCAACCTCGCGCTCTCCCCCGACGGCAGGAAGGTCGCGGTTCGAACGCTGGAGGCCCAGAGCCGGAACCGGGATGTCTGGGTGATCGACCTCGTCCGCTCGGTCTCCTCGCGTTTCACGTTCGACGCGGGAAACGAGAACCACCCGCTCTGGTCGCCGGACGGGACGAAGATCCTCTACTGGTCCGACAACCCGAACGCCTCCGGCATGATCCTCAAGAACGCGAGCGGCGCGGGCGAGGCCGACACGTTGCTGCGCTCCAAGGAAGAGACGATCGTCACCGACTGGTCCAGAGACGGCCGATTCATCGTCTACAGTCAGACCCATGGGACCGGCAACTCGGAGCTGAACTATCTGCCCATGACCGGAGATCGAAAGCCACAGGTCTTCCAGCGCGGGCAGTTCAACTATGGGAGCGGAGTGCTCTCGTCCGACAGCCGGTGGCTCGCCTATGTCTCGGACGAATCGGGCAAGCCCGAAGTCTACGTGCAGACGTTTCCGGACCACGGCGGCAAGTGGCAGATCTCGACCGACGGCGGCGTGGAGCCGAGGTGGTCGGCCAACGGGAAGGAGCTGTTCTTCCTGTCCGCCGACCAACGGATGATGTCCGCGACCGTCCGGACGTCGCCGGGGTTCGAGGCCGACGTTCCCAAGACGCTGTTCGCGGCGCGCGTGCTCTTCCCGGGGAGGGTCGTTCGCGCCCACTACGGGGTCTCGGCGGATGGCTCGCGCTTCCTGCTGGTCGCGCCCCTGGTCAACGAGGCGGCGGCCACGCAGGTCGTGCTCAACTGGGCGGCGGACCTGGACCGCAAGTAGCCCCGCCTCGTCCGGCGCCCGCGCGTCCTCCGCTGCGCGCGGTGGTGATGCTCACCCCTCCGCGCGCGGGTTGAACGCGTCCTCGGTCGTGCGATATCGTCGGGCCATCGAACCTGACGAGAACACAGTGACGAGACCTCCAGAGGGAGTGCGTGCTTGAGCGCCATCCTGAACGGCATGCGCCTCGACGGCATGTCCGCGTATGTGCCGGATGAGGTGTGGAGCAACAGCCGGGTCGCGGCCCGGCTGCGACTCGAACGCATGCGCTTGCGCGGCAACGGGAGTCGCTCGCTCACTCGCGAAGAGGCCAAGCTGTTCGAGACCGGTGACCGCTGGGTGCGCCGATTCATCGGCTTCAGCGAGCGGCGCTTCTGCCGCGAGGGCGAGGGCACCATCGACCTGGCGGCCCGCGCGGCCCGCCAGCTCTTCCAACGCTCCGGTCTGGCCCCCAACGACATCGATGGGATCGTGGTCGCCAGTGTCACGCCCTCCTACCTCTATAGCCCTCCAGACGCGGCACTGCTCCAGCACGAGCTGGGCATCCCGGTCTGGCAGGGACCGGCTCCGCGCGAGATCGTGGGCGCCGACCTCTCGCTGGCCTGCAGCAGCTGGGTCACGTCGCTGATGTTCTGCTATGCGCTGATCCGCGCGGGACTCGCGCGACGCATCGTGCTGATCGGCGCCGACCGCATGAGTGCGGCGATCAACTGGCGCGACCGTAGCTTTGCCACCGTCCTCGGCGACGCGGGCACGGCCACCCTGTGCACGGCGGTCCCGGAGTCCGAAGACTGGTTCTCGCCGTCACAGTTCTGGAGCTGGATGGACGGCAGCCATGCGGATGTCATTCTGACGCCCGCCGGGGGATCGAGAAACCCCGCCCCCGCCCCGCAGGAGATCGCGGCCGGGAAGCATCGGCTGGCGATGGATGGCGCCGCAGTTCGGAAGATCCTCGTGCCATTCGTCGGTGGACCGGCGATCGACGCGGCTCTGGCCAAAGCCGGGTGGGGCCTCGAAGACCTCGACCTCGTCACGCTGCATGAGGCCAACCTCGCTCTCAACGAGTCGATCGTGAAGATGTGGCGCGAGCGTGGGCTTCGCGCTCGCGTGCTCAACGCCGGAGGCCGGTTCGGCAATACCACCAGCGCCTCGATCCCGCTGGCCCTGGCGCTGAATCCCGCCGAACTGTCGGTGGGCAGGAAGTTCGGCCTGTTCGGATTCGGGGGCGGCCTGTCCGCGTGCTTCGCCTTCGGCACCATCCGTCACCCGGTACAGGCCTGGAGCAACGTGGCCTGAGCCGGACGGCGTCAGCCGACACCGAGCGTGCGGAAGGCGTGCCCCCCGGAGAGGGCACGCCCGCGCGGGATCCGATTCTCCTACGTGTCAGCGTCCGGCGGCCTGGCGCCGCGCATCTTCCTGCAGGGTCGCGCTCGCGTAGATCGCAAGCTCGATGCGGCGGTTCTGCTGGCGGCCGGCTTCCGTCGTGTTCGACGCGA
>JBGPXY010000107.1:0-9426 GCA_041492985.1 Candidatus Eiseniibacteriota bacterium
CGGCGCCCACCTCTCGGCGCTCCCCGACGAAGCGCGTCTCTTCTACCGGGGCGCACTCATCGCCAGGCGCGGTGGCCGGACCCAGGACGCCCAGCGCCTCGCGCGCGGCGCGACCGAGCTCGATCCCTCCTTCGTCGCCCCGCAATTGTCGCTCGCCTCCTGGTGCCTGCTCAGCGATGCGGGCCAGAGCGTGTCGCGCTACGGGACGGTGCTCGACCTGGCGCGTCACAGTTTTCTGCTGCAGATCGAGATGGTGGGAAACCTGGTGTTCTTCGCGCTGCAGGGCGTGTTCGTCGGCATCCTGGCCACCGCGATCACGATCGTCTTCCTGCGCCACGCCGAGTTGCGCCACGTCTGGGAGGAGCGCCTGCGCACGAAAGTGAGCCCGATGAGCACACGGATCTGGGCATGGGTGATCCTGGTGGTGCCGTTCGTCGCCGGGCTCGGTCTCGCGCTGCCGGTGGTCGCCTTCCTGGGGCTGCTGTGGCCGGTCCTCAAGGTGCGTGAGCGCGCGATCTACGTCGCGCTGCTGGTCGCCCTGGTCGCCGCACCCTGCTCGGGCTTCCTGATCGGCCGGCTGGCGGCTCCGCTGCGCGAGGATCAGGGACCCCTGTTCGGCACCTCGTCCGTGCAGGACGAGGCATGGTCCCCGGAGCGGCAGGCGTCGCTCGAGCGGCTCGCGGCCGAGCATCCCGACGATCCGTTCGTCCTGTTCGCGCTCGGCTGGTCGGCGCGCCAGGGTGGCGATCTGGTCACCGCCGATGCGGCCTACCGGCGCGCGCTGGTCGCCTGGCCCGACGATCCTCGCGTCCTCAACAACCTCGGGAACGTGGAAGTCGCTCAGGGACGACTGGGCCCGGGCATCGAGCTCTACAAGCGGGCGGTCACCGCCGATCCCAGGTGCGCCGCCGCCCAGTTCAACCTCTCCCAGATCTATACCCGGCAGTTCGAGTATCGAGCCGCCAGCGAAGCGGCGGCTCGGGCGTCCGCGCTCGACTTCGATCTCGTCAAGACCCAGCAGGCGCTCGGTACCGAGGACGGCGTGCTGCCGCTGGCGGACCTCTGGATCTCCCCGGCCACGTTCTGGCGCACCGTCTGGGAGCCCGGCACGGTCCTCCACACCGAGCCCGTCCTGCCCACCGCGTGGCGAGGCCACATCGAGACCTCCGGCCCGCCGTTCGTCGGTCTGGTCATCGCGTTCTGCCTGGCGAGCCTCATGGTGGGCGCACGCTGGCAGCGGGCGATGCCCCTCCGATCGTGCCGCAACTGCGATCGCGTAGTGTGCCGTCGCTGCGCGGAACGCCGGCGCGAGATCGCGCTCTGTCCTATCTGCGCGGCGCAGGAAGCGAACGCCGAGTCGCGGGAGTTCGCCCAGGTCCTCCTGGCACGGCAGCGTGGCCGCATGGAACGCAGCCGTCGCCTGGTGCGCAGCACCCTGGCGATGCTGCTCCCCGGCTACGGCATGCTCGCCTTCCAGCGGGTGCTGCGCGGCACGTTCCTCGTGACCTGCGCGGCACTGCTCGCCGCGCCGTGCCTGGGAGTCGCCGCGCCCTTCTCCTACCAGACCGGGCTCGGCCTCGATGGGGACCTCGTCTCACCCATCCTGGCGGTGGTCGCCTGGCTGATGCTCTACGGCGTGTCGTACCTGGCCTACTCGGCCCAGGCGGCGCGCGCGGCGGCCCAGGCCGCCCTGCTCGCGGCCCCGGTGCGCAGCCGGCCGTCGCAGGTCTCCCGCGTCACGGCTCGGGCCGCCTAGGGAACCGGCATGGCACTCCAGGGGAACCTCCGCGACTTCTCGATCTCCGAGATCCTCCAGTTGCTCGGCACGCAGCACAAGACCGGCTGCCTGCTGCTGCAGAAGGACGGCGACAAGTGCGTCGTCTACGTCAACGACGGACGCATCGTCTCGGCGCGCGATCCGGGGCTGCGAGCCGAGGACCCGCTGGTGCGCTTCCTGCGCGGGATCCACCGCCTGTCCGACGTCCAGTACAACGACCTGCTGACCCTCCACCGCGAGACCGGCCGCGACCTCGAGGACCTGCTCCTCAACGGGACGTACATGGACCAGCAGGAGCTGGCCTCCTGCGTCGAGCGTCAGATCCTCGACTCGCTGCTGCGGCTCTCGCACTGGGATTCCGGGTCGTACCTCTTCGACCCCGCCGTCATCTGGAAGGGCGCCCGCCTGGTCAGCCTGAGCACCGAGGGCGCCCTGATCGAGTCCGCGCGGCGGGTCGACGAGCACAAGCGCCACCGCGGCATGTTCGCCGACCCGAACCAGCTCATGGGCGTGCGCGACCTGCCCGACCCGGACGAGCCGCTGTCCGAGGAGGAACGCGAGCTGTTCAGCATCATCGACGGCCAGCACACGGTCTCCGAGATCGCCGATGCGGCGCCGTTGACCGAGTACGAGACGCAGGAAGCGCTCCACCGGATGGTCGAAGCGCACTGGGTGGAGTTCGTCGGCAAACGCGAGGCCGGAACCGCCGCCCCCGAGCCCCCCGCCGGGCGGACGATCCCGCCCGCGCGCGCGCTGGCCCGCGAGTTCGCCGTCGTCGCGGTCGCCCTGATCGTGCTCGCCTGTCTGGTGGTGGGCGGCCGGTTCGTCAACCGGTCGAGCCAGGTCCCGCCGGCCGACGGGGACGTGTTCGTCGCCACCCAGATGCGGGACGTGCGCAAGATGCTCGATCTCTACCGGCGCGAGCACGGCGCCTTTCCCGAGCGGCTGACGCAACTGGTGGACGACGACTGGCTCTCCGCCCGTGATCTCCAGATCCCCGGCTACCACCTGACCTACACGCGGGCGCAGTCGGGCGCGGACTACCGGCTTCAGCTCTACCGGGCGCGCTAGTCGCCGCTACTCCTCCCCCAGCAGCCACTCCACCGTCGCCGGCAGGTCCTCGCACACCCGATCCGCGGGCGGCGCGTCGATGCCGATGCGCCCCTCTTCTTCGCGACCGTAGCCGGTGCGGACCAGCACGCCACGCCCCCCCGCGTTGCGTCCGGTCGCGGCATCGATCCACTTGTCGCCGATGGTCACCGAGTCCCGCAGCGACAGGTCGAGATCCTCCGCGGCCAGCTCCAGCATCCCGGGACGCGGCTTGCGACACGCGCACCCCTCCTCCGGCCGATGGGGACAGAGCCGGATGGAGGTGAGCTCGACCCCGTGCTCGCGTAACCGCTCACGCAGTCGCGCCATCACCTCGTGCGCCCGCGCCAGCGTGAACATGCCGCGCCCGATCCCCGATTGGTTCGACACCACGACCAGCGGGTAGCCCGCCTCCACCAGATTGCGCAGCGCGCGCGCCACGCCGGGCAACAGCTCGACCCGATCGGGATCGGAGAGGTAACCGGTCTCGCGGATGAGCGTGCCGTCGCGATCCAGGAACACCGCCGGCCGCGCCGCGCGGCCCCGGTGCCGCGCGAGCGCGCGTTCGCAGGCGCGTTCGAGCACTTCGGTGTCGGGGTGTCCCGCGTCGGGAGCCGGCGCGGGCGGAACCGCCGGCCAAAGTCCCAGGCGCTCGTGTTGGAGACCGCCGGGCGAGGTGGCGAAGCGGGTGGCCTCCCCTTCCTCCACGAGACCGACCGAGTGCAGGGATTGCCACGCCCAGCGTTCGAGCGCTCCCCAGCGCTCGACCCGTTCGTGGCGCAGGTCCAGTGCCATGACGTGAGCTCCGGCGAGCCAGCCCCTGGCGGCCGTCCGCGCGGGGGCGAGATCGCCTCCCACGACGAGGTCGGCCCGCAGCCCCGGAAGATCGCGCATTCCGGGGACGTCGCGTATCGGACGTGGCGTCACGGGAGCCCCGCCGCCCAGCCAGTGCACCTCGTGCCCGCGCAGGGCGAGGCCCGCGATGGCGCAGGGCATGCGCGAGCCCTCGCGCGCCAGCGACCGTCCGTCGGCGAGGATCCTCATCGACCCGCTCGCGTCCGCGTCGCTCCCGGGGCGCGAGCGCTCATACCGCGACCTCGCGGCAGGCGCTCCCCACCTCGTCGACGCTCAGCGCCGTCAGGCACCGGTAGCCGATCCGGCAGGTGCGGCGGAAACACGGCGAACACACCGGAGCATGCTGCACGACGCGCACCCGGTTCCCGAGCGCGGCGGTCCATGCGCTCGAGGTGGACCCGTAGAGCGTCACGGTCGGGGTGCCGACGGCGCCGGCGAGATGTGCGAGTCCGGAATCGTTGCACAGCGCGAGCGAGGCGCGCCGGACCACGGCCGCGAGGGTCGGCAGGTCGGTCTCCCCGGCGATCGAGACCGTCCCGGGGCCCGCCGCGCGCGCCAGCTCGACGCAGGTCGCACGCTCGCCGGCGGTGCCGCACACGAGCACCGTCCGTCCGCCCGCGTTCCACGCGCGCGCCAGGGCGGCGAATCGGTCGGCCGGCCACTCGCGCGCCGGACCATAGGCCGACCGCGGCGCCATCACCACGAACGCTCGAGCCCCCGGCGCCGCGCGCTCGATCAACGCTTCCGCCGCCGCGCGCGCGCCCGCCGAGACCGGGAGCGCCGGCAGCGGCGCCTCGGTGACGCCGATCGCCTCGCCCAGCGCCAGGTACTCGCGGCTCAGGTGCCGGTCGCCGCGCGGCGGGCGGCGCAGCGCGTGGGTGAGCATGAAGCTGCGCAGCTCATGAGCGTAGCCGACGCGGATCGCAGCCCCGGTTCCGTGCGCGAACCGGGCGCTGGAGAAGGAGAACGGCAGGACGAGGGCCGCCTCCGGCCGCCACGCGCGAAGCCGTCGGGTGATCTCCGTGCGCGCCGCGCCGTCCGAGGGCCAGGGGTCGCTCGACGCGAACAGCCCTTCCCCGTCCAGCAGCTCGAGCAGGGGGCGTGGCCCCACTGCGCGGATCTCGGCCCCCGGGTGCGCGGACCTCAACCCATGCATCAGCGGACGCGCCATGAGCGCGTCGCCCAGCCAGTTCGGGAGGCGGATGAGGATCCGCTGCGGGCCGCTCACGGTGGATCGGAAGCCGCGCCCTGGGGTCAATAGGCGCGGGCGAACAGCGCCACGTCCTGGCCGTCGCGCGCGAGTCCCTTCCAGGGCGACTGGTCGAGCGGCACGCACCGCATCGTGGCGCCGGTCTTCTCCTTCACCTCGGCCTCGAACGCCGCGCTCCCGTCCCACGGCACCGCGACGAATCCGCGCTTGTCGACGAAGTGGGCCTCGAGCTCGGCCACGGTGCGCGCGGTCGCCGTGTTCGCCTCGCGAAACGTCCGCGCCGACTCGAACAGCGACTTCTGGATCTCCTCGAGCAGGGCCGGCAGGCGCTCGGCGAGCCGCTCGATCGGGATGGATTCCTTGACGCGACCGTCCCGCCGCACGCTCATCACCGCTCCCTTGGCGACATCCTTGGGGCCCACCTCGATCCGCACCGGCACCCCGCGCAGCTCGTGCTCGTTGTACTTCCAGCCCGGCGTGTACTGCTCGCGGTCGTCCACCAGGAGCCGCACCTTGCCGCGCAGCGCCTCGGAGACCTTGGCGATGAACGCGGTCACCGCCGCGCGCTCTTCCTCCTTCCGCCAGATCGGCACCACCACCGCCTGCACCGGGGCGATGCGCGGCGGCAGCTTCAACCCCTGATCGTCGCCGTGGGTCATGATGACCGCGCCGATCAAGCGTGTCGACACGCCCCACGAGGTCTGGTGCACGTGCCGGCGCTTGCCCGCTTCGTCCTGGTAGGTGATGTCGAACACTCGCGCGAAGTGCTGGCCGAGATTGTGCGAGGTGCCGGCCTGCAGGGCCTTGCCGTCGCGCATCAGCGCCTCGATCGAGTAGGTCATCTCGGCGCCGGCGAACTTCTCGGCCGCGCTCTTGCGTCCTGAGTACACCGGGATGGCCAGCTCGGTCTCGGCGAAATCGCGGTAGACCTCGAGCATGCGCAGCACCTCCTCCTGGCACTCCTCGGCGGTGGCGTGCGCCGTGTGGCCCTCCTGCCAGAGGAACTCGGCGGTGCGCAGGAACAGCCGCGTGACCTTCTCCCAGCGCATGACGTTGCACCACTGGTTGATGAGCACCGGCAGGTCCCGGTACGACTCGATCCAGCGCGAGTACATGCGGCCGATGATCGCCTCGCTGGTCGGCCGGATGGCGAGCCGTTCCTCGAGCTCGTCGTTGCCTCCATGGGTCACCCAGGCCACCTGGGGCGCGAAGCCCTCGACGTGATCCGCCTCCAGCTGGAGCAGCGATTCCGGGATCAGCAGCGGGAAGTACGCATTCTGGTGCCCGGTGGCCTTGATGCGCTCGTCCAGCAGACGCTGCATGTTCTCCCACAGGCCATAGCCGTAGGGACGGATGACCATGCAGCCGCGCACCGGGGCGTAGTCGGCGAGCTGGGCCTTGCGCACCACCTCGGTGTACCAGCGCGAGAAGTCGTCGGTCTGATCGGTGAGGTCCTCGACGAAGTGGCTCGTGTCCTGCGCGTCGCTCAAGGGTCTCTCCGAGGGAAGTGCCGGCATGCCGCGATCTCGCGCCCGAACGGCGCGACATCACTCGCGGGCGCGGCAGTATAGGGCCCCTCGCGCGGGACGTTCAACCGCCCGCCACGCGACCGGCCCTCGTCACGCGCCGCTCGCGAGGCGCCGCACCTCGGTGGCGACCAGGGCAGGCTTGAGCTCGACCATGCAGCGAAAGTGCCGCTTCGGGCACGCCTCGCGACCATGGAGCGTGCAGGGCTGGCAGGGCTCGTGGCGGCACAGCACCGCGTGACCGGCGCCGGCGGGGGCGAATCCCAGCTCCGGCGCCGTGCTCCCGAACATCGCCACCACCCGCAGTCCGCGCGCCGCCGCCAGGTGCATGAGCCCGGTGTCGCCCGCGACCGCCGACGAACAATGCGAGAGCAGGGCCGCCACCCGCGGCAGACGCTCCATGCACCAGCGGCAGTCACGATCGAGCGCCACCTTGGTCGCCAGCGTCGGCACACGCTCACGGTCGGCCGCGAGCCCGAAGTAGAGGAGCCGATGCCCCGCCGCCCGCAGGCGCTCGTGCAGCTCCAGCCAGTGCGTCTCGGGCCAGCGCTTGGTGGCGTGCTGAGCACCCGGGATCATCGCCACCGGAGGCTCGGCCGGGTCCCACATCGCCAGCCAGTCCACCGCCCAGGTCTCCGCGTCCTTGCCTGCGCTCACCCGGGGTGGATCGGTGGGCACGATCCCCAGCGGCGCCAGCGCCATCGCGTGGCGCTCGAGCACCGTAGGAGGCGCGGGGCGTCGCGCCCAGCGCGCGTGCACGCGCAGCGCGCGGGCGAGCCGATACGACGGCGACCTCAGGATCGGCGCCTTCTGCCGGAACGTGAGCAGGCGCGTGCGCAGGTTCCCGTGCAGGTCGACGATCAGATCGGCGTCCTCGAGCTCCGAGCTCATCGACAGCAGATCCTCGAGCTTCCGGCCGTCGTGCTCCAGCACCCGCACGTGGGCGACCGCCGGGTCGTGGCGCACCAGCTCGGCGAACTCCTCCTTCACCCAGTAGCTGAGGCGCGCGCGCGGGAACGCGCGGGCGAGGGCGTGCACCACCGGCTGCGTCAGGATGATGTCGCCGAGCGAAGAGAGACGCAGGATGGCGATGCGCGCGAACCCTCCCGGCGGGACCGCCAGCGGCCGGACGCGGCGGGCCATCGGTCAGGCCACGAACTGGAGGTCGTAGAGCCGGCGGTAGAGCCCCTGCTGGTCGAGCAATTCCCGATGCGTGCCGCTCGCCACCACCCGACCCTGCTCGAGCACGACGATGCGGTCCGCGTGCTGCACGGTCGAGAGCCGATGGGCGATCACCAGCACCGTCCGGTCGCGGACCAGCCGCTCCAGCGCCTGCTGCACCAGTCGTTCGCTCTCGGTGTCGAGCGCCGACGTCGCCTCGTCGAGCAGCAGGATCGGCGGATTCTTGAGGAGCGCGCGCGCGATCGCGATCCGCTGGCGTTCACCGCCCGAGAGCTTCACCCCGCGGTCGCCGATCACCGTGTCGTAACCGTGCGGCAGTGCGGCGATGAAGGCGTGGGCGTTCGCGGCCTCGGCCGCCGCCCGGATCGCCTGATCGCCGGCCTCCTCGAGCCCGTAGGCGATGTTGTTGCGCACCGTGTCGTGGAAGACGATGGTCTCCTGGGTCACGATCCCCATCTGCGCGCGCAGCGACGCCACGGTCGTTTCGCGCAGGTCGGTGCCGTCCAGGATGATCCGGCCGCCGGTCGGATCGTAGAAGCGCGGCAGCAGGTCCATGGTCGTGCTCTTGCCGGCGCCGCTCGAACCGACGAGCGCCACCACCTCGCCGCGCCGGAGCTCGAACGACACGTCCTCGAGCACCGGGCCGCCCTCGGCGTAGGCGAAGGCGACGTGCTCGAATCGGATGCGATCCCGGAACGGACCGAGCGGTCGCGCCGCGGGCGGATCCACGACCTCGGGCACGGTGTCGAGCAGGGCGAACAGCCTACGGGCCGCCGCCAGCCCCTGCTGGATGTTGGCGTTCACCTCGGACAGGCTGCGGATGGGTGAGGTGGTCCCGACCAGCGCCGTGACGAACAGCACGAACTGGTGGGGTGCCAGCGTGTGGCGGGTGAAGATCTCGATCCCGCCCAGCCACAGCATCGCCACCGCCGCCACCACCATGCCGAACTCCCCGACCGGTCCGGCGGCCGTCGCCACGCGTCGCATGCGGACGAAGGCGCGGAAGAACGCCTCGTTGACCCGCTCGAACTTCTTGCGCTCGAACGCCTCCATGCCGAACGCCTTCACCACCCGGGCCCCGCCGATGTTCTCCTGGAGGATGGCCGCCATGTCGCCCATGCGCTCCTGGGCCGCGTCCGAACGCTTGCGCAGCTTCCGTCCCAGCGCCGTCAGGGCCAGCATCACGGGCGGCAGGATGACCAGCGAGACGAGCGCCAGCCGCCACGAGGCGTAGAACGCCCACCCCAGGCAGCCGATCAGCGTCAGCGAGCCCTTGATCAGACGGCTGATCCCGCTCGCCAGCGCCTCGCGCAGGTACTCCACGTCGTTGGTCACCCGCGCCATCAGGGTGCCGGTCCGGCTCGCGTGGAAGAACGAGAGCGAGAGTCGCTGGAGCTGGGCCAGCAGGGCGGCTCGCAGGTCCCGGATCGCCGCCTGTTCGATCCAGACCATCAGGAACGCCTGCAGGTAGTCGGCCAGGTTCTTGAGCAGCAGGACGATCAGGATGAACACGCAGATCCGCTCCAGCGCGACCAGCGGACTGGTCATGAGCAGCGCGCGCTGGGCCCGCGCCCGCACCAGCGTGGGCCAGCGCAGCAGGTTGTCGATGCGGAGCGGCTCGCGGGCGAGCGCGACGTCGGAGGAGCCGGTCGTGACGGCGGGCGCGAGCTGGGACGCCGCCGCCTGTGGCTGGCCGGCGCGCTCGAACAGCACCTGCATGAACGGCGAGATCATGCCCAGGGCCAGGGCCGACATGAGCGCGTAGAGCACCATGCAGCCGATCGCGA
>JBGPXY010000008.1:0-31748 GCA_041492985.1 Candidatus Eiseniibacteriota bacterium
GGCGTGCTGCTGGCGGAGGGATTGGAGGTGGTGGTCCTCGACCTTCCGCAGGGCGAGGATCCCGATACGCTGGTGCGGCGCGGCGGTGCCGAGGCGTGGCGCGCGTTGCGCGCGGCCGGCTACGACCCGGTCGAGTTCATCCAGCGGCACGTGCTGCGCGCCGGTGGCGCCGCGGTCGGGGGGGATCCGCGTGAGCGGGCGCTGCAGGCCGTGGTCCGACTCGCGGCCGAGGTGCGCGACCCGATCCGCGTGCGATTGCTGCTCGAGCGCGCCGGGCAGGTGTTCGGCCTGCCGGAGTCCGTACTGGCGCGTGCGGTCGGTCTGCAGCGGAGCGGTCAGAACACCGAGGCACCGCTCAAGGCGGTGGTGCGCGAGCAGCGCCGGGGCGAGGGCGATCTGGAGCGGGCGCTGCTGAGAGCGTTGCTCCACGCGCCCGAGCAGCTCGAGGCCACCCGCGCGGCGCTCAACCTCGAGGACATCTTGGATCCCGAGTGCGCGGCACTGGCGCGCTGGCTGTGGAGCGGCCGGGCGGACCTGCCCGAATCCGGCGCCGAGGGCGCGCTCGCCCGCGAGCTGGCGGCGAGCGCACCGCCCGGGTTCGATTGGGCATCTGAAGCCGTGGGCGCCACGCGACGCATGGTGGAACGCGGGCTGATGAAGCGCCTCAAGGCATGCAGGAACCAGCTGGTCCACGCCGGAGATGGACCCGAGTCGGACCGGTTGCAACGTGAGATCAAGGACATCGCGGATTCGCTGAGGGATTTGGGCGCGCGGGGTTGAGCGGCGCGCGCCGGACGACAGACCATCGAGGGGGTTCCATGGCGGTGAGCACCGGCCGGGAGAAGAAGAGCAGCGCGAAGGAGATCAGGGCCCGCGAGCAGCAGGCGAAGCGGCGGCTCCTTGACGAGATCAAGTCGATGGCGCTGCGGCAGGGTTACCTGACCGAGGACCAGATCGTCTGGCAGCTCGGCGAGGAGATGGAGCCCGAGATGCAGGTGGACCTCATGGAGGAGATCCACGGCATGCTGAACCAGATGCGCATCGAGGTATTCGAGACCGAGGAAGAGGCCCAGGAGCGCATCAAGAAGCTGCGCAAGATCGAGGACAAGAAACCCTCGGCCGCCGCCAAGGCGGCGCCGCAGCAGCCGGTCCGCTACGACGACCCGGTGCGCATGTACCTGCGCGAGATGGGGCGCGTGCCGCTCCTCACGCGCGAGGGCGAGGTGGAGATCGCGCGCCGCATCGAAGCCGGCGAGCGGCAGGTGCTCTCGGCGCTGTTCCGGGCCGAGCCGGCGGTGCGGGAGATCCGCGCCATGCTCAAGAAGCTCAAGGAGGGGCTGCTCAAGATCGAGGACTTCATCAAGGTGGACGAGAACGCCGCCACCGAGCCGGCCCTCAAGAAGGAGCGCCAGCGCGCGGTCAAGATCCTCGAGCGCGTCTTCGTGCTGCAGAAGCGCTACAACGACCTGCTCGCGCGCCAGAACGGACGCATGACCGAGAAGCAGCGCCAGAACCTCCAGGCCAACTGGGCCAAGGTCGAGGCCGAGCTGACGCAGGAGATGAACAAGCTGTCGATGAACCCCCGGATGGTGGATGCGCTCGCGGTGCCGGTGAAGGAGCTGGCCCAGCGTTCCCAGGACTGGGAGGACTCGATCGCGCGCCTCGAGCAGCGGCATGGGCACAGCGTCGAGGAGATGAACAATTTCGCGCGGCGGCTCAAGCAGGGGCCACGCGAGGTGCGCGCGGTCAAGCGCGATTCGGGATTGCCGCCGGCGCAGATCGCCGAGTTCCAGGTGGAGCTCAAGACCATCAAGCGCGACGTCAAGAAGCTCGAGGACGACGCGAAGATGTCGAAGGAGCACCTGCTCGAGCTGTTCCGGCAGATCCGCGACGGCGAACGCGCCACCGGGCAGGCGAAGCGGGAGATGATCGAAGCCAACGTGCGTCTGGTGATCTCGATCGCCAAGCGCTACACGAACCGCGGCCTCGAGTTCCTCGACCTCATCCAGGAAGGCAACTCCGGCCTGATGCGCGCGGTCGACAAGTTCGACTACACGAAGGGCTACAAGTTCTCGACCTACGCCACCTGGTGGATCCGCCAGGCGATCACGCGCGCGATCGCCGATCAGGCCCGGACCATTCGTGTGCCGGTGCACATGATCGAGCACATCAACCGGGTGGTGCGCGTCTCGCGCCGGCTGGTGCAGGAGCTGGGGCGCGAGCCGACGCCCGAGGAGATCGCGGAACGGCTCGAGCTTCCGGTCGACAAAGTGAAGAGCATCATCAAGGCGGCGCAGGAGCCGATCTCGCTCGACCGCCCGATCGGCGAGGACGATGACTCGAACCTGGGCGACTTCATCGAGGACACGAGCGTCGTGAGCCCCGCGCACTCGGCGGCCTCGGCGATGCTGCGCGACGAGGTGAACGACGTGCTCAAGACGCTCACGCCGCGCGAGGCGAAGGTCATCCGCCTGCGCTTCGGGCTCACCGACGACGGCGCGCAGCGCACGCTCGAAGAGGTGGGGGCGTTCTTCAACGTCACGCGCGAGCGCATCCGCCAGATCGAAGCGAAGGCGCTGCGCAAGCTGCGGCATCCGACGCGCAGCCGGAGGCTCAAGGCGTATACGGAGCTGCTGTAGTCGGATGAGTCGGTCCCGTGTGGCTTGACACCCCCCGACCCCGATGCTAGAAACACACGGCTTTTGGCGCACGGACGCATGCGCGCCCATCGCTGGGCCCATAGCTCAGCGGTCCAGAGCGGCCGGCTCATAACCGGCGAGACCCTGGTTCGAATCCAGGTGGGCCCATGAGTTCACGGCGCGGAGGCCGCGCGGACGCGCGGCGCACGGCTTCCGGGGGCGGATAGCTCAGCTGGTAGAGCACCAGGATCACAACCTGGGGGTCACAGGTTCGAGCCCTGTTCCGCCCACCATCTATCGCGCGCAGCGGTCTCCGTGACTGCAAGTTTCCAGCTCGCACCGAGACCCGAGCGACACGCGGGAGGAACGGATGACGCTGCTGGCGCCCCGAGACCGAAACCACCATCACACACGACCGGCAGGCGGTCCCCGGCCCGCGGGACGCTCGCGCGATCGCGCGTGCGCCGGCCGCCGGGCCGCCACCACCCGCATGAGCGGGGACGTCCTCACGACGTCCCCGTTTTTCATTTGAGGGCGGCGTTGAACGAAGAACTGGTGACGCTCTGGGCCCTGCACGAGCTGGACGAACGGCTGGTGGTCATGCAATCGGCGCTGTCGCGGTTCCCGGTCCAGCGCAAGGCCATCGAGGAGCGCCTCTCGGGCGATCACGCGAACCTGGATACCCTCAAAAAGGAGCTCGGCGAGTTCCAGGTCCGGCGCCGCCAGATGGAGAAGGACATCGAGGCGCTGGCGGCCGAGGAGCGCAAGTTCCAGGGCCAGCTCCCGCTGGTGAAGAAGAACGAGGAGTACACCGCACTCCTGCACGAGATCGCGGGCGCCAAGAAGAAGCGATCCGACCGCGAGACCGATCTGCTCACGCTCATGGACGAGGAGGAGCGCCGTCAGGGCGAGAAGCCGGCCCTCGAGAAATTGGTGGCGGCGGACGAAGCCGAGGCCGCCGGCCGGCTGAAGGCGATCGCGGCCGAGGAGGAGCAGGAACGCGAGCGGGTCGCCGGCATCGAAGCGCAGCGTGCCACCCTGCTCACCCGTCTCACGCCCGGCACCCGGGGCCGTTACGAACGGATTCGCGTCTCGAAAGAGGGACGCGCCGTGGTGCCGATCCAGAAGGGTGCCTGCGGTGGGTGCTATCGCGGCCAGCCGCCGCAGATGCTCCAGGAGGCGCGCCGCGGTGATCGTCTGCTCACCTGCGACGGTTGCGGACGGCTCCTGATCTGGCCGCCCGACAGCACCGCCTGAGCCCGGCGCCGCGAGGCGGCGCCCGGCTGACACGCGGCGGAGGGTCCCGATGACCGAGCCCCGCCCACGCTCCCCGCGAGCCGACCTGCCGTTCCACCGCATCGCCCTGGTGCTCTCGGGCGGCGGCGCGCTCGGCGCCTACGAGGTCGGGGTCCTCAAGGTGCTCGAGAAGCTCGGCCTGCGACCGGCGATCGTGGCCGGGGTCTCGGTGGGCGCGATCAATGCCGTGCTGTGGATCGCGCACGGTTTCCAGACCGCGCCGCTCGAGCGTGTCTGGTCACGCCTGCGCGCCACGACCGTCGGGATGCGCTGGGCGACGCTGATCGTACGCGCGCTCGGCGGGTTCGTCATGACGCTCGCCAGCGTGCAGATCCTGCTCACCCTCACCGGCTCGCCCGAGCTGAGCCCGCGTCTGCTGTTCGCGCCCCAGGCGTCGGGCCGCACCGAGGTCGCGGCGACGCTGCTCGATATCGGCGCCTGGCTGATGGTGGCGATCGTCGGCCTGGTGATCGTCCGGGGATCACGGGGCGCCGAGGACTGGCTCGCGCGTCTCTCGCCCGTGCGTGACCCGCACCGGCTCCACCGCTGGTTCGGCTGGATCCTGCTCCTGGGATCCGCGGTGCACGTCGCCACCTGGGCGGCCGGCATCCCATGGCCGCACCGCTTCAGCGCGTCGTTGCTCCTGGTCGGCGGGCTGTTGTGGATCGCGAACCGCCCGGGGCGTGAGGGCGACCGGCTGCGGCGCATCTTCCTGCGCCTGCTGCCCGAGACGGGAGGACGCGGGATCTGGGGGAGTGCGGCGCGACGGCGGCTCATCCGGCGCATCGTCGCCAACGGCGACCCGACGGCCCTGGTGGCGCGCGAGACACACCTCATCATCAGCGCGTGCGGGGTCGAGAGCGGGCAGATGCGCTACTTCATCAACTGGCCGGACCCGAGTCCCGAGTTCGTGGAGCGGATCCGCCAGGCGGTCGGCGACGTGGCGAGCCTGCACACGCCGCACCAGGTGATCGAGGCGGCGGTCGCCTCGTCGGCGATCCCGGCGGTGTTCGAGCCGGTGCGGATCGAGGGCCGCGAGTACGTGGACGGGGGCGTGTTCACCAACCAGCCGCTGCACGCGGTGATCGCCGACGGGGCCGACGCCGTGCTCGTGGTGCTGGTCTCGCCTATCACCGGCCCGCCGAAACCGGAACGCGAGCCCAACCTGCTCGAGCTGGCGGCGCGCCTGCTCGAGATCGCCAACTGGCGAGCCCTCCAGACCGAGCTGCGAGGGCTGCCCGAGGGATGGTCGATGTCTCCGCACTCCCGCGCTCACGCTGCGGCGGAGGGAGTCCGGTCGGCCGCGCGGGTGTGCGTGGTCGAGCCGGATGGGGTGCTGCCGGGCGGCCTCTACGGCTTCTCGTCGGCGAACGCGGCCGAGCTGCAGCGTCGCGGCGAGCAGGACGCGTGGGCGGCGCTCGAGGCCGCCGGATGGATCGAGGAGGCCGCGCACCGGTCGAAGGCGGGAGCCGCCACGGCCTCGGCGACCTCGCGAGGCGCCGCGCGCCCTTGAGTGCGGGGGCAGCCTCGGCTACCTTGGCCGGATGTCGACCGTCCCACCGGGCTCCTGGACGCTGCGATGCGATGGCGGCGCCCGTGGGAACCCCGGTCCCGGGGCGCTGGGCTACGTGCTCATCGACCCGGCCGGCCGGGAGGTGGACGCGCGCGGCGAGGCGCTGGGCGTGGTCACCAACAACGTGGCGGAGTACCGGGCGCTGATCGCCGGGCTCGAATCGGCGACGCGCCGGCGCGCGGACCCGCTCACGGTGTGCATGGATTCGGAGCTCGTGGTGCGGCAGATGACCGGCGAGTACCGGGTCAAGCACGAGGGCCTGAAGCCCTTGCACGCGGAGGCCAGGCAGGTGGCATCGCGGCTCGGATCGGTACGATTCGTCGCCGTCAGAAGGGAGGACAACGCGCGCGCGGACCAGCTCGTCAACGAGACGCTGGACCGTTCGCTCGACACGAATACCGAGTCTCCCAGGTGATCGCGGGTGACGCGCCGACGCTTCCGCGCAAGCGGTCGCCGAGGCCGTCAGCCGAGGAAAGTCCGAACTCCACAGGGCAAGGTGCTGGGTAACTCCCAGGGGGCGCGAGCCTACGGAAAGTGCAACAGAGAGCAGACCGCCAACGGGCGCGCGGCAACGCGCGCTGCGGGCAAGGGTGAAACGGTGCGGTAAGAGCGCACCAGCGGTCCCGGTGACGGGGCCGGCTCGGTAAACCCCACCTGGAGCAAGACCGCATAGAGGGGGAGGAGTGTGACCCGCTCCGCTACCACCCCAGGGTCGGTCGCATCGAGGCGTTCGGGAACGAACGCCCCAGACAAATGATCACCACGGAGCAATCCGACAGAATTCGGCTTACGGGAGACTCGGGTTGAAGGACCGGCGCCGCCACGCGTGACGATGCGCGTGCGGCGCCGGTATGCTTTCGCGCACGCAATGCCCCCTCGTCGCAGGAGACCTGCCCGCAGCGCGCCGCCGGCACCCGGCGGGACCGCGCCGGTCCGTGCGCCACGGGCCGAGGCCGCCCGCCGGCCGCCCGGCACCCGTCCGTGGACCCATCCCGCCCTGGGCGCGGCCGTCGCCGCGCTGCTCCTCTATCTGCCGTCGCTCGGCGGCGGCTTTCTGCGCGACGACCACTACCTGATCGAGCGGCATCCCTATCTGCGAGCCGCAGGGTGGCTGGGGCGGTTACTCGCGGCTGACTTCTGGGCGCCGGTCTCGGGCGCGACCGGCATGTGGCGCCCGCTCGTCGTCATGAGCTACTGGCTCGACGGTCGACTCGCGGGGTGGACACCGCTCTGGTTCCACATCGTCAATGTGCTCGCCCACGCGCTCGCCACCAGTGCGCTGGCGCTGCTGGTCGCCGGCTCGGGGGCCGGGCCGGCCGCGACCTGGCTGGCCGCCCTCGCGTTCGCCGCCATGCCGGCGCACGTCGAGTGCGTCGCCTGGATCTCCGGGCGCACGGACGTCTTCTGCGCCCTGTTCGGGCTCGCGGCCCTGTGGCTCGACGACCGCGCGCGGCGCGCGGGCCGGGCGTGGCCCGGCATCCTGCCGCCGCTCGCCCTCGCGCTCGCGCTGCTCAGCAAGGAGGTCGCCGTGCCGCTGGTGGGGGTGCTGACGGTCCAGGAATGGACCCGCCTGCGCGCCCAGGGGTCATCGCTTCGACGGAGCGGCCTGTGGCTCGCGCCGTATGTGGCGGTGACCGCGGTCTACCTCGCGCTCCATGCCGTCCTCGCTCCCGACCCGGGCCGGCTGGCGGTGACCGATCCGCAGAGCCACGCCGCCCTGCGCGGTGCCGCGTGGTCGTTGTTCCCGGGGTACCTCACCTTCCTCTGGCCGTGGTTCGCGCACTCACCCGACCGGGCGGCACCCAGCATCGTCGCGGATCGGACGCTGGAGATCGCGATCGGGGCGCTCGCCCTGGCGACCCTGGTCGGGCTGCTGCTCGTGCTGGTGTGTCGACGCACGCGCGGCGCCACACCGCTGGCCCTGATCCTGTTCCCGCTCGCGCCGCCGCTGGCGCTCGCCTCGGCGCGCGGCTACGGCCTGTACGGCGAGCGCCACATCTTCGTCTCGTCGGCGGGCGTCGTCTGGGCGCTGGCGCTCGCGGTCCCCGCACTCGCCACGCGCCTCGGCGGTCGTGCCGGGCGGTGGGTCGGGGGCGGTCTCGCGGCGGTGCTGGTGCTGGGCAGTGCCATCGAGACGGCGCGCGCGATCCCCGGCTACCACGACGACGCCACCATGTACCGCACCATGACCGAGCGCGAGCCCGACAATCCCACCGGGTTCGTGGGCCTGGCCGCGACGCTCACCGAGCGCGGTCAGCTCGAGGACGCGGTGGCGCTGCTCGAGCGGGCGGAGCGTCTCGACACGAAGATGGCGAGCGTGCATGTGGGGCGAGCGCGCATCGCGGCGAGGCGCGAGGCGTGGGACGCGGTCATGAGCGAGGCCGAGCGTGCGCTCACGCTCGATCCCCACCTCCTATCGGCGCGCTTGCTGCAGGCGATGGCGCTGATGCGACAACGCCGGCTGTCGGAGGCGGGAAGGATCCTCGAGGCCCTGCGCGTCGAGTACCCGGGCCATCCCGAGGTCGGGACGGTGTGGGGCCAGTACCTGATCGCCACCGGGCGGCCGGCGGAGGCGCTGCCGGTGCTGGTCCGGGCGGCGGAGCTGTTGCCCGGGGAGCCCAGCCTCTGGGACGCGATCGGCGTGGCGTGCGTCCGGTTGGGCCGCGGGGAGGAGGCGCGGGCCGCGTTCGAGCGCGTGGTCGCCATCACGCCCGGCTATCTCGAGGGCTGGATGCGGCTCGCCGGCGCCTGCCAGCAGCTCGGGGATGCGCGCGGTCGGGATCAGGCGCTCGCGCATGCGCAGGCGCTGCCCGGCGGGCCGGAGCGGGTCGCGGGTTTCCTGCGCGCGCTCGGCGTCATCACCCGCTGAGCCGCACCCATCTTGCTTCGTTCGCCCCACCGCTGCTAGCGTGGTCGCGAGCCATCTCGCTGCGCCTCTTTCCCCGGTCCGGACTTCATGATCGCCTCGCCAGCCCCGCCCCAGTGGGTGATCCATCCCCGCTCGCAGCCGCAGCGGGCACTCCTGCTCGCGCGTGAGCTCGGCGCGCCGCCGGCGATCGGTCACGCGCTGGTGAATCGCGGCCTCACCGACGCGGCCTCGGCGCTGGGATTCCTGTCCCCGGCGTTGGATGAGCTCCACGACCCGTTCCAATTGCTCGGCATGGAGGCCGCGGTCGAGCGCATCCGGCGCGCCCTCGACGCGCACGAGCGCATCCTGATCCAGGGCGACTACGACGTGGATGGGATCACCTCGACCTACCTGCTGACCACCGCGCTCAGCGAGCTGGGAGCGGCGGTCCAGTGGCGCATCCCGCATCGCACCCGCGACGGCTACGGTCTGTCGGTCGCGGCCGTGGAGGAGGCGCACGGCCAGGGTTGCACGCTCATCGTCACCGTCGACTGCGGCATCACCGCGATCGAGCCGGTGGCGCGGGCGCACGCGCTGGGGATCGATACCGTGATCACCGACCACCACGAGCCCGCCGCCGCGCTGCCCGACGCCTGCGCGATCGTCAACCCGCTGCGGCCGGGATGTCCGTACCCGTTCAAGTCGCTCGCCGGGGTCGGGGTGACCTACAAGCTGGTCGACGCGCTGCTGCGCGGGCTGGGCCGGAGGCAGCGCGCGCTGGAGTTCCTCGACGTCGTCGCACTCGGCACCATCGCGGACGTCGTCCCGATGGTGGGTGAGAACCGCATCCTCGCCACCCACGGGCTCGAGCGCCTCAACCACACCGGCCACCTGGGACTGCGCGCGCTGCTCGAGCGGTCCGGGCTGGCCGGCCGCCGTGTGACCAGCGGCCAGATCGCCTTCGTGCTCGCTCCGCGCATCAACGCGGCGGGACGGATGGGCCACGCGGAGCAGGCGCTGCGTCTGCTGCTCGCGCGCGACGAGGGCGAGGCGCGCGCGTGCGCCGAGAGCCTCGAGGACGACAACGATCGCCGGCGCACCTTCGACGAGCAGGTCGCCACCGAGGCGGCCGCACGCGTCGAGCACGAGCTGGGGTGGCCCGAGTGCGCGTCGATCCTCCTGTGGTCCGAGCAGTGGCACCCCGGCGTGCTGGGCATCGTCGCCTCGCGGATGGTCGAGCGGTTCCAGCGCCCGACGCTGCTGGTGGCGCTGGAGGGCGACCGCGGGCGGGGCTCGGGACGCAGTCTCTCGGGACTCGACCTGACGCGCGTGCTGGACGGCTGCGGCGACCTGCTGGAGGCCTACGGAGGGCATGCGCTCGCGGCCGGAGTGACGGTGGCGCGCGCGCGGCTGCCCGAGCTGCGGGAACGGTTCGAGCGGCTGGTGCGCGAGCGGGCGAAGCCGGGGGATTTCGTGCGTCGCCTCGAGCTCGACGCCGATGTCACGCTCTCGGAATGCGATGCACCGCTGGTGGAGTGGATCGAACGCCTCGCGCCCCACGGGCTCGGCAATCCGGAGCCGGTCTTCCGCGTCGCCCGCGCGGAGGTCGGCGCGGTGTCGGTGGTCGGCGGCGGCAAGCACCTTCGGCTGACGGTGCGCGACGGCAGCGGTAGTGCGGAAGCGATCGGCTTCGGGCTCGGCGGCCAGGCGGACGCGGTCCGCCGCTCCGGCCTGTGCGCGCTCGCCTTCGTGCCGACGCTCAACGAATGGAACGGCGTCTCGCGCGTCCAGCTGAAGCTCAAGGGCATCCAGCTGCCGTGACCGGCGCCAGTGCCCATCCCGAGCTGCGCGCCGCGCTGCTCGCCGAGCTCGAGGAGCGCGCGCAGAAGGTGGACCGCGATCGGGTCGCGGCCGCGTTCGACTTCGCCGACCAGGCCCATGGCGATCAGCGGCGCGAGTCCGGACAGCCGTTCATCTCGCACGCGGTCGAAGTGTGCCGGATCCTGCTCGACCTGCTGGAGACCCGCCTCGACACGACGCTCGCCTGCGCCGCCCTGCTCCACGACGTGGTCGAGGACACCGCCATCACGCCCGCCGATCTCGAGAAGCGCTTCGGCAAGGAGGTGGCGGGTCTGGTCGAGGGCGTGACCAAGCTGTCGGGTCTCCATTTCGACAGCCGCGAGGCGGCGCAGGCCGAGAACTTCCGCAAGATGCTGCTGTCCATGTCGCGCGACCTGCGTGTCATCTTCATCAAGCTGGCCGACCGCCTCCACAACATGCGCACCATCGAGTACCTGCGCCCGGAGAAGGGGCAGCGGATCGCGGGGGAGACCCGTGACATCTACGCCCCGCTCGCACACCGGCTCGGCATGGCGGGGATCAAGCGCGAACTCGAGGACCTGGCCCTCAAGACCCTCGACCCGGTCGCCTACCAGGAACTCGCGCAACGGATCCAGGCGCGGCGCGAGGAGCGCGATGCGTTCCTGGCCGAGGTGCGCCAACAGCTCCAGGACGGCCTGCGCTCCGCCGGCATCAAGGCCGAGGTCTCGGGGCGACCCAAGCACTTCTACTCCATCTACCAGAAGATGCGCGCCGGCCGGTCGCTCGAGGACATCTACGACCTGTTCGGCCTGCGCATCGTCGTCCACACGCGCAACGACTGCTACCGGGCGCTCGGGGTGGTGCACGACCTGCTAGAGCCGGTGGGCGACCGGTTCAAGGACTACATCGCCACGCCCAAGAGCAACATGTACCAGTCCCTCCACACCACCGTCCTCGCGGCGAACGGGGAGATGGTGGAGGTGCAGATCCGCACCCGCGACATGCACCGCACGGCGGAGACCGGGATCGCCGCGCACTACGTCTACAAGCAGGGCGGCCGGGTGGACGAGGAGCTGGACGCCAAGCTCGGCGGCTTCGTGGCGCAGACCGCGGACTGGCAGAACACCGCCAGCGACGACGAATACATGGACTTCCTGCGCACCGCCCTGTACCAGGAGGAGGTGTACGTCTATACGCCCCGGCGTGAGCTGAAGCGCCTGGCCAAAGGATCGACCCCTCTCGACTTCGCCTTCCTCATCCACACCCAGGTCGGCCAGCACACCGTGGGCGCGCGCGTGAACGGTGAGCTGGTGCCGCTCCGGTACCAGCTGCGCAACGGCGACACGGTCGAGATCGTCACCTCGCCGCAGGCCCAGCCCCACGCCGACTGGCTCAAGATCGCGCGCACCGCCGGCGCACGCAGCAAGATCCGCCACTGGCTCCGCCAGGAGCGCCTCACCGATAGCGTGTCTCTGGGCCGCGAGATGATGGAGCGCGAGCTCAAGCACCTGCGGCTCAAGGTGGACGAGAAGGAGCTGGCCGAGATCGCCCTGGGACTCGGCTGCAGCGATCTCGACCAGATGTACGCACGCTTCGCCGAAGGCTCGCTCTCGGTGGTCACGGTGCTGCACAAGCTCACACCCGCGAAGGAGACCTTCGCCGAGCGCCTCGCCAAGGGGCCGCTGGAAGCGCTCGGCATCGGCCGCCCGCCCACGGGCGGTATCCGCATCCAGGGGCTCGACAACGTCATGCTCCACTTCGCGCGTTGCTGCCAGCCGGTGCCGGGCGACCGCGTGATCGGCATCGTCACGCAGGGTCGTGGCGTGTCCGTGCATCGCCAGGACTGTCCGAACACCTTCGACGACCGCGTGCCTCGCGAGCGCAAGGTGACCGTCGAATGGGATGCCGGCCGCGGTGAGACCTTCCCGGTGCGGCTGGTCGTCTACGGTCAGGACCGTTCCTCGCTGCTGGCGGACATCGCCAAGGCGATCGCCGCGGCCCAGGTGAACATCCGCACCGCGGGCATGGCGAGCGAGGACCAGACCGCACGCGGGGTGTTCGTCGTCGAGGTGCCCCACCTCGCCAAGCTGCAGGAGCTGATCGCGGCCATCCGCAAGGTGAAGGGGGTCACGCGCGTCGATCGACGGCAGCGCTTCGTCAAGACCGCCGCGCCGCCGCGCAAGGCGAGCGGTGGCGAGTGAAGCGGTCCCCGCGACCGTCGCTCGCGCGCGACCGGGGCGGGCGCGCGTGAGGGCCCTAGTGCAGCGCGTCACGCGCGCGCAGGTGAGCGTCGAGGGCCGCGTGACCGGCGCGATCGAGCGCGGTTTGCTGGTGCTCCTCGGCGCCACCCACGGCGACCGCCCCGTCGACGCCGACTGGCTCGCACGCAAGGTCGCCGGGCTGCGGGTGTTCGCCGACGACGCGGGACAGATGAACCGGGACCTGGCGGCGGCGGGCGGCCGGGTGCTGGTGGTGCCGCAGTTCACCCTCTACGGAGACGTGCGGCGCGGCCGGCGTCCCGAGTTCCTGGCCGCCGCGCGCCCCGACGACGCCGAGCCGCTGTTCGAGCGCTTCTGCGCCGCGCTCGTGGGCGAAGGCGTGGGGGTGGAGCGCGGCGTGTTCCGGGCGCACATGGCGGTGGAGTCGGTGAACGACGGCCCGGTGACGCTGATGATCGAGACTCCGGCGACCGGCGACGCCGGCGCCGGGCCCGCGCCGCCCGCGGACGCGGGGGAGGACGCTTGAAGCGCGAGCCGCTGTTCTGGCGCGGGACCGCGGCACTGGTGCTGGCCTCGGCGTCGCCCCGGCGGGTGGCGCTGCTGCGACAGGTCGGCGCGGTCTTCACCGTCGTCGATCCGGGTCCCGATCGGGATTGGCCGGGCGAGGCCGAGCCGAGGCATGGGGTGCGCGCGCTGGCGCTCGAGAAAGCGCGACGGGTCGCCGCCCGCCGGCCGGGCCGGGTCGTCATCGGCGCCGATACCGTGGTCGTGCTGCGGGGAGTCAGGCTCGGGAAGCCGCGCGATGCCGCGGACGCCTCGGCGATGCTGCAGCGGTTGCATGGGCGCACCCACGAGGTATGGACCGGGCTGGCGGTGGTCCGCGACCGCGAGGCCCGCACCGCGGCCGAGTGCACGAAGGTCCAGTTCGCCCGGATGGAGCCCGAGGACATCGCGGCCTACGTCCGGACCGGCGAGCCGCTGGACAAGGCGGGCGCCTACGGACTGCAGGGTCTGGCGGCCCAGTTCGTCCGTCGCCTCGAGGGCGATCACACCACGGTGGTCGGGCTGCCGCTCGCGCGCTTGCGGCAGCTGCTGCTCGATTTCGAGTGACGGGGGCGGCCGGGCCGTCCGCCGGTGGTCTGGTCCGACGGCGCGTTGGAGCGCGGTCTCCCCGCTGCTGGGCCGTGCGAGGGGCGCGACCTTGACAGCCTCGCGCGCCAGGTGCTAGCGTGCCGCGTTTCAAGAGGATAGCGGCGGGCTCCTGCGGCGCCTCCGGGCTCCAGGCAGCGGTGCCGTGCTTCGACGTGCCCGTGAACGTCCCGGGTGGCGTCCCGACGGAGGAAGGCATGAAGACCTACACGGCCCGTCCGGCCGAGATCCAGCGCCAGTGGCTCCTGGTGGACGCCACCGGCAAGACGCTGGGACGGCTCGCGAGCCAGGTGGCGACGGTGTTGAAGGGCAAGCACAAGCCCATCTACACCCCGCACATCGATACCGGCGACCACGTCGTCGTGATCAACGCGTCGAAGGTGGCGCTGACCGGCACCAAGGGGGCGGACAAGAAGTGGTTCCGCCACACCATGTATCCGGGCGGCGCGCACTGGGTGACGATCCGCGAGACGATGGAGAAGCACCCGGATCGGCTGATCACGCAGGCGGTGCGCGGCATGATGCCGAAGACCACGCTTGGCCGGGCGATGATGAAGAAGCTCAAGGTGTACGGGGGCGCCGAGCATCCGCACGAGGCTCAGCAGCCCACCGTCTGGCAGCTGAAGGACTGAGGCGGACGCCGAGGAGACTCATGACGACGACCAGCAAGCCGCGCACCGGCCGACGGAAGGAAGCGGTGGCGCGTGTGCGCCTGCTCCCTGGCGCCGGCAAGATCACCATCAACGATCGCACGCCCGTCGAGTACCTGACGCGCGAGACGCTCGCCAAGCACGCGCTGCACGCGCTGACCGTGACCAACCTCACGGGCAAGTTCGACATCATCGCCCGCGTGCACGGCGGGGGACTGAGCGGGCAGGCGGGTGCGGTGCGCATGGCGATCGCGCGTGCGCTGGTGAATCAGGACGAGTCGCTGCGTGGGCTGCTGGGCCGTGAGGGCCTGCTGACCCGCGATTCGCGCATGAAGGAGCGGAAGAAGTACGGGCAGCCCGGCGCCCGCAAGCGTTTCCAGTTCAGCAAGCGCTAGACCCGCCGAGCGACATCACACACGCCCCGACGCAGGCGCCCGGGGTCCCGCCCTCAACACCGGCGGGGACGGCGCCGCAGTCGACGGACGGGGCGGAGGAACCAACCCCAGAGGAGGAACGCGGTGGCCGAGATCGGCATGAAGGACCTGCTCGAAGCGGGTGTCCACTTCGGGCATCAGACCCGGCGCTGGAATCCACAGATGAAGAAATACATCTTCATGGAGCGCAACGGGATCTACATCATCGACCTGCAGAAGACGATCAAGTGCATCCAGGATGCGCGCGCGGCGATCGAGAAGGCCGTGCGCGGCGGTGGCACCATCCTGTGGGTGGCGACCAAGAAACAGGCCAAGCAGGTGGTGGCCGAGGAAGCGACCCGCTGCGGCATGTTCTACGTCACCGAGCGCTGGCTGGGTGGCATGCTCACCAACTTCAAGACCATCCGCACCAGCGTCAAGCGGCTCAAGGACCTCGACCGTATGGCGGCCGACGGCACCTTCGAGAAGCTCGCCAAGAAGGAAGTCGCGCGCCTGACACGTGAGCGCACGCGGCTGGAGTTCGCCTTCGCGGGCATCAAGGAGATGCCGGGCCTGCCGGCCCTGGTGTTCATCATCGACACGAAGAAGGAGAAGATCGCGGTCGCGGAGGCCAACCGGCTCGGGATCCCGATCGTCGGCGTCGTCGATACCAACTGCGATCCCAACGCCATCGACTTTCCCATCCCGGGCAACGACGACGCGATCCGGGCCCTGCGGCTGTTCGCGGGCCTGGTGGCCGACACCGTGGTGAACGCGCGCGCGACCGCGCTCGAGGGCCGCGATCAGGAGACGGTCTCGTTCGGGGGTGAGGGCGTCGAAGGCGAGAGCGAGGCGGCGCCCACCGCGACCGTCCGCTAGTCGTTCGACCCAGTACACGACCGCCCGCCCGTGCGTGGATGCGCGAGCGGGCGTTCCAACACGTCCTAGGGAGTGCCATGCCGATCACCGCGGATCAGGTCAAACAGCTCCGGGAGATGACCGGGGCGGGGATGATGGAGTGCAAGAAGGCGCTGGCCGAGAGCGGCGGCGACGTCGACAAGGCGATCGACGCGCTGCGCAAGCGCGGCGCGGTGAAGGCCGAGCAGCGCAGCGGACGGACCGCCAACGAAGGTCGCGTCGACACCTACATCCATCCGGGGAACCGGGTGGGGGTGCTCATCGAGGTGAACTGCGAGACCGACTTCGTCTCACGCACCGACGAGTTCGGGGACCTGGTGCGTAACATCGCCATGCAGGTCGCCGCGGCGGGCGCGGAGTACGTACGCCGCGAGGAGGTCCCGGCCGAGCGCGTGGCGCGCGAGCGGGGGATCCTGGCGGCCCAGGTGGAGAGCCAGGGCAAGCCGGCCGCCATCGTCGAGAAGATCATCGACGGCAAGTTGAACAAGTTCTTCTCTGAGATCTGCCTGCTCGACCAGCCCTACATCCGTGACGACAAGCGGACGGTGGCCGACATCGTCCAGGACGCGATCACGAAGACGGGGGAGAACATCGTCGTGCGTCGCTTCGCGCGCTTCCGGCTCGGCCAGGAATAGATCCTTGGCCGCGCGCTACCAGCGCATCCTGCTCAAGCTCAGCGGCGAGATCCTCGCCGGCGAGGGCGGCCACGGCATCAACGAGCAGGTCATCGACGGGCTGGCGGAGGAGGTCCGCGACGTCCATGCGCTGGGCGTGCAGGTCGGCCTGGTGCTGGGCGGCGGCAACATCTTCCGCGGCCTGGCCGCCAGCGCGCGCGGGATGGACCGGGTGGCGGCCGACTACATGGGCATGCTCGCCACCGTCATCAACAGCCTGGCGCTCCAGCATTTCCTGGAGCGCCGGGGTGTCTACACGCGGGTCATGTCGGCGATCGAGATGGCGCGCGTGTGCGAGCCCTACATCCGGCGGCGCGCGGTGCGCCACCTCGAGAAGGGCCGGGTGGTCATCCTCGCTGCCGGCACCGGGAATCCGTATTTCACCACCGACACCGCGGCGGCGCTGCGGGCGATCGAGACCGGCGCCGACGTCATCCTGAAGGCCACCCGTGTGGATGGTGTCTTCAGCGGCGATCCCGAGAAGGACAAGACGGCCACGTTCTTCCCCGAGATCACCTATCTCGATATCCTCAACCGCGGTCTCAAGGTGATGGATTCAACCGCCGTCTCGCTGTGCATGGACAATCGTCTGCCGCTGGTGGTCTTCAATGTGGGCGTGAAGGGGAATCTGCTGCGGGTGGTTCAGGGCGAGGCGGTGGGCACTCGCGTGGGAGAACGTTGAGCCATGACGATCAAGATACTGACCGACGCTGAAGAACGGATGAAGAAGACCCTCGAGGCGGCGCGCCGTGAGCTGTCGGGCATCCGCAGCGGCAAGGCGAGCCCGGGGCTGCTCGACACGGTGCGGGTGGATGCCTACGGGCAGATGATGTCGCTCAAGGAGGTCGCCACGGTCAGCGCGCCGGAGCCGCGGCTGCTGCTCGTCCAGCCGTGGGACAAGGGGCTGATCAAGGCGGTCACGCGCGCCATCCAGCTCGCCGATCTCGGCCTCAACCCGACCGACGACGGCACGGTGGTGCGGGTCCCCCTGCCGACGCTCACCGAGGAGCGCCGCAAGGACCTGGTGAAGGTGGTCGCCAAGCTGACCGAGGAAGGACGCGTCCACGTGCGCCAGGTGCGCCACGACGTGAACAAGGACATCAAGCATCAGCAGGATGCCGGCACGCTGGCGGAGGACGACGCCAAGCGCCTGATCGCCGATGTCCAGAAGCTCACCGACCGCTACATCGCCCTCCTCGACGAGCTGCTGAAGAAGAAGACCGCCGAAGTCATGGAGGTCTGACCCCGACGGCGATCGGACTCGGAGGACTGTTGCCGACCCGCACGCTGACCCCCGAGCAACTGAAGGCGCACGGCAACCTGCCGCGCCACATCGCGATCATCATGGACGGCAATGGCCGCTGGGCGAAGGCCCGCGGCGTGCCGCGCCTGATGGGGCACCGCGCCGGGCGCGAATCGGTGCGCGAGGCGGTCAGGGGCTGCGTCGCCCTCGGCGTCGAGGTGTTGACCCTCTACACCTTCTCGACCGAGAACTGGAACCGCCCCGCGCGCGAGGTCAAGGCGCTCATGTCCATCCTGCGCCAGACGCTCCGCTCCGAGCGCCGCGAGCTGCGCGACAACAACGTGCGGCTGCAGACCATCGGCCGGAGCTCGGATCTGCCGCGCGAGGTGTTGGCGGCGATCGAGGAGACCCAGGACTACCTGAGGAACTGCGACGGGCTGCTGCTCAACCTGGCGCTCTCCTACAGCGGTCGGGCCGAGATCGTCGACGCCGTGCGACGGCTGCTCGCGGAGCGACCTCCGGCGGGACGCGTCGACGAAGCCACCATCGGACGTCACCTGTATACCGCCGGGCTTCCGGACCCCGACCTGCTCATCCGCACCAGCGGCGAGATGCGGATCTCGAACTTCATGCTCTGGCAGCTCGCCTACACCGAGCTGTGGATCACCGAGACGCTCTGGCCCGATTTCCGCAAGCGCCACCTCTATCAGGCGGTGGCCGACTTCCAGCGCCGCGAGCGGCGCTTCGGCCGGGTGGATTGAGCGTGCCGGAGGAGCCGCTCCCCTCCGCCGCGCCCGTGCCCGCCTTGCCGGGAGGCGGCGCACCGGCGGCGGTGGGCCGGGCGCCGTCGCAGTGGGCGCTGGCGCTGCGCATCGCCAGCGGTGTCGTGTTCCTTCCGGTGCTGGTGCTGCTCGCGCGCTCGGGCGGGATCGCCTTCTGCGCGTTCGTCGCGATCGAGGTGACGCTCGGCCTCACCGAGTTCTACCGGATGATGCGCGGGCGGGGTCTCAACCCCTTCCAGCCGCTCGGGGTCGCCTCGGCGCTGGCGCTCCTGTGGGTCGCCTACCGACCGCTCACGCCGCACGTGGGGCTGCTGATGACGGGCGTGCTCCTGCTGGTGCTGGCGCTCGAGCTCCGCCGCCCCGACGCGCGCCAGCGCGTCGAGGACATCGCCGTCACCAGCTTCGGGGTGCTCTACGTGGGCTGGCTCTCCGCCCACTTCGTGCTGCTTCGCGAGCTGCCCTGGCAGGTCGGGGTCGGCTACGCCGAGGGCGCCTCGTTCGTGCTGCTGGCATTCTTCCTGACCTGGAGCTGTGACACGGGCGCCTACATCGTGGGCCGGATGTTCGGCCGCAATCGCCCCCTGCGACGCATCTCGCCGCGCAAGTCGGTGGAGGGCGCCTTCGGGGGTCTGCTGTTCGCGGTCGCGGCGGCGTTCATCGCCCGGCGCTGGTTCGCGCCGTATCTCGCGCTCCACGACGCCGCGATCCTGGGCGTGCTGGTCGGCATCTTCGCCCAGGTGGGCGATCTCGTGGAGTCGCTGCTCAAGCGCGACGCGGCCCACATCGACTCCTCGGACTTCATCCCCGGCCACGGGGGCGTGCTCGATCGGTTCGACAGCCTCTACTTCGCCGCCCCGCTGGTCTACTACTACCTGCAGGTCGTCGTCTTCGGCGTGCCGTGACGACGCGCCGGCTGGTGGTCCTGGGCTCGACCGGCTCGATCGGGGTGCAGACCCTCGAGGTGGCCTCGGCCCATCCGGAGCGACTCGCGGTCGTGGGCCTCGCGGCGGGACGCTCCCTCGAGCGACTGTGCGAGCAGGCGCGGCGTCTGACACCCGGATCACTCGCGCTCGAGCACGCCGACGATCCGGCTGCCGCGCGCGAGCGGCTCACCCAGGCCTCGCCGGGCGCGCGGGTGTTCGTCGGCCGGGGCGCGGCGGCATCCCTCGTCGCCGAGACCGAAGCGGACGTGGTGGTCAACGGCATCGTCGGTGCGCACGGACTGCCGGCGTCCCTGGCGACCCTCGAGCGCGGCCTGAGGCTGGCGCTCGCGAACAAGGAGACGCTGGTGATCGGCGGGCCGCTGGTGCGCGCGGCACTGGCCCGCGGCGGCGAGCTGGTGCCGATAGACAGCGAGCACAGCGCCGCCCTGCAGTGCCTGGGGGGCCGGCCGCCCGCGGAGGTGGCGATGCTCACGCTCACCGCTTCGGGTGGGGCGCTGCGGGACCACCCGGACTGGCGACGCGCCACGCCCGAGGAGGTGCTGGCGCATCCGGTGTGGGCGATGGGACGGCGGATCACGGTGGACTCGGCCCTGCTCTTCAACAAGGGGCTCGAGCTCATCGAGGCGCACTGGCTCTTCGACCTGGGATGGGATCGACTGGACGCGGTCCTCCACCCTGAGACCCGCATCCACGCCCTCGTGGCGTTCACAGACGGCTCGATGGTGGCGCAGGCGGCGGCGGCCGACATGCGGCTGCCGATCCAGCTCGCCCTCTCATGGCCCGAGCACTGGCGCGGAGCGATCGACGCGCTCGCGCCCGGGACGCTGGGCGGCCTGACGTTCGCGCCGATCGTGCCGGGGCGTCACCCGGCATTCGACCTGGCGCTGGCGGCCGGGCGGGCGGGAGGGACCGCGCCCTGCGCCCTCAACGCCGCGGACGAGGTCGCGGTCGAGGCGTTCCTCGCCGGTCGGCTCACGCTCGGCGGGGTGCCGGAGGTGATCGCCGAGGTCATGGCGTCGCACCGCATCGAGCAGATCTCCTCGCTCGCTCACCTCGGTTCGGTCGACGGGCGGGCTCGCGAGGTCGCGCGCGCGTGCATCGGTCGGCGATGAGCCCGCGACGGCCGTGGCCGGCGGTCGAGCGCCGCGCCCGCCCGCCGCGGCGATGGCCTGACGCGGTTCGCAGCGGGAGGTCCTCCTGGACGTGAGGGCCGCGGTGGTGATCTCGACCTATGAGCAGCCGCGATCACTCGACCTGGCGCTGCGCGCGTGGTCGCGGCAGAGCGTGGCGCCGGCGTGGGTGGTGGTGGCCGATGATGGCAGCGGACCGACCACGCGCGGCGTGGTCGAGCGCTGGGGCGCCGCCCACGTGAGGCTCGAGCGCGGCGAGGGGTTCGGCAAGTGTCGAGTGGCGAACGCGGCGGTGGTCAAGGCGCGCGCGTTGGGCGCGACCTGGCTGCTGTTCACCGACGGCGATTGCCTGCCCGCCCGCGACCTGCTCGCCCGCCATCTCGCGGAATGTCGTCCGGCCCGATTCGTCGCCGGCGGCGTGGTGCGGCTCTCGCGCGAGCTCTCCGAGGGGCTGCGCGACGAGGACGTGGACCTGGGTCACTTCGAGCGGATGGGCGGGAACAAACCCCACTATGTGCTGCCGCGTCCAATCGGTCATCTGTTGGACCGTATCCAACCGCGTCGCGCCCCCTGGAAGGGTGGGAATTCGTCGGCCTGGACCGACGACATCGTCCGGGTCGGCGGCTACGACGAGCGGTTCAGTTGGGGACTGGAGGACAATGAGCTGGGCGAACGACTCCGGAACGCCGGCGTGAGGGGTTTCTCGATCCGCTACACGGCGCCGGTCTATCACCTCTGGCACGAGCGTCCCTGGGTGGATCGGGCCGCGCTCGTCCGTCACCAGGGGATGCTCATCGAGACGCGCCGCACCCGGGCATCGCGGACGGAGCACGGCATCTCGTGAAGGGGAGACAGCGCGATGCCGATGATCCCCGAAGATCCTGGCCCCACCCGACCGCGCTTCGCTTGACGCCCCGGAACGGGGCAGGTTAGCCTCCGCAAGTGCTTGGCCGCCAAAGGAGTTGCTGGTGATCCCAAACATGATCCTGCCGGGTCTGGTGCTGCTCGGGCTCGTCATCTTCGTTCACGAGCTGGGCCATTTCCTGATGGCCAAGTGGCGGGGCGTCAAGGTGTTGAAGTTCTCGCTCGGCTTCGGCCCCGCGCTGGCGAAGTTCACACGCGGCGGGACGGAGTACCGGCTCTCCCTGATCCCGCTGGGTGGCTACGTCGCGATGGCCGGCGACAGTCCCGACGAGGATGGCTCGATGCCCAGCGGCGACGAGCAGTTCCTCTCCCACCCGTGGTTCGGCCGTGTGCTCATCGCCGCGGCGGGCCCGGCGGCGAATCTGGCGACCGCGTTCCTGGTCATGATGACCATCGGTCTGGTGGGCGTGACGTATCCGGACTACCCCAACGTGCTCGGCGCGTTGCCCGACACCAGCGCGGCCTTCCGTGCCGGACTGCGCGAGGGCGACCGAATCACCGCCGTCGACGGGACGCCGATCAAGAGCTGGATCCCGATCTTCGTCACGGAACGACTCAAGCCCGAGAAGCAGGACATCGAATACGCCGCCCTCCGGGGGGACTCGAGCTTCGCGATCCTCGTCCCGGCCGCCATGAGGAAGGGGTTCCTCGCGAGCCTCGAGCGTCCCTCCGATCCGCCGGTGGTGGGCAACGTCACGACCGGGATGCCCGCATACAAGGCCGGTCTCAAGGAGCGTGACAGCATCCTGGCCGTGAACGGGATCCCGGTGAAGGTCTGGGCCGATCTGCCGCGGGCGATCGCCTCGCAGACCGACAAGCCGGTCGTGCTCCGGGTGAGGCGGGCGGGGCAGGAGTTCGACCTCACGGTGACCCCCGTGGACCCGGGGGGCGTCGGCGGCTCCAACACCGGCCGCATCGGGATCGAAGCGCCGCGCCTGGGCAACTACGTCGAGCGTTATCCGCTTCTGCGCTCGATGCAGCTCGGCTTCCTGGCGACCGGTGATCTGGTCGTGAGCGTCTATCGCGGCATGTGGCTCACCGTCTCGCGGCCGCTCTACTATCGCGAGTATCTCGGCGGTCCCATGTTCATCGCCCAGGCGGCGAGCGAGCAGGCCCGGCGCGGTCTCGATGCCTATCTTCAATTCCTGGCGATGATCAACGTCGCCATCATGGCGTTCAACCTGCTCCCCATCCCGGTGCTGGACGGCGGTCACATCACGTTGGCGCTGCTCCAGGCGCTGCGCGGCCAGGCGATCTCCTACCGGGCGTACGTCCGCTTCCAGAAGGTCGGGCTGGCGGTCATCGGTACGCTCTTCGTCCTCATCCTGGCGAATGACCCGCTGCGCTGGCTGCAGCGGCAGCGTGCGCTCGACAAGGCTCCCCAGGAGGGCAAGGTTGCCCCGAACCCGCCCTAGCGGCGTGCGAGGGATGGCGACGGTGTTCCTGGTGCTCGCGGGCGCCGCCGGGTGTCCCGGGTCGGCCGCCTGGGCCCAGGAGGATCTGCTGGGCGAGCTCAGGACGGTCGCCGCGGTGCGCTTCGAGGGCCGGCGCCGTGTGGGCGACGGCGAGCTGCGCTCGGTGATGAAGACGCGGTCGCCCTCCCGCTGGCCGTGGCGCGAGAAGCAGGCGCTGCGGAACGACTTCCTGCGCACCGATACGCTCGCCATCCGCGACCGCTACGTCCACCATGGGTTCCTCGACACGCACGTCGGCTATCGGCTGACGACGTCCAACGATTCGAGTCGGGTGACCGTCACGTTCCTCATCCTGGAGGGCGAGCGCACCAAGGTGGCCGCGGTCGCCTTCAGCGGGGTGAACGTGTACCCGGAGGATCAGCTGCGCCGCAAACTCCTGGCGCGGCCGGGCCAGCCCTTCGACCCGTTCGTCCTCCAGCTGGACACGCTCAAGATCTCGGAGCTGTACCAGGAGCGCGGGTACCGCCCGCACGTCGTGGCGACCGGGCGACGCGGCGAGGGGGCCGATTCGCTGCTCGCCCAGGTCCACTTCGCGGTCCAGGAGGGTCCCGAGTACCGGGTCGGCGAGGTCGTCTACAGCTCCGGGAAGGAGCGGGTGAACGAGCGGCTGGTGCGGCGGGAATTGCTGCTCGAGCGAGACGACATCTACCGGCGCTCGCGGATGATCCGCTCGGGCGAGCGGCTCTACGACACCGGCCTCTTCAGCCAGGTCCAGATCTCCCCGATCCCGATCGTGGACTCGATCCCGGCGCGGATGGACTTCGAGCTGCGGGTGCGCGAGCGCAAGCCGCACTGGATCGACGCCGGCATCGGCAGCGGCAGCGCCGAACGCTTCCGCGCGACGGGCGAATGGGGTCAGCGCAACCTGTTCGGACGCGGCTTCCAGGGCGCCCTGGCGACCCGTGTGGCGTTCAACGGCAGCGGCAAGTTCCTGCTGAGCCGCACCGAGCTGTCGCTCCTCGAACCCTGGCTCCTGAGGACCCGCACCCGCGCGGTCCTCACCCCGTCCTACGAGCGCAGCGACGACCGCGCCGATCCACGGTGGCTGGTGCAGCAGGAATCGCGGGGCATCCGGTTGGAGCTCGGGCGCGAGTTCAGCCGGTACAGCCGCGTCACCCTGACCCAGAACAACGCCTGGGTGCACCAGAACCTCACCATCTTCGCCGACACGCTGGCCGCAGCGGTCAAGGACTCGCTCGAGTTGAGCGTGGTCGGTCGCTACAACACCCACAGTGTCGCCCTCGGCGGCGTGCGTGACTTCCGCGACAATCCGCTCAACGCCACCCGCGGCTCGGTGCAGGCGATCACCGCCGAGGTGGCGGGCGGTCCCTTCAAAGGGACCAGCAGCTTCCGTAAGCTGTCGTTCGTCTCCTCCTGGTACACCCCGTTCGGGAACGGCTGGGTGTTCGCGACCCGGATCCGGGCGGGGACGATCAAGCCCACCGGCAGCGCGCCGGCGTTCTCGATCGAGGGCCCGGTGGACAGCACGGTGGCACGAGTGCCCCTGAACGACCGTTTCCGCGCCGGCGGGGTCAACTCGATCCGCGGGTTCAGCGAGAACTCGATACCGCCATCGGGCGGGCTGGCGCTGCTGCAGGCCAACGCGGAGCTGCGGATCCCGATCGCGGGGCCCTTCGGCATCGAGCTGTTCATCGACGCCGGGAATGTCTGGGCGCGGCCGTCGTACATCAAGGCGCGCGACTTCACCCCGAAGGTGAATCACGAGCCGCTGCAGCCCAACGACGTCCGCTACGTGGTCGGGATCGGGCCGCGCATCAACCTGCCGATCGGACCCGTTCGGTTCGACATCACATGGAGCCTGAGACCGTTCCCCGATCCCGACACCGGGGCGGCGCGGTGGCTGGTCGCCAAGCCGCAGTTCGCCATCGGACCATCGTTCTAGGAGCCGGCGATGAGCGAGCCGCGCGACCCCTCAGATCCGAACGCCCCCGGTCCCGAGACCCCGGAACCCCCGCCGGGGCACGAGCACCACCATGGGCTCGGCGAGGAGATCCGCCACGAGATCGAGGAGGTGGTCGAGCACGTCCCGCAGCCGATCCGCTGGACGGTCGGCAAGCTGACGAGGCTCGTGATCGTCTCGCTGTTCGGGCTGATCGTGGTGCTGATCGTCACGGCGATCCTCTACGTGGCGAATCGGACCGAGTGGGCCGCGCAGGAACTGGCCCTGGTCATCAACCAGACGCTGGCGACCCGCAGCGACGTGGTGCTCGAGCTCACCGACATCAAGGGCAACCCGCTCTCCGGGCTCCGGGTCCTCAGCCCGCGGATCCGCTTCCGCGACGGCAGCGGGCCGCCGGTGCTGGAGGCGGCCTCGATGCGGTTGCGGTACCCGGCGTGGTCGCTGTTGAGCGGCGGGCGCGGGCCGATCGTGGTCGACATCGATCGACCGGTCATCCGCCTCGGGCGCGGCGCGGACGGGAAGCTCCGGCTGCCGCTGTGGAAGCCTGTGGCTTCGAGCCGCCCGGCGCGAGCGCTCGACTTCGTGGTGCGGATCCATGAGGGCGCGTTCCACACCCCGGATTCGACCGGCCAGGTCGCGGGACTCGAGCTGGACGCGCTGGCCACGGCCGGACGCCCGACCCGGCTGGACGTGCGCTCGCTGCGCTGGACGCTCGGCCCTTACGGCAGCGTCCTCCAGCGCTGCGCGTTCGAGTACACCGGAGGCGACAGCGGGCGCGTTCGAGTCACCGAGCTGCGCACGCCCGATCTGGGCTTGCGAGGCCGGTTGACCTGGAAGCCCGGCGAGGATCGAGCGAACGGCCACATCGACCTGGATCGAGTCCGCTGGCGCTGGCTCGCGCGCGTCTTCCAGCGCAGCGACCTCGACGTGTCGGGAGAAGGGCACGGCGTCATCGACGCCCAGGGCGGACGCGCGATCCAGGGTCGGTTCAATCTGGCCGGCGTCTGGGACAGTCTCGCGGCCGACGCTCGCGGCGGATTCGCCTGGCGTGATCGGCGGCTGCGGGTCGATCCGCTGGTCGGCCACACGCCCGCGGGAGACCTGGACGGGGCCGTCACCTGGACCAAGCAGGGCTGGGAGATCGCCGCCTCGGTGCGCAAGGGCGACCCCTCACGCTGGTCGGTGATCGGCATCGACCACTGGCCGCCCGGGGATCTCAATGGCCAGTTCCGCTACAGCGTCGACACCCGCGGCATCAAGCACGCGCGGCTGGCGGCACGCCTCGTCGCGAGCGAGTGGACCGGATGGCACGCCGACAGCGGCACGGTGAGCGTCGATTTCGTCCCGGACGCGCCCGACACGTTCTCGGTGCTGGCGCTGCGACGCGGGGGCGTCATGACGCTGCGCGCCCGCACGGACTCGACCGGCTGGCGCGGCGACTACTCCATCACCCGCTTCCCGCTCGACGAGTGGCCCGATGGCCGGGCGAGCGGCATCCGCGGCACGCTCGCCACCGGGCGCGGCACGGCGGAGAGTCACCACGGCGGCCTGCGGGTCACGGGCACGCTCGAGGGCGGGGTGAGCGACTGGCTCGGCATCCACACCGCCCGCTGGCGCATGAGCGAGATGCGAGGGGCGCTCCTGCCGGTGCCCGATCTCATGGCGAACCTGCGCCTCGAGGACCTGTTCTTCCTGACCGTCCACTGGGACAGCGCCGGCGTGCCGATCCACGTCGGCGATCGCACGGTCGATCTGCCGCGGCTCTCGGTCGCGGCCGGCGACACGGTGATGGCCCTGGACGGACGCGCCGACTGGGATCACGAGGGCTGGCGGATGAGCGCCGACACCGCCACGGTGACGAGCTCCCAGTTCCATTGGACGGCGGACCCGCCGATGCGGCTCTCGGGCGACCCGCGCGGCGTGAACTTCGACCGGCTGATCGCCAGCGACGGCGAGGCGCGGCTGGTCATGGAGGGCCGCTGGGCCGGCCCCGGTGGCGGATACGATTGGACCGCCCGCGCGACGCGGCTGGACCTGGGGCGCCTCGGATTCCCACGGGAATGGGAGCTCGCGGGCCGGGGGGACGCCGTCCTGCGCGTGACCGGGGTCGCGGGCGATCCGCGCTGGGAGTTCACCGGACGCTGCCGCCAGCCCGGTACGCAGGGCCACGCCGCCGATTCGTTGCGGATCGTGGCGGGTGGCGGTCCGGGCCGATTCCAGGTGCGAGAGCTGCGCGCAGGGCTGGATGGCGGCACGGTCTCGCTCGCCGGTGAGGTGAGCGGCACCGCCCGCGCCTGGCCCGACACGCTCACCGGACCCGGGGTGCTGCGCTGGATGGCCGATGCCTCGCGCTGGGACGGGATCCTCCGGCTCGACAAGATGCCGCTCGACAGCCTCGAGAACATGGTGCCGGCGGCCCGCGGGTGGAAGGGGCGCGTGAGCGGCGCGCTCGAGATCAGCGGGCGTCCCGGGGAGCCGACCCTGGGATGGAACGCGGAGGCCACCCCGCTCGCCTGGGGCGACTACCGCATCGACGCGGCGGCGGCGCACGGTCGTTACCAGGACCGACGGCTGGATGTGCCCGAGTTCCGGATGACGCGCGGCGGCGTGGTGTCGACGGTGAGCGGGTCGATGCCTCTGATCCTGGCGCTGGGCCGGCGTCCCGTGGTGCCGGAGGCGCCGATGGACTGGCGGGTCGAGATCCCCGACGGCGATCTGGCGCTGATCCCCGTGTTCGTGCCGCAGATCGGCTCGGCGGCGGGCAAGTTCGACCTCAGCGCGCGGCTCGGGGGCACCGCCCGCCACCCGAGGCTCGCCGGCACCTCGCGCGTGCGCGACGGACGGGTCCGGATGGCCGGGCGCGAGGAGGAGCTCGAGGGGCTGCGGGCGAACCTGACGCTCTCGGACTCCCTCATCACGCTGGATTCGCTGAGGGCGCGCCAGCGCACACGGCAGGGAGCCCCGGGCCTCGTGAACGCGCACGGGACGGTGAAGCTCAAGGCTCTGACGCTCGACGACTACCGGTTCGATCTCCAGCTGAGGGACTTCACGGCGCTCGAGTCGGGGGTGTACGCGGCGCTCTTCGATGGCGATTTCGTGGTCACCCCCGCGCCCCGGCAGCACGGCGTCACGCTTCCGCTCGTGGTCGGAAGCGCCGAGCTGCGACGCGCGGCCGTGCTCTTCGACTTCGCCAACCAGAGCCAGGTGGAGCAGGTGGCGGCGGCGACGCAGCCCCTCTACTGGCTCTACAGCATCCAGCTCAACGCCACCGACAACCTGCGCTGGAAGCCCTCGGACGCGGACATCGAGTTCAGCGCCGACCTGCACCTGGACCAGACGCGGGACTCGCTGATCATCTTCGGCGACATGTCGGCCCTGAGGGGCACGTACTACTACCTGAGCAGCAAGTTCACGATGGACCGGGTCAACCTCACCTTCGACAACGTCGGCGGCGTCAACCCGAAGCTCGACATCGTCGCCGTGACCCGGCTGCCGAACCGGTACGTCGAAGAACCCGCCCAGGGCCAGAGCACGGTGACCGGATCGCAGAACATCACCGTCACCATCACCGGGAGGGCGAATGAACCGGTGATGGAGTTCACGAGCGAGAGCGGGGCCGGCGAGGCGCAGATCCTCAAGGCCCTCACCTACGGCCCGGTGCAGAGCGAGACCCGGGCGGCGGGGGTGGGCTTCGCGGACAGCTGGGTGACGCGGAACCTGAATCGACAGCTCTCGGCCGACCTGTCGCGGGTCTTCCAAGGCTACCTCACCGACTGGGAGGTGGCGCGCGAATCGGGTGGTGTGCTGGGAGAGGGCGAGATCGTGATCGGCGCCACCGTCCCGCTGACCCCCCAGATCAACGTCCGGGTGCGGCAATATGTTCCCGGGTTCGGACGGCCGACCACCAACGTGACCAGCACCCCGTTCGAGCGGGACGTCGCCGCCGAGTTCCGGATCAACCGCTTCTTCTACGTCACCAGCGAGCTCACCCAGCGACGCGCGCTGACCAGCACCTCGACCGTGTCGCCCGCGGCCCCCGAGTTCAACGTCAATCTGAAGGCCAGGTGGGAGTACTGAGCATCGGCCCGGATGCCTCATGGAGCCCCGACCGGGCGGGCGGCCCGGGTGGGGGGCCGTCGGTCGGCCGCGTGTGGGTTAGAATGTGCGAACCGGGACCGGGGGGTGGGCGTATCCCAAGGGGGAGCCACGCTCCCGGGCGTCGACCGCGAAGGCCGGACACGAGGAAAGGATGATCCGCATGAGCATGTCGAGGCGCGTCGCCTGGTTCGCGCTGGCCCTGGTGATCACCGTGGCCCTTCCCCGGGGGGCCGCGGCGCAGTATTTCGGCCAGAACAAGGTGCAGTACCGCCGCTACGAGTGGCGCTCGATCACCTCGGATCATTTCGAGATCTACTTCTATACCGGTCTCGACAGCCTCGCGCGCCGCACCCTCGACCTGGCCGAGAAGACCAACGCGATGCTGAGCGTGCGCATGGGCCATACGCTCGGCCGACGCGTGCCGATCATCCTCTACGGTTCACACAACGACTTCGCCCAGACCAACGTCACCCCGGAGCTGATCGACGCGGGTACCGGCGGGTTCACGGAGGTGCTGCGCAACCGCGTGGTGCTCCCCTTCACCGGCTCGTACGAAGACCTCCGCCACGTGGTCGTGCACGAGCTGACCCACGCCTACATGTTCGACATGCTCTACGGCGGATCGGCGGCCTCGCTGATCGCCCGTCAGGGGTTCTTCTCGGTGCCGTTGTGGTTCGCCGAGGGACTGGCTGAGTACTACTCGCTCGGCATGGAATCCAACGCCGAGATGTTCCTGCGCGACGGCTCGGTGGCCGGGTACCTGGCCCCGCTCCAGTACGCGGGCGGTTACCTGGTCTACAAGCAGGGCCAGTCGGCGCTCGCCTACCTGGTGGACCGGCATGGCGAGGACCGCCTGCGGGACCTGTTCCAGCGCATCCGCTCCTCGCGCAACTTCGACCGGGCGTTCCAGCGGAGCATGGGGATCTCGGTCGAGCGCTTCGACGAGCAATGGCGGGCCTGGCTGCGCAAGACCTACTGGCCGACCGTGGCGACCAAGGAGAACCCGGAGGAGTTCGCGCGCCGGCTCACCGACCACCGCAAGGACGAGAGCAGCCTGAACACCTCGCCCGCAGTCTCGCCCCAGGGGGACCGGATCGCCTACTTCTCGGACCGGAGGCAGTACACCGACGTCTACCTGATGTCGGCCCTGGACGGGAAGGTCATGCGTCGCGTCATCCGCGGCGAGCGCAACGTCAAGTTCGAGAGCATCCCGTCGTTCCGCAGCGCGCTCACGTGGTCGCCCGACGGGACCACCATCGGCCTCACCGCGAAGTCCGCGGGACGGGACGTCCTCTACCTGGTCTCGGCCACGAAGGGGTCGATCGTGAAGCGCCTGGAGTTCGACGCGGACGCGCTCTACTACCCGGCGTGGTCACCCGTCTCCGACTCGCTGGTCGTGGTCGCGGTCAAGGACGGGCGCTCGGACCTGTGGCTGGTCGACTCCGGCACGGGCGCGGTGACGCGTCTCACCGACGACACCTGGGACGAGAAGGAACCGGCGTGGAGCCCGGATGGGCGCCGGATCACGTTCTCGTCCGACCGTGGCGCGCCGGTGGTGCTGCATCCCCGGAGACTCGAGCGCGGGTTCGGCACCTACGGGCTGTACCAGTTGGAGGTCGCGAGCGGCCAGATCACGAGCGTGCTCGACACGCACGGGGACGATCACTGCCCGGTGTGGTCGCCCGATGGCCGCAAGCTGGCGTTCATCACCGACCGCAGCGGCACGCCCAACATCTGCCTCTACGATGTGGCGGACAGCTCGATCACCCAGCTGACCGACGTGCTGGGCGGCGTGAGCAGCCTGTCGTGGTCGCGCGAGAACGACCGGCTGGTGTTCTCGGCGTTCAACCGGGGCGGCTTCGACGTGTTCGCGGTCAAGGAGCCGATCTCGCTCGACGCGGTGATCGCCCGCCTGCGGCAGCAGTCCCCGCAGGCGGTCGTGAGCCTCGCGACCGCCGCGCGGGAGGCCGAGCACGATACGATGACGACGCCCACGCTCGGAGCGCTCGCCGGCGCCTGGCCCGAGTCGCTCACCACCGCGACCGACACCCTGCGCACCCGGGGCGCGTTCGACGAGGGACCGGTGACGATGGGCGGGCACGCGGACACCACCCGAACCGGGGAGGACCGGCCGTTCGAGCCGCCGCCCTGGAGTGGTGGCCGGTACCACCCCTATCCGGCGATGCGTGACACGGTGCCGCGGCTGATCGAGCGCACGCCGCTGGTCGAGCGCGGCGGTCCCTTCGCGCTGCCCGATTCGGTCCTCGATCAGCCCCCCGCGCGATACAAGGTGCGGCTCGCCCCCGATTTCGCGGGGGGTGGATTCTACGCCGCGTCGAGCTTCGGGCTCATCGGCAGCACCCAGTTCCTGTTCAGCGACTTCCTCGGCGATCGGAGCCTCTACATCGCCAGCGACGTCTTCAGCTCCTCGCTCCAGGAGACCAACGCGCTGGTCCTCTATAATTACCTTCCCCGACGCTGGGATTTCGGGGGCGGGCTCTTCCACTTCAAGAACTACTACTCCTCGCGGGTGACCAGCCTGGGCGACGCGCTCGGGAGCCCGCGGCTGTTCTCGGAGCGGACGTTCGGGGCGCTCCTCAACGCCTCCTACCCGTTCGATCGATTCCGGCGCGCGGAGTTCAGCTTCACGCAGCTGTTCGCCGAGCTCCGCTTCTACGACCCGCTCTTCGGGACGCTCCAGGAGCGCAAGTTCCAGTCGGTGACCTCGCCTTCGCTCTCGCTGGTGGGCGACAATGCGCTCTACGGTTACTTCGGGCCGGTGAACGGACATCGCTACAACCTCACCTACGCTCCGTCGCTCGGGGTGTTCGCGAACGGCCTCTCGTACCACACGGTGACCGCGGACCTGAGGCACTACTGGGACCTGACCCACGGCTACACGTTCGCGGTGCGAGGCCTCGGCGGATACAGCGCCGGGCGCGATCCCCGCACCTTCTTCCTGGGCGGCTACTCGACGCTGCGCGGCTTCGACGACTTCTCGCTCGAGGGGCAGCGCGTGGCGATCGGCAAC